>NJBK01000024.1 GCA_005223035.1 Chloroflexi bacterium B3_Chlor
GGTAGTATGTTTCTGTTGTGGTGCTTCGAGTGGCCACGGCGCTGGTGGGAGAGATTGATCCCCTTCGAGTTGGCGTTCGAGCCCGGCGAGGCCGAGCGCCGGTTCGGTGAGCGTTTCGAGATCGAGCAGATCGCCAGCGAGACTAACCCTCGGCACTGGCTGCCAACCTACTTGATAGGGAAACACAAGGCACCAGGCTTCGCGGTATACTTGATGACGCGGAAAGTTGCGTGAGGTTCTTAGAAAGTCATGAGTTATCGTTCAGCCGTGGTGACAGTGCACACGAGAGGGTGGCCCACCGCAACGGACAAACGACAATAGACGAAAGACAATAAGAATAAGGAGGTATTGAGATGACAAAGTTAGATACGAGTGTGGTGATCAACCGGCGCAGTGAGGAGGTCTTCGCGTACGTGACTGACTATGACACTCACCTGCAGTGGCAGTCGGGGATCCTGGAAGCGAAGGTAACTTCTGAAGGGCCATTGGGGGTGGGGTCGCAGTACACCTACGTCATGCAAATGCTGGGTCGGCGGGTTGAGACAGCAGGGGAGATCACAGAGCACGAGCCGCCTAGGAAGCACGGGTGGAAGGCTACGTCGGGACCGTTTCCGGTGTTCCAGGGTACCTTCCTCTTTGAGCCCATCGAAGGCGGCACAAAAGTCAGCCTTCTCGCCGAAGGCCAAGTCGGTGGATTCTTCAAGTTGGCCGAGCCACTCGCAATGCGAATGGTTCGGCGACAGCTTGAAACCTCTCTCAACAACCTGAAAGACCTGCTGGAAGCCCAGGCCTAGGGCAACGCCTGTCGGCTCTCACTGTGGGATGAGCGTATCGAGTTTGCGGGCCACCCTCCGATTTCCCATCCCTGCCCTCTAGGTGCAGAGCCAGATGCCCTTCATCGGCTTGGGACATTCTCACGAGTAAGACGAGTTGACCGAGGTCATCGACGGAAAGGAGAAAACTGAAATGAACAAGTGGTTAAGACGCATTCTCAAAGGAGTAGGCATTGTGGTAGGAGTACTGGTCGTGCTGGTCATCGGCCTGGTCACTTACGTGCAACTGACCTGGGATCGCCCGGTGAGTCGGGCAGTGCCCCAGATGACCGCCCCGACGGACGCGGAGACGGTGGCGCGGGGTGAGTACCTGTATAACTACACCCAAATCTGCTGGTTCTGTCACGGGTCTGAGGGCAGTCATAGCCCCGGAGAGCCCCAGGCTGGCGGCCGCGAGTTCGACGCCACGGATATCGGGCCAGGCTTCGGGTATCTGTACGGCTCGAACCTCACGCCAGACCGCGAGACGGGTATCGGGGACTGGTCTGACGGGGAATTGGTGCGGGCCATCCGAGAGGGGTTGGACCGCGAAGGACATCTGATCTTCCCCATCATGGAAGCCGAATGGTACCGCGGGATGAGCGACCAGGATGCCCTGGCTTTGGTGGCCTACCTGCGTTCCCTGCCACCGGTGCGTAACGAAGTTCCAGCCAATCAACTGTCCTTCGCCGCGAAGGCGCTGATGGCCTTGGGGATGATCAAACCCCAGCCCGCGGTCACCGAACAGGCGGTTGTCCCGCCTAGAGGCGCGACGATGGAGTATGGTGAGTATCTGACCCTGCATGGCTCCATGTGCGCAGGGTGCCACACGCCCCGCAGCCCGAACACCGGAGTGTACGATATGACCCGGCCCTTCGGTGGGGGTGATTTTCTTATCGCGGAGGAAGGGGTCGACACTACAGGCCCCAACATCACGCCAGACGTGACCACGGGCATCGGCGATTGGACACAGGAGCAGTTCGTGACCGCCATGCGCACCGGGGTCCGGCCGGACGGCACTGTGATGGTGACCTTCATGCCATGGCCGGTGTACACCCGGTGGACAGAGGACGATCTACGCGCGGTGTGGCTGTATTTGCGCTCTCTCGAGCCCGTGGCCCACGAGGCGCCGGCCTCGGTGCTCACTGGTCAGGCGGCGACCGGGACGGGCAGCGCGAGGGGCGAGGGCCTCTACGGCGTCTACTGCGCCACGTGCCACGGTGGAGAAGGGGCTGGGAGTCTGCTCACAACCATGGCTCTGAAGGATGCGGGACTTGGTATGGATGATACGACGCTGGCGAGGTTCATCGCCGAGGGCTTGTCGGGTACGTCTATGCCCGGCTACGGGAAGACGCTGACGGAGGAACAAATAGCAGCCCTAGTGGCCTTCATTCGCACCTGGTAGTGGCCAAGTGCCACGCCGACTGTGGTGACGGTGGGCACGGAAGCCCGCGCACCAGCGGGTGTGACCCAATCGCACCGCTTGTCGTAAATGCGAGGATGGAGTCGACAGGGCATGCCATGGCCAATCGGTCCCTATCGATAACGTCGAACTGTGTTCAGGAATGTCAAGTTGGCACGGGGAAAGGTGGTGAGGAGCATGAGTGCGAAAGGACTTCAGAAGACGATCAGACAGGCAAGCACCCACCCGATAGTGAGTTGTTACCCGGACACGCCGTTGCCTGAGCTGCTCTTTGCCCTCGAGGAGCACAACTTCGTGTTGGTGGTGAGGAAGGGAGACGGCCACGTAGCGGGACTAGTGGCACGCATAGATGTCGTGAAGGCTTACCTGAACGATCCAGAGTGGGCGGACAAGGTAGTGAGCGAGATAATGACTCCCAAGGAGAGTCTGATTTGGCTCCCCAACAGCGTCAACCTGCTAGATGCGATCAAGAGGATGGTAGATAGCGATATCCACCAGTTGGTGGTGTGTGGCCCTGCCGAGGGGGGCCGACACCCCATCGGTGTGATTACTTTGGCCGACGTGATCCGAGAACTGCGAAGGGAGATTGGGACATAGCTCACTCACGTCCCGTGCGATTGGGCCAGGGTACGCGCTGCCAGTTGTGGCAGCCACAAGTTCCGTGATATGATGGAGAGAGCCGAGAGACGAGGCCGGTTACCCCCTTGAGAAGGGGGATACCCCGGCTTGATGAGGTTCGGATGATTTTCCGCATGGGTTGCGTCTTTCGGCCAGAGATCTCATCTCAAGGGCAACGGTGTGAACCGAGCAGCGGTTGGCACAATGGGCGGTTGACGTGTCAGGAAGGCCGCGTCAGGTCATGTTGCCCACGACGGTCGCTGCTCTGGCCGCCCAATCATCTACAGGGAGGCGCCGTCGCACTGCTACGGTGACTGTGGCGAATTGGCCAGCCACAAGCCAGCGGATCAGGAGAACTATGCAGACGAAGGAACCGGTGGAAGCGCGAGCGGGAGAAAGACAGCAAGGGCCGCCGGTCTCTCAGAAGGGGTCGAGGCGGATTGGCCAACCTCTCATCATTCTCGCGGCTCTGGCCGTTGTCTTTGTCTCCCTTGCCTACGGCTTGACGGCCAAGGGGCCAGGGCCGCTCCAAGAGGGGCCAGCACCAGATTTCACCTTGCAGCTGTTCGATGGGAGTCAACTCTCCCTGAGTGACCTGCGGGGACAGGTCGTGGTGCTCAATTTCTGGGCTAGTTGGTGCCCGCCCTGCCGGGATGAGGCCCCCATTCTCGAGGCTACTTGGCAGCGCTACCGCGAGCAGGGAATCACCGTCGTAGGGGTGGATCATCAGGACACCGAAGCGCCAGCGCTGGCCTTCATCGAGGAATTCGGGATAACATATCCGAATGGGCCGGACCCGCGCAGTCGCATCGCGAAGGCCTACGGCATCCAGGGGGTGCCAGAGACCTTCGTCATCACTCACGAGGGAGAGATTGCCAAGGTCTTCATCGGGTCGCCGACCGAGGACCAACTCACGGTTGTACTGGAGGAACTCCTGGCCGAGGCCAGAGGGGACTAAGCGGATCCGGGCGGGGAAGTCGCTTGCCCGCTGGTTGCACAGAAGTCATGTCAGGAGGCAGTGAGGAAAGGTGACAAATAGGGTTGCGGAGCATTCGAAAGGTTGTGTTCCACCGAAGACCACGCTGACGTCAAGGAGTATGTCGTTCACGGGGCAGGCCAAACTGCTCGCGGCGCTGATGATCGTGCTCGTGATTGTGGTGCTGGTCGGGTGTGCAAGCCGCCCCGGGGCGACACCGGAGCCTCTCAGCCCAACACCCGTGACACCGACAGCCACCGCCGGACCTTCGGTCGGCAACACGGCCACACCAACACTCATGGACATTGTGGCTGCCGAAACACGCCATTTCGTTGGAGACCCCAATGCTCCCGTGACCATCATCGAGTTCGGCGACTTTCAGTGAGGGTTCTGCAGGCTGTTCGCCACTGGCGCGTTGCGCCAGATTGATGAAGCATATGTGCAGAGAGGGTTGGTCCGCTTTGGGTATCGGCATTTGGTCGTACTTGGGCCAAACTCGCAGCGGGCGGCTGAGGCCAGCGAGTGCGCCGCAGAGCAGGGTGCTTTCTGGGCCTACCACGACCTACTGTATGGTCCTCAGACAGGCGGGAGTCGCGGGGGCTTCAATGACAACTTGAAGCAGATTGCAGCCGATCTAGGACTGGACACTACGGTTTTCAACGCCTGTCTAGACTCGGGTAAGACGGCCGCTCTCGTTCGCACCGAGACGAGTAGGGGACAGTCGCTGGGGGTCAGGGGCACGCCAGCCTTCCTGATAAACGGCCAGCCGCTGGCTGGCGCACAGCCCTTTGAAGTATTTCAGCAGATCATCGAGGCAGAGATTGGTGCGATCGACCAGTGAACGGACAATTCGAGTTTCCATTGACAGGTAATCCGGTCTTGCCCTCATTCTCGTATCTGCACCGGGATGGGGTGTCTGAGTAGGCTGCCACAGACGTTGGCTGACGGCTGCACGCTTTGGTGACGACATGAATCTTGTGCCGCCTTTCCGTCGAGGAGCGCAGAGTAGACATCCATGGAAGGTGACGGTTGTGATAGCTCCGGACTTCGGTGCCTGTACTTTGGAGACAGCCCAGGGACCCTTGGCCCGCAATGGTGCCTTTCTGTGGGAACCCATGGGAAGACGGTTGACAAACCCATTGCCTTCTTGTTGTCGTGTTGAGAGAGGTTGTTTCATTGGAGGGCAGAGACACAGATGACCGAGGGAAAGATAAGGGCAGTTTTGGCCGATGATCACGCCCTGGTTCGGCAGGGGGTCCGTCGGTTCTTGGAAGAAAGCGGCGATATCACCGTTGTGGCTGAGGCGGGGGATGGTGAGCGGGCGTTGGAACTGGTGGCGGAGCATCAGCCCGACATAGCCATACTGGATATCAGGATGCCCAAGATGTCTGGCGTCGATCTGGCACGCCGCATCAAGGCCGAGCACCCGCAGGTCAGAATCTTGGTTCTCACTGCCTACGATGATGATCCCTACGTCTTTGCCCTCGTCCAGGCGGGAGTTGATGGCTACGTCCTCAAGACAGCTGACTCCGCTCAGTTGATCCAGGCTGTTCGGCGAATAGCGGAGGGCGAGCCAGCCCTCGACGCTACCGTGGCCAGGAGGTTGATGGAGCGAGTGCGCTCAGGTCGCGTGGCACTGAAGGCCGATGGGGTTGTGGAGAGGCCTACAGACCGCGAACTGGAGGTTCTTCGCTTGGCAGGCAAGGGTCTCACCAACAGAGCGATCGGACAGGAATTGGGGATTAGCGGTCGGACCGTACAAGGCCACTTGGCCAGGGTCTACTCTAAGCTGCAGGTCGGTTCGCGCACTGAGGCGGTGTTGAAAGCCGTGCGTGAGGGGTGGATCAGCATGGATGACAAGGTTGAGTGACGGCCGAGGATGATTACAAGGGATTGGCTGAAGAGGTTGTGGCGGGATCTCCGCAGCCAGATGCTGCTCTGGATCGTGTTTCCCGTGGCGGCCATCTTGCTCGCTCTCTCCTTCACCGGTGTCTACAGCCACCAAAGGGCGATGAGAACTTTGGTGGAGGATAGAGATCTGGCGCTGGCGACCGTGGCCGCCAGCGCAATCGAGGAGGGCCTAGACCGCTGTCGGGATACCTTGGAAAGCGTTCGTGATCAGGCCGGCCTCCGCCATGCCGAGCCCGTCGACTATCCTCTGCTGCTCCGGGAATACTCGCCCCAACTCGGGGCGTTTGATGAAGGCGTTGCCCTGTTGACGACGGGCGGTGAAGTACTAGCCGCTTGGCCTGATTCCGACGTGTGGACAGCCAGGATCCAGGGTGTGATGCCGGCCTTGGAGCAAATCAGTGTGGGGGAGGGGCCGCCGCTCTTGATTACCTTGGAAGAGCCACTCTCGCGTCGCACCCTGGCGGCTTGGGTCGTTGCCGGGGTGGGACAGGCAGGCGCGCTGGTCGGCGTGTTCTCACCGAAGGGCTGCGGTGCAGAGCAGATTTTGGCGGACTTGACAGTGGGCAGTACGGGAGTGGCCTATCTGATCGATGGCAGGGGAACCGTCCTCTATCCTCTCAGCCAGTTCCAGCTGGAAAGCGACGCACTCACCCACTTGCGCATGGACGGCACCCAGCTGGCCGAGGCTGGCGCGCACGTGCATCGGGATCTGGCTGGGGAGCCAATGGTCCTGGCGCACGCTCCCCTGCGAGATGGATGGATGGTGATCGTCCAGGAGCCGTGGAGTGACCTCCTCGCTCCCATGATGCGCTATTCCCAGATCACACCCTTAGTTGTGGTCCTGATCGCCTTGGGGTCCCTCATAACCATCGCTTTAGGGGTGCGCCAGGTGCTTCTACCCTTGGAAGCGCTGCGGCACAGCGCCAGCAAGATCGCCGAGGGTGATTTCTCAGCCGCTCGCGATCCGGTGGGCGGGATTACCGAAATCGATGAACTGCGGATCAGTATCAATGAGATGGCAGATCGAGTCCGTAGCTACCAGACCTCTATGCGCAGTTATGCAGCGGCGCTGACTGCGGCCCAGGATGAGGAGCGGTTGCGCGTTGGTCACGAACTGCACGACGACACCGTGCAGTCGTTGGTCGTCCTTTCCCAGGAGCTAGAGAGGGCACAAAGGGACCTACCCGCTACTGCGAAGCGTTCCGGTCAGAAGCTGGCAGACTTGCGAGAGCTGACCGGCTCCATCATCGATGATCTACGCCGCTACATCGGTGACCTGCGACCCGTATACTTGGAGGATCTGGGATTGATCCCGGGTTTACAGAAACTGGCAGATGATTTGGCGGCTAGTGATCACATCGACACAGAGTTGGAGGTGTCCGGAACGCCCTATCGCCTCGCCGCCGATGTAGAACTGGCTATTTTTCGTATCGTTCAGGAAGCGCTGAACAATGTCGAACAGCACGCCCAGGCCTCCAGAGTGCACGTGAGGGCGCAGTTCGATTCAGACGGGATCACCGTGTTCATAGAGGACGATGGTGTTGGCTTTGAACTTCCAGAGACCCCCAACGAACTGACCGAACGCGGCCACTTCGGGCTGATGGGGATGCAAGAGAGGGCCATCCTTCTGGGTGGGTGGCTCTCCACGTGGTCAGAGCCTGGCCAAGGGACAAGAATCGTGTTCCACCTGCCTGTCTAGGCTAAACCATAGCGGTCTGGCGAACGTACTTCGTTCGGCGCCAAACGGCGCATCGAAGGCCCATCGAAAGGTGGGCCTTCTTGCTTGCCCCGGAGAAGATGGAATTGCTCTCCCGTTCGGGCCTAGAACTGATAATACTTGGTTACGGATTACACAAAGGAAGTCGGGCAACGATGAGAAGGCAAGAGTCCCTACCGTTAGGCATGACCTTGGGGCTGGTGTTGGCGACCAGTTACGCCCTGTGCGTAGGGTTCGGATTGGTGGCGCCGGAAAGCCTGCGCATGTAAAAGGCTTGGGAGCCCCTTCTGCCCGGCTTTGAATGGCGAAGCGTTAGCAGTTTTGTTATAGGCCAAGTGGCCTGTAGAAAGATGGGCCAATTTGCTGGTGTCAAGATCGGCCAACTGGCCGATGTGTTCCAGGGATTATTCTAGTATAGTCTATTAGTGAAGACCCCCTCCCCCCTGGGGGGGGCACGGAAGAGAACATGAAGAAGCAGGTGTCAAATCGCTGGAAGAGTATCGAGGGCCATGTGTGGGGCATAGGGTGCACGCTGGATGAGGAGCCTTAGCGCATTGACGGGATCAAGAAGGCGATTGCCCTGCAGCGCGCCCCTGCAACTCCTTTTGCCAGCGGTTTGGGAGGAGTGAATCGAGGGCGGTTCGACGGGCGGCGACGAACTGAATATGGATATGGAGGTGAGTAGGATGGATGCAACCAAGATGGTACTTCCGGTAGCAGGAATGACCTGTGCCTCCTGTGTGCGTACTGTTGAGAGGGCGCTGAGCAGGCTGCCCGGCGTCGCCAACGCTACTGTGAACTTTGCAACACAGAAAGCCTCGGTGGTATATGACCCCTCGGTGACAGGACTCCCTGACCTGGCGTCTAGCGTCCGGGAAGCCGGTTACCAGGTGGTAGTGGAGCGGGTCACCTTGCCCATCGCGGGCATGACTTGCGCCTCCTGTGTAAGCACGGTGGAACGAGCCCTGAAAAGTGTGGATGGCGTGTTCTCGGCCAGCGTCAACCTGGCTACCGAGAGGGCGACCGTAGAGTACATACCCGGAGCCGTGACTGTGGCCGACCTCAAGCGCGCCGTCCGCGAGGCTGGGTATGACGTGCTGGAAATGGCGGGCGAGGAGGAGACTGCAGATTGGGAGCGGAAGGCCCGGCAACAGGAAATCCGGGAGCTGAGAAACCGCTTCATGTTTAGCGGCGCGATAGCCATCCTGGTCTTCGTGGGGACCTTTCAAAGGTTCTTTCCCTTCTTGTCCGACATACCTCGGCAGACCATGCTGGTGACATTGGCTCTGCTCGCTACTCCGGTACAGTTTTGGGCCGGCTGGCGCTTCTACCGGGGCGCCTGGGCGGAGGCCAAGCATCTCCGAGCGAACATGGATACATTGATCGCCGTGGGCACATCGGCGGCCTTCGGGTATAGCTTGGTTGCTACCTTCATTCCTTCCTTCTTCCCCGAGGGTCTAGCGGAGGTGTATTACGACACAGCGGTGATCATCATCGCCCTTATCCTCCTGGGTCGGTGGCTCGAAGCCAGGGCCAAGGGACAGACCTCCGAGGCCATCAAGAAGCTGATGGGATTGCAGGCCAAGACTGCTCGGATCCTGAGGGATGGTCAGGAAGTCGACATCCCGGTAGAAGACGTGCGCGTCGGCGACATCGTGCTGGTTCGCCCAGGTGAGAAGATCCCAGTGGACGGAATGGTGATCGAGGGGCGCTCTAGCGTTGATCAGTCCGCGATCACGGGTGAATCCATGCCAGTGGTGAAGAAGGAAGGCGATGAGGTCATCGGGGCCACCATCAACAAGGTTGGGGCGTTCAAGTTCCGGGCCGGCAAGGTGGGCAAGGATACAGCCCTGGCCCAGATCATAAAGCTGGTCCAGGAAGCGCAAGGGTCCAAGGCACCCATTCAACGCCTGGCGGACAAGATCGCCGGGGTCTTCGTGCCCGGGGTGATCGCTATCGCCCTGGTGACCTTCGCCGTTTGGTACTTGGTGGGGCCAGAGCCGGCCTTCACTCATGCCTTGGTCAATTTCGTAGCCGTCCTGATCATCGCCTGCCCCTGCGCTCTGGGCCTGGCCACCCCTACCGCCATAATGGTGGGTACAGGCAAGGGCGCGGAGAACGGCGTGCTCATCAAGGGCGGAGACTCGTTGGAAACGGCCCGCAAGCTTGAGGCGATCATCCTGGACAAGACCGGGACACTCACCAAAGGCCAGCCGGTGGTCACGGACATCGTGGTCGATGGGCGTCTCACGGAGGTGGAACTTCTTCAGTTGGCCGCCTCTGCGGAGAGGGGGTCTGAGCACCCCTTGGGTGAGGCCATCGTGGAACAGGCGAAAGCGCGCGCCCTGTCTCTCGCTGAGCCGAGGGACTTTCGGGCGATCGCAGGACATGGCATCCGAGCGGAGGTCGAGGATAAGGATGTCCTCTTGGGCAACCTCAAGCTGATGCAGGATGAGGGGATCGCTCTGGATGGCCTGGGGGAGGAGGCCGTACGTCTTTCTAATGAGGGCAAAACCCCCATGTATGTCACTGTGGACGGCCAGGCCGCCGGAATCATCGCGGTGGCCGATACGCTCAAGGAGAATTCGAAAGAGGCGGTGGCTGAACTGCATCGCTTGGGGTTGGAAGTGTACATGTTGACCGGAGACAATCGCCGGACAGCCGAGGCCATAGGGCGGGAGTTGGGCATCGACCAGGTCTTGGCTGAGGTACTTCCCGAGGAGAAGGCAGCCAAGGTGAAGGAGCTACAGAAGCAGGGCAAGGTGGTGGCTATGGTAGGCGACGGCATCAACGATGCCCCCGCTCTGGCTCAAGCCGATGTGGGCATTGCCATCGGCACGGGCACCGATGTGGCTATGGAAGCCTCCGATGTAACCCTCATGAGTGGGGACTTGCGGGGGGTAGTGACGGCCATCGCTCTTAGCAAAGCTACCATGCGGACCATAAAGTGGAACCTTTTCTGGGCCTTTGCCTACAACACCGCCGGTATCCCTGTGGCGGCCGGAGTGCTGTATCCCTTCCTTGGTATTCTGCTCAATCCGGCCATCGCTGCTGGGGCCATGGCCTTCAGTTCTGTCTTGGTGGTGACGAACTCCCTCAGACTGAGAGGGTTCAAACCTTCTATTATCTAGACGCAAGGAGATAGTGAAACGATGATGGGGATGATGTTCTTGTGGCCGATACTGATGCTGTTGTTTCTGGCCTTGCCCATTGGGCTGGCGCTAGGGGGGTATCTGCTCTACCGGAAGGCAGGGTCAACAGGCGGCCTGATGCCTGTTCCTAGCCCAGCGAGGGCAACGGGGTACGCTCGGGCGTGCCCTTCCTGTGGACGATTTCTGCAAGAGGACTGGATCAACTGCCCCCACTGTGGGGCCGAGATCCCGCAAGCTACCAGCTAGTATGTACGTCAGAGTTGACTGTTGAGAAATCAAGATGGGAGGTGTTCGCATGGCAAGTAGAGTGCAATGGACCGTGATCATACTCGCTGCCACGTTGGGGGCCGTCGTCCTGGTGTCCCTGGGAGGTGTTGTGGGGTGGGCCGTGGCTCGCCCACCTGTCTCCACTTGGACCTGGCCTTTCCATATGAGCGGCTGGATGGGCTCTGGTATGCTCGGTAGCTGGTCCGGCTACGGAGGGATGATGGGTTCCGGCAACGGTTGTTACGGATCTCAGGGTGGTTCTCTCGGTAGCGGCGAGGGGGCCCTTAGCCTCTCGAATGCTCAGGGAGCTGTGGAGGGGTATTTGGCGTCTCTGGGGCTGCCTGATCTGTCCGTCGCGGAGGTGATGGAGTTCAGCAACCACTTCTATGCAGAGGTCGAGGAGGAGAGCACTGGTGTGCACGCCATGGAACTGCTCGTTGACAAAGACACCGGTGTAGTCTATCCGGAATACGGGCCCAACATGATGTGGAACACTAGGTATGGCATGCATTCGCGCTCAGGCTGGAGCGGGATGATGGGAGGTATGATGGGTGGCTTCGGCACACAGGAGCCGAGCGCCGACATGCCGGTGTCAACTGAGCAGGCGCTCGAGTACGCACAGCGATACTTAGACGCCAGCATCCCGGGCACCCAAGTGGCCGACCAAGCGGATGTCTTCTATGGCTACTACACCATCCATGTTCTCAACGATTCGGAGATCCACGGCATGCTAAGTGTCAATGGCCATAGCGGCGAGGTCTGGTACCACTCCTGGCATGATCAGTTTGTGGACATGTTAGAGTTGGACGAAGCCTAGTTCGTGGCTACCAAAGAAACGGAGGTGCTCAGGATGACTAAGGATCCAGTGTGTGGCATGGTAGTAGATGAGAAGACCGCTGTCGCCCAATATGAATACAAGGGCAAGGTCTACTACTTCTGTGCCCAGAGCTGCAAGATGGCCTTCCAGAAGGACCCGGAGAAGTATCTCCAGGGCAAGGGTGAAGGAATGCGAATGCAGATGTAGCCCTGGCGTGACTGGAGGGGTGTGGGTCGGTGCCCATGCCCCTCGGTCATCCGTTGCTCATCAAGGAGATTGTCATGTGGTGCCATGCATTACTTCTCATGCCTGTTATCGGCTTAGCACTATTCGCCTTTCTCCCTTGGGAGATGGCCTTTCCGGCTTACGCAATCATTTCAGTAGCGTCTCTGTTCATCTACTACAAGATCATGAGAGCCATGAGGCAACCGGTGCAGTCTGGACGCGAGGCGATCATGGGGGCGATAGCGACGGTAGTGACCCCGCTTGACCCCGTAGGACAGGTCCGCTATAAGAACGAGTTATGGAGTGCTGTGTCGGAAGAGAAACTGAGACCCGGCCAGCCGGTCAGGGTTGTGGGCTTGCAGGGGATGAAGCTCATCGTCACTGATGCTGAGAACCCACCGGCGCACACGACCCGTCGCTCAGATTGCCACGGAAGCGCAGGAAATCGAGAGATTCGAAGCTGGCGGTAATCGGTTCTTAGCTCGCCATTCGCCTGCGCCTGCCCGAGTCCGCAGCTACTAGAGAGGAGTCAAATGCAGATAGATTCCGGACACCGAGAGACGATCAAGAGATACGCGCTGATCACGGTGCTCTGTTCCCTGTTGCCCCTAGCCGCCATCGTGGCTATCTGGGTGCTGGGCGTGCCGCTAGATAGCGTGCTCCTCTTCGCTATAGTCCTTCTCTGCCCTCTAGGCCATCTGCTAATGATGAGAGGCGGGCACCAACAAGGGTCGAGCGGAGACCTGATCGAAACACCCTCGTCTCAAGGGGACAGGCCAGCATAGGATAAGAAGAGGAATGTGAGCAGGGCTATTTTCACCATGCTGGGTTGGGTCATCGATTCTCTGGTTGGCGTGACTACCATTCAGGGATCGGGGGAAGAGTCTACGTATCTTCCGCTCGGATGCCTTGTCTGGAAGAGGAGGTGTGACTGATGACCAGATTGCGTACTCTCGTGCTTACTCTGCTGATCATTGCCATCATTGTGCCGGTTCTGGCCGCATGTGGAACTGGGGGAGTAGGCACCGTGACAGTGTCCGGAACTCAAGCACTGCAGACCCAAGTGGTGCCGGTCGAGGGCGGCGGTAGCTACACCGATGTGAATGCCGCTGGGTTGGGAAGCATGCTGGAAAGCAAGGACTTCCCGCTCATCAACGTCCATGTGCCGTATGAAGGCGAGATTGATGGGACTGACCTCCTGGTCCCGTATGATGAGATCGAGCTGAACCTGGACAAACTGCCCGCCGACAAGGGCGCGAAGCTAGTTGTCTATTGCCGCAGTGGGGGGATGAGCGCTATCGCCGCCCGCACGCTGGTGAACCTGGGATACACCCATGTGTGGAACCTTGACGGCGGGATGATTGCCTGGACTGAGGCCGGCTACCCACTTGTAGACGAGGGCCGGTGAGGCCGTAGAGCCTGGGTGGAGGGACGCGCCTGAGATGGTAGGTCTGCTTCCGCTGCGGTCCCACGCTGATTGGCCTACCTGCTGGCGCGGTCACGGTCTCCGGTTTCTTTCGCAGGAGTGGCGCACAATGAGGGAGTATAAGGAGGGATGATGTTGAGAGATCCAGTTTGCGGCAGGCGTGTCAACCGCCATCGAGCACAAGTGGCCATACAGTATGAGAGAGTGACGTATTACCTGTGTTGTCCCCTCTGTCAAACCAAGTTCGAAAGGGATCCGGGCAAGTATGCCGGTCCCGAGTGGGGGGAGACGGGGAAGGGAAAGCGAAGAAGGAAGGGCGCTGGAAGAAGCGCCGTTCGAGCGCGGAACGCGCCCACAATGAGGGAGGGGCAGCTGTGAATTGGACAAGCCTGAGAGACCGGGTTGGAGAGTGGGGTCCCATGGCGTTCTGTGCTTTGCTGTCACTGAGCGCCTTCTATCTCTTGATCCTCCAGGGAGCGTCCCTGAGCAAAGTGATCTTGCTCGGAGTGATGCTGGCATGCCCGGTGGCTTACTTCATCACCTGGCTTCTGGGGGGCAACCCCAGGGGTCGAGGGCCCGGCAAACCTATCAGGGGGAAGCTGGATGCAGTGAGAGGAGAGGCGAGTTTGGTCCCACCAACCAGCGCCGCTCACCCCAGGAAGAGGAGCAAGGTAGGGGGAGCGCACAGGATGGAAAAGCCCTGTTGATGAAGGAAATCGAGAGCGCCAAACGGCAGGGCGCTCCCTGGCACGATGAGAGAGATGAGCACAATAGAGAATGAGCATCCACCATGCAGTCATCTCAGTGATGGCGTGTCCGTGCGACTGGATTGGCAATATCACGACCTGGCCCACGCATCAGATGACGCCATACTGGAGATCACCAAAGCCTACCCTCGCACCCTCGAACTGTACAATCTCCTGCTGAACGACAAGAGGACGCGGGCCCTGTGGGACATGGCCGCCTACGTGACCATTGGTGAGATGGGCCTCAATGATCACGGCCAAGCACACGCACAGGTTGTAGCTGCCAACGCCTTGCGGATGGCCGAGATACTGACCGGGAACGGTGTTGCCCTGGATGTGGAGCGCTCGGGGGCTGGAGATCGAGATGATGCCATGCTCGTCATGCTGGCGGCAGCTATGCTCCACGACATCGGCAATCAGATTCACCGTGAAGGTCATGAGGCCTATGGACTCATTCTGGTGGCGCCTCTCCTGGAGAGGTCGCTACCGCAGATCTACTCTGACGAGAGCAAGCGACACACGATGCCCAGTTTCATCCTTTCAGCCATCGCGACGCATGACCTCAGCCCGTTGCCCGTGACCATGGAGGCGGCGATTGTCGCTGTTGCAGACGGGACTGATATGACCCAGGGCAGAGGACGCGCGGTCTTTGAGTTAGGTAAAGTTGATTCTCATTCCTTGTCGGCACTGGCGGTGCAAGAGGTGGTGATAGAGGAAGGAGGGGCTACACCCATCGACATCACGGCCCTGATCGAGAATCCCGCTGGCGTATTTCAGGTAGAAAACATCCTGGTTCCGAAGGTTATGGGAAGTTATCTGCGCGAGTACGTGACTGTGAGAGTTTGCTCCCTTGGGGACGACTCGCCTTTTGGCGAATGTGTGGTCTGGCGAAACGGCCACTTCGAGGAGGAGTGGCCCAGAGAGAAAGAGGCACCACGATGAAGATCCAAGAGTTCTATGCCCGATCGCCCCTCACCTATTCCTTTGAGGTCTTCCCGCCCAAGACCGACCGGGGGGTCCTCAAGCTTTACGATACCATCGCCGAACTCAAAGCCCTGGATCCCAGTTTTATTTCCGTCACCTTCGCCCCTGACCGGACCAACCGAGACAGGACTTTCCAGATTGCGGCTCATGTGAAGAAGAAGCTAGGCCTAGAGTCTATGTTCCACTTCACCTGCATCGGCGCCACCGAAGAGCAGATCATCCAGGACCTTGACATGGCCCGTGCGCTGGACCTGGAGAACATCCTAGCCCTTCGCGGAGACCGGCCAGAGGAAGCACCGTCCGCCCCAGTCAGGAACACCTTCCGCTATGCCTATCAACTGGTCCTTCTCATCAAAGATCGCTACGACTTCGGCATGGGGGTGGCCGGTCACCCAGAGGGGCACATCGAGTGCCAGGACAAAGAGCAGGATCTGCAACACCTCAAGGAGAAAGTGGACGCCGGCGGCGAGTTCGTGATCACCCAAATCTTCTTCGACAACGGCTACTACTACGACTTTGTGGAGCGCGCCCAAAGGATAGGAATCAGCGTTCCCATCATCCCCGGCATCTTGCCCATCCTCAACCTGACCCAGGTGAAACGCTTTGCGGCCCTCGCAGGGGCTACCATCCCGCCTAACCTGGCGCGTCACCTGGAGCGCCTGGGCGATAACGACGCCGCGGTGCGAAAACTGGGCATCGACTACGCCACTCAGCAATGTCTCGGACTCTTGGAACAAGGCGTGCCGGGGATTCACTTCTACTGCCTGAACCGTTCCGCTTCGGTCAAAGCGATTTTCAAGAACCTGGGCCCTCGCTGGTTCTCCGGCAACGGCAACGAGGAGATTTCGAAGGAGAAAGTTGAGGTGGAGATGGTGAAAGATCAGGTGTATGGTGTGGAGTGAGAGGAGGGGAGAGCCGCCGGACTGCACGAACACAAGGGCGCGATCTACTACTTCTGCTCTGAGGTCTGTCGCAACAGGTTCAAGGAAGACCCAAAGAAACACCGTGGGCTGGTGGCTAGCTGAGATGTTGGGCTGCTGGGGAAAAGAACTCTCCCATCATGCCCGGGGAGCCGACACAGGATCTTTGGAGCAGTTACACAACGGAGGTCGCAATAGGACACGCTTGTTACTTATGAATATCGCTCTGCTCTTGGCTGTCGTCGAACTGGGCATCCTTCTGGCCTACGCGGTTTGGATACACCAGTGCCCGAGACAGAACTGAAGGAGTTTGATAAGGAGGTAGATCTTTGGAAACGAACACGCAAGGTACGAGCGACAAGCCCGTTGTGACCCAAGGCAAGACGACCTGGGGTTTCCTCACGGCTGTTCTCGGCCTCCTCGTCGTAGGGTTGGCAGCCGGGTTATTCATCTTCGGGCCGCAGATAAGCGCAGAGGGGACACTTGCCTCCGGCACCACCCCCACGGAGGCTGGTGCTGTTCCATCACTGACTGACCCCACGGCGGGCAGTGCCCAGGTGACCACCAGGGTGTACGAGGCATTCGAGTGTCCCTGCTGTGGGAAGGACATTGGCTCCTGCAGTTGCGGTATGGCCGAGGAGCGGCGGGGCTTTATTGATGAGCAGGTGGCCCAGGGCGCCACGCAAAGTCAGGTCTACCGGGCCATGCTACAGAGGTATGGAACCGAGGCCTTCTTCGACAGGGCGCTGGCTTCTCAGGTGCGGACCGACCTGCTGGCGGAGTTGCCAGCCGAGCGGCCCGTGCTGGTGGTCGAGCCGTCCGAGCTGGACCTGGGAATGGTCTCTATTTCGGACAGGCAGATCAGCGCCAGCTTCGCCGTGCGTAATGCTGGGCAGAGCGATTTGACGATCACCGGCATGGAGACTACCTGCGGGTGCACGACCGCGGTGCTCGAGACTTCTGAGGGGACCAGCCCCGTCTTCGGCGGCGGTCCCACCGAGGACCGGTCTGACTGGTCGGCGGTGCTGGCACCCGGTGAAGAGGCGCTGCTGGTAGCTACTTTCGATCTGATGTTCCACGGCCCAGATGCGACGGGGAGGTTCCAGCGAGGGATCTCCGTCATCTCAGACGATCCCCTGAACTCCAGGATAGGCGTCTCCTTGGTCGTCGAGGTGACCAAGTAGAGAAACCGGAGCGATGGCAACGATCCATCACCTGCCCGATGCCCGTCGCGACTGAACTCGATCCTCTGAAGACAGTACCTCGGAAGGTCAACTCCTCGGAGAAGGAGACTAGGAGGGCGAAAAGGAGGTTGACCGGGACAGCGACGAAGAGCATCTGATCCCTCGTGAGGGAGGTTAGCACGTGCCAACCGGCCGCAGACTGCACCGCTAGCACTGTGACGGCCATCAGCGCCCCGATGAGCAAGCCCAAGCCCAGGTCTCGAAGCCACGGGCCACGACGGCGGAAGCCAAGGTCGAGGATGGGCCGTCTCTCGAGTTTCCACAGCACCACTGCCAGCCCTGGCAGAATGAGCTGCCCCAGATAGCGGACCAACAGTCCACTCATGGAACCTGTTTCTGCACTCTCGTAGCGGTGGAGGTCATTTGCCCTTGTCTGGCGGGTACACGACGTCTTCGGGCACGACGAAGTGTCTGAGCACTCTGTATGCTTCCTCCGGCTCGACCCGATAGTAGCTACGGGGGCTCTCAAAGAAGCGGTGGGCTGAGACCAGGTGAGGCATCAACGAGGGGAGGAACAGTTCCTCGTCGGTGACGTTGTCAATGATCAGCAGTTCGCCGTGACCACCTTCTCCCTTGCATAGAGGGCACCATACCATCATGCGATAGTAGGCGCTGGAGACGGTGAACTGATCGTAAGTAAACGCCTTGCAGTAGTGCTCCTCCTGGCGGGATACCTCCACCGCCCAGGCCATCTTGCGAGCCAGTTCCTGGGGATCTATCCCCAGCCTCGACATGGTGGCCTCGTCGCGAGCGATGATCTCCCCGGGATCCTCATCCTCCAGCCAGAACTCCGTGCTCAAGTCCGCTCTGTCCCGACGGGCGCGGGGTGGGATGTACTCCATGTGTCCTCGCCTGTCCCCTTCGCCGTTCACGTAGGAACTGCTCGCTCGGCTCCGCTGGCGATCATTGCCGTTTGAAGACGATGTTGGTTATCTGGCCTGTTAGACCACAACCGGCGTAGTGTATCACCAAGGGCTCGGACAAGGGGGTCGGATCTCCCTCACTGAGCACGATCTGCAGCGTAAAGTCGGTGGTCACGCGGGGATCGAAGCCAGCCTGGCCGTACCCGTACGTGAATTTCCACTCTCCCCGGCGCCACGTTTTTTCAAGGTCCCCACTGATCTCGAAGAAAGATTCACCCCAGCGGTCCCAGCGCACGGTCACCCCATTCAACGGCGCGCCGCTGGCGTCGTGGACCCAACCCTGCAGGTATTGGCGGACGCAGTTCTCTTCTTCAACCCTGCTTCCTTCCTTGTAGTAGAAAGGTAAGCCGACGGTCGGGGTCGGCGAGGGCACCGGTGTGGGGGCTTCACCAGGCGTGGTGGTGACCGTAGGCATGGGAGTGGTAGTTGGTCGCGAGGGTTCGGGGCTCAAGATGATGACGGCGTAGGTTGGGGTGGCCGACGGCTCAGCGGGTGTTCTCGTGGGTATAGATGCGATGCCCAGCGAAGGCGAGGACTCGATGGAGGGTTCAAGGGTGGCGTGGGGTGGCAACCCGCCCGACTCCCTCGCGGGCATGATGACCAGCAAGGTGAAGATCAAGCCGCAGCAGAACGCGACCAAGGAACCTCCCACTATCCCACCGATGATCGCGGCGAGCCTGCCCTTAGATTTCATTTGTCACCTCAGCGGGATACCGGCATATGTTAAAGCCGCGAGAACCAGAATAAGGATCAATACCGCCAGCAGCACGTAGAGAAAGACCATCGCGAAGCTTGTGGGAGGTCGCTGCTCCCCCATCGGCTCTTTCACCGTCGGCCTCCTGGCGCTGGGACGGCCGGAAGCCTTCGCCGTCGGAGGCATTGTCGGCACCGGCGGCGTTTCCTTCAGAGTCATCACCCTCGTCTGGCTGGCCTTGAGGCGGTCAATCGCTTCCTTGGCCTCCTTGATTTTCTTGGCCGCCTCTCGTCCGGCTCCCACTTCCCTTCTCTGGGCGAGCAAATGGCGCAGGCCCTCTCTCGCCAGTTCGTGGTGGGGGTTGATGGTCAACACGTTTTCCAGGCAGACGATTCGTTCGTCTATCCCCTCTACCGCACCACTCAGCCATAGCCAGGCTTTTTCGTTCCGATCGTCGAGGTCAATCACCTGATGTAGCAGTTCTTTGGCGTCTTTGAGCCTCTGCTCCTTGGCGGCATCCACGCCTGCTGTCAACAGTCTGGCAACCACGGCGCGGGGGTCATAACCTTCGTAGCGGCATCGGCAGGGCGGGGTGAGACAATCCTTTACCGGTATCGGAGGCGCTTCCATGGGATCAAATGTGCGACCTTGCAGTTTTCGACAGGCGCGGCAGGCATCAGGATAGGCCACGAACATGACCTTCAGGCCTTGCTCAGCCAGCGCGCTCAGCATCTCCTGGACATTCCCGGCCATCACCGGTCGAAACCTCTCCACCTGTTGACTTCATTATAGCAATGTGCACAGAGGTTGGCAAGACCGACTAGCCTCCTGCGATGAAGGCCATTTCTTGCACAATCTTGAGAATGGGGTCCACCACCAGTCCAGGAGCCAGCCCGAGGAGCAAGCACAGCGCGGCCAACGACAGGGTCATGACTGTCACGAGCAGGGGTTCCCGTTCCGCTTTCAACTCCGGCGAAGGCTGAAGCATCAGGGACAGCGATCTCACATATCCCAATACCACACCGGCCCCAGCCAGCAGCAGGGCCCCCGAGTACAGAAGATTGTCTCCAGGGAGGGAGCGATACACAAGCCAGCGGGTGGCGAAGCCATTGAATAGGGGGAAACCACCCAGGGCGAGACCGCCTACGATGTAGCCCACGATGCTTCCTGGCGTCCTCCTTAGGGCCTCTCGCAATGTGGAAACAGAGCCGTCCTTGTGGTATGTGCGTAGCGTTCCCAGACTCATGGCTAGCAGCAGCACCAGCAGAGAGCGGTTGACGATGTGGGCAAGAGCACCGGTAGTGCTCGTCAGAGAGCCCGTTCCTAACCCTACCAAGACGAAGCCCATGTCGCTGATAGCAGCGTAGGCCATCAGGCGTCCTGGGTCCCGTTGGGCGAAGGCTAACACCCCTGCCACCAGCGCCGTCAACAAGCCGGATGTCGAGATCACTAACAGCACCGGTGAACCTGTGGTTAACCAGAGATGGCTGTTGAGCACACCCAGCAGAAGGGCCAGGACTACCGGGTTGAAGATACAGATGAGCGAAGCACTCGCGGCGAAGGGGGCCCCCTCGGCTACTGTGGGTAACCAGGAGTGAAAGGGTGCCGCTGCCAGTAGGATGCCGAACCCCGCGGATAGGGCGATGACTGTAAAACGAATCAGAAGGAGGTTGTCGGGATGCAGAGCGTAGCTCTCAGTCAGCCAGGACACCAGGAGCAGACACGGGATTGCCATTACGAGGGGGACTACGTATCCGATGGCAGTCCCCACCGGGGCGGGACGTCTTCCGTGGATCATGAACACAAAGACGAGCGCTGCCATCTCCAATAGCAGGACCGCTATGAGGAAGGTGCGGATCATGATCGCTCCACTGAGGAGGCCCAGGATGGCCAAGAGAGAGGGTATGAACGCCCAGCCTTGAGGTATCTGCCACGCATATAGGATCATGAGACTGGCCAGGCTCAAGAGGAAGATAAGCAGGAAGCCGCTGAGTTCGTCCAGCACAAGCTCACGTCCCAAGATGTATGCTGGTTCGCCCAGGGGTGCCTGGCTGCAAACCCCTATCAGTATCAACGTCGTCGCCAGTGAGACAAAAACGGCTGCACTCCAGTGGCGCCTCAGGAAGTAGACCGGTACTGCCACTGTCAAAGGGACGAAGATTAGGAGAATGAGGCTCATCTTCTGCCTTCCTTGACAATGACAGTCAGCTGAGCTGTAGTGAGGTAGGTTATGGCCAAAGCCATGAGGATATTGACGACGCCTAATAGTGCGGCCACGCTCAAGCTCTTCTCGAGAGTGGCGAAGAGAACTTCGAAGCCCGCCTGGAAGGTAAGGAGACCCAGGCCGACCTTGAAGGGATGTCTACTCAGGATGACAGTAAGCAGACCTATCCCTACTAACCAGTAGCAGGCTTGGGAGATGCCGTGTGGGTGGTCAACGAAGGGGTGTCTGGTGCCCAGGGCATAGCTCACCACTGCCGCTAGGAGGGCCAAGAGGAGGCGAAACCACAGGTTCATCGGAAAGATATCCAACACGGTGGCGACGGGGGCCAGTTCATGGTAGGCCCCCTTGATTATGGCTTCTCTTCCCCAATGCACGCGCCGCGCAGTGAGGTAGAGGATCACACAGACCATACCTCCTACGATCACTTTGATCAGCGCCACTCGCAGGGGCATCACCCTAGCGAGAAGTAAGCTCACCAGGACATATTGAGCGAGCAAGGCCCAGAGACTGAGCCTCCAATCCTCAAGGACGATGATGACAGTAGCCGTGATGAGGAGTCCCAGCATGAGCTCAAGGTGTGAGAGGGAGGATAGGCTAACGAAAATGTCCTGCAGTACGTCCATTCTCACCTCTCAGCTACTCAGAAGTAGAAGTGTGACCAAGGTGGCGAACAGCAGAATCCAGCCCAACGAATGTCTCCCCTCGAAGAACCCTCCCAACTGTTCCAAGACTGTGGCTATCCGGTGCGCTGTCCAGTCCAGGGCGCGATATAGCCAGCCCATTTCGGCGATCATCTGGAGTGTCTCCAGGGAGATACCTGCCTTGGTCACGATGATCTCCCCCTTACGGTACATCAGGTATCCCAGTAGGAGCGATAGCAGTGTGCCGGCAAGAAGAACCAGAGAAGAGGATGGCTCTCGCGCGTAGATCAGGTCTGGTAGGGCGGGCAGGATGGGGAGCGCAGTAGGCAGTCCTACCACGCGCTCTATCAATGGAGGATGCAGACCCAGGATCAGCAGAACGATAGCCAAGCCGCTCATGCTGGCCAGCAGCAGAGGCCTTGTCGCGGTCTGGTCTGTGCCTGGAGAAGTAGGTTCCAGAAACATCTTCGATAGGGGGGCCAGAAGAAAGCTGTTACTTAGCAGACTCAGAAGAATGAGGGGGCCAAGGCCTAGGTCCCACAGGGACTCGTAGAGGAGCCAGCGGCTTACGAACCCCAGTGTGAGAGGGGTACCCACTAATGCGGCAACGGCCAAGAATGTGCAGCTTCGCGTCCAGAGGCCATAGGGATGTGGCATCGGGTCGCGGGAAGTCATATGGCCTAGAAAGAGGAGGCTCAGAGCCAGGGTCAGGCTGATGACCTGCGAGGATATGATGGCCACGGAATATGGTGCGGAGATGGCGCTCGCGAGGGTCAGATAGCCCACCTGATTGAGGACTATGTAGGAGGCAGATCTCCTCAGACTCGACTCAAACCAGAGAGGAAATGGACTCAGGACGAGAGCCAAGCTTCCCAAGAACAGGGCCACTTCCTTTCCTGGCAGAGTTGCTACAGACGCCAAGGTGAGCATCCGAGCCAGCAAATACCCACCCGCGCTCAAGGGAGTGACGTACCATACGATTAGGGTAGGGAGACTCATCTCCACGTCGACGGGCAGGGCAACGAACGCCGGATACAGGCCCAGGCGCATCAGGGCGGCCAGCATGGCAAGGGAGATGACCTTTGTGGGGAGGGGCGTTGCTTGGAGAGACAGGGACGCCCCTCGCGCCTCGAGCAGGAGAAGTGCGGCTAAAAACAGGGCCATTCCGGCGAGGTAGTTGATGAGCAGCAACCTGATACCCATTCGAGAGGCTGCCTTTCCGCGGTGCAGGAAGGCAGTGAGGAACAGCAGCGCCAGGTCAAGGAAACCCCAGCTGAAGCAAAGGGTGACCAGGTCGGCTGAGAGGATGAGGCTGACTCCCCCGGCGGCCAGCAGAAAGATGGCGCCGAAAGGATGACCACGCTCATCCTCCGGGATGAGGAAAGCACTCTGCGAGATGATCGCTACCAGAGTTGTGAGGCCTATCAGCGAGACGAAGAGAAGTGCGAAGTTGTCCACATAGTAGCCGAGCTGCACACCGAAGAGGGGCGCAGGGCGCCAGACGGAGAAGTTGACGGTGTTTGGCTGATAGCGGTAGAGGAGTAGGGAGAAGAGAAGGAAACTGCCTGCCAGGATGGCGGCCAAGACGTTGGTGATCTGAACGCGGGCTGTCCTCTTCGTCAGCGGCAGCAGGACCGCTCCGAGAAGGAGGATGATCACGGGTAAGAGGGGTGTTGCGAGGGGCATTTTCTCTCCTGTGGCAGGCAATCGATGGAATTTTAGGATAGGTTGTGGGGTTTGTCAATGGGAGCATGGTGCCTGTCACAGGAATTTGCACATTTGACACATGTCCACGCCGTGCAGGTCCCGACGCAGAACCCCTTCTACGACATACCCCTGATTCTCATAGAACCGCTGGGCTTGGGAGTTCAAGTACGTCTTCAAGCCAATCTTGTGACATCCCTCACGGCGACAAACCTCCTCGACACGCGCCAAGAGGGCGCTGCCTATGCCATGTTCCCGATGGTGTCCGGCAGTTATGATCTGCGATAGCTTTCCTAGGCCGGCTTCGATCTTGAACACCGCTGCCCCTACGATGCCCTCATCCTCGTAAGCTGCCAAGGCATAGCGCTGAACATCCCACATCGCCGGATCGTAACGTCCGAAGATGCGCTCGTCTACCGGCTTCCATTCACGGTCCAAGAAGCCCTCTATCTCCTGCCGGCCCACCTCGAGGATCTCCACACTTCCTCCCTTATGTGTCCGACCATTTTCCAGCCGGATGGTGGTCAGAGGGATTCCGCCTCCACCAGGGAGGCGGAGATGGCTTCGTCGATAGCGATGTTCTCCTGCTGCTCATCCCGGCTCAGATACACGAAGAACTCCACATTTCCCGCGGGCCCCCTCAGGGGAGAGGGGGTGAGCCCCCGTACTCGCAGTCCCTCGGACATTGCCCACTCTGCAGCCTTCTCCAAGACCTGACGGTGGACAGCGGGGTCCTTTACCACCCCGCCTCTACCAACCTGCTCCCGTGCCGCCTCGAACTGGGGCTTGACCAGGGCCACAACTTCGCCCTCGGATTGCAGCAGATTCACCACCCGAGGGAGCACCAGCCTCAAGGAGATGAAGGCCACATCGATGGTGGCTAGATCTACGGGATCAGCCAAGTCTTCCAGGTAACGGATGTTCGTTCGATCTAGGACAACCACTCGCGGATCCTGGCGCAATCGCCAGGCCAACTGGCCGTATCCGACGTCAATAGCATAGACTCTAAGTGCTCCCCGTTGCAACAGACAGTCGGTGAATCCGCCGGTGGAGGCCCCGACGTCAGCTACGGTCTTTCCCGTAACATCTACCTGAAAGCGGTCCAAAGCGTGCTCCAGCTTGATCCCGCCCCGACTGACATAGGGCAACCCCTCACGGATGATCAGGTCAGCGCCCTCAGGGACTTTGTTTCCTGGTTTGTCCACAACACGGTCGTCCACCAAGACCTGACCGGCCATGATCAGGCGCTGGGCCCTCTGGAGACTCTCAACCAGGCCTCTCTCCACGAGCAGGATGTCCAGGCGCGTCTTTCGCATGACTCTAAGGTAAACCTGCCCACAGGAAAAGTCAAACGGTTGACTGTTGCGGGGCAATAGGTTATTATGTTTTCCATGTTTAGACAGTTGTTGATCACCATGCGTCCCAAGCAGTGGACGAAGAACGTCTTCATCTTCGCGGCCTTGCTTTTTGACATCAAGCTGCTCGATGTCACCTATGTGGGCAGGACCACCTTGGCCTTCATCCTCTTCTGCATCCTCTCAGGCTCTGTATACCTGATCAACGATCTGACAGATATTGACAAGGACCGACAGCATCCTGTCAAGCGCAACCGTCCGCTGCCATGCGGTAAACTGAGCAAATCGTGGGCCGTGAGAGCGGCCATCGTCCTTCCCATCATTGCTCTCTCTTTGTCATTCCTTCTTCAGCCGCTGTTTGGCCTCATTGCTCTGGTTTACTTCGTGATCCAGTTGTTCTACTCTTTCGGCTTGAAAGACGTCGTCATTCTGGATGTCTTGATCATAGCTGCTGGTTTCGTTCTGCGTGTGGCTGCTGGTTCGGCGGTGGCCGAGGCGGAAAGGTTCTCGCCCTGGCTCTACGTGTGCATAACACTGCTGGCCCTCTTCTTGGCGCTGGGCAAACGGCGGAACGAACTGCTCCTGCTTGAAGCCAGCGCCCTTGGGCATCGTAAGGTGCTGCAAGAGTACTCCCCGCAGTTGCTGGACGAGATGGTGGCGTTGGTGACGTCGTCGACGGTGATAGCCTATTCTCTCTACACGTTCTCGGCTGAGAACCTCCCTCCCAACAAGAGCATGATGCTGACCATTCCCTTTTTTCTGTACAGCATCTTTCGTTACCTTTATCTCATCTACCAGAAGAATCTGGGCGGCAGCCCCGAAGAGATACTCATCAGAGATGTCCCATTTGTCATCAGTAACCTGTGCTGGGGCATCACGGTGGTGTTGATTCTGTACATCTTCTAGGAGCGGATGAATTGGTCAGAGAGCTGATCATCGCCATGCATCCCAGACGGTGGCTGAAGAACCTGTTCATGTTCACAGCCTTGGTGTTTGGAATGAAATTCGCCATCCCTAGCTTGGTAGCCCGATCAGTGGGGGCTTTCTTCTGTCTGTGTCTTCTCTCCAGCGCTGCTTACCTGATCAACGATGTGGTGGACGCGGAGAGAGACAAGCACCATCCGAGGAAACAGGATCGGCCCCTGGCGGCGGGAAGGCTAAAGAGGTCCTGGGCGTTGGGGGGGGTGATCGTCCTGGCGTCAGTCAGCCTGGTGGTTGCCGTCATTCTGGATCATCGCTTCGCCCTGGTGGCCGTGGCGTTCTTTGTAGTCGAGGTCGCCTATTCCTTGGTGTTTAGAAGTTTCGTGATCCTGGATGTCCTAGCCATAGCTGCGGCCTTCATCTTGAGGGTCATGGCTGGCTCGGTGGTCGCAGGTGCTACCACATTCTCACCGTGGCTCTATGTGTGTGGCAGCTTCCTGGCGCTGTTTCTGGCACTGTGTAAGCGACGCCAGGAGCTGATAGTGCTGGGAGACCTCGCTCCCAAGCATCGCAAGGTGCTCACGGACTACAGTTCTCCCCTTCTCGTAGAGATGATCGCGGTAGTCACTTCCTCCACAGTCATCGCCTACTCGCTTTACACTTTCTGGGGCGCTCACGTGCCTGAGAACAAGAGCATGATGCTCACCATCCCCTTCGTCCTATATGGCATCTTTCGCTATCTGCTGCTGATGCAACGTCGGGACCTGCCGGGCACCCCGGAGGAGATGCTGATCAAGGATCCCCCGCTGGTGATCAATAACCTGCTCTGGGGCGTTGCCGTGTTAGCCATCCTCTATCTGTTCTAGCTCACAGCGCGAGACAGACCCACGCTTCACAGGGCTTGATGACTTCGAGAGGCAATTCTCCGAGTTGGAGAGAAGTCGGAAAAGAAAAAAGCGCCGTGCCGAGGCACGGCGCTTGAGGGTGGGCTACCGTTTCGTGTATTGAGGTGCCTTCCTGGCCCTCTTGAGACCAGGCTTCTTCCGCTCTTTCATACGGGGGTCTCGAGTCAAGGATCCTTCTTTGCGTAGTGTGCGGCGCAGTTCTGGGTTCGCCTTCGTCAAGGCTCTGGCGATACCATGTCGGATGGCTCCAGCCTGTCCGGAGATGCCGCCCCCCTGGACCTTGACCGTTATCCTGAACATATCTTGCGTGGCGGTCACTTGCAGCGGTCTCTTGAGGTGCACCACGTCGGTGCCACGAGGGAAGTACTGATCCACTGGCTTGTCGTTGACGGTTATTGCAGGTTCTTTGGACGGGTAGAGACGCACTTGTGCACTGGCCGTCTTTCGTCGCCCGGTGCCGTAGTAATACATGTCCGTTCCTAGAGACAACTCGTCCACCAAATCGGGCATATCGGTAATCATCTCACTGGGCTCGGCAGCCTCTGGCCGAGATGGTTCCTCGTCCGCAGCTTCTCCCTCGCCCAAGACCTCGATTTCCTCATCTGGGTGCGCTTCGACGGCCTCCACCCTGTCAGGCGCCTCTTCTTCCGCTGATGGTGGCGCCGCTACTCCCGCAGCTTCGACGGCTTCGGCCACCTCCACGTCTTCTGATTCTCTGGCCTCTGTCGGCTCACTTGCGTCGGCAGCCTGTGGTGCTTCGTCCAAGGCTTCGTTCTCTTCTGGCGCTTCCGCTGCCTGTGAAACATCGGTCTTTTCCGCCACTAGTCATGACCTCCTTCTATGCAGTTCGGGATGCAGATACACTGGCATGCACTAAGTGATAGAGCTTCACCACTGTAAAGGTTTGGGCTGCTGGGCCTGGTGAGGATGGGCCTCGCCTGCATAGACCTTCAGCTTTCTCATTGTGGCACGGCCCAACCTGTTGTGAGGCAGCATGCCCTTCACCGCGGAACGAATTACACGCGAGGGGTGCCTCTTCAGTTGCTCCCGCAAGGTGATGCTCTTCAACCCACCGGGATAACCCGAATGGCGATGGTAGATCTTCTGATCCAGTTTCTTGCCCGTCACGTGGACCTTTTCAGCATTAATGACGATGACGTAATCTCCAGTGTCCAGATGAGGGGCATAGATGGGCTTGTGCTTCCCCCTCAAGACCTGCGCTATCTCCGAAGCCAGCCGTCCCAGAGTCTGACCCTCGGCGTCCACTAGATACCACTCGCGATTGATGTCCGAAGGCTTCGTGGAATGCGTTTTCATTCTTACTACCTCAGTAGTTCACTCTCACCAAACAAAGGCCGTGCGGTGGAGCTGGCGAGCCAGCCAGACTCCTGTCTCTGGCCTGGAAAATCTCTTTCACATTCACGGGAGAGAGCGCTCCTCGGCCAACCAGCACTAGGGTGCCAACGATGCTGCGTACCATCCGTCGCAGAAAGGCGTTGGCCGTTAAGTCAACATAGATGTGTGTCCCCCCCCTGAAACAACTGGCGTGCACAATCTTCCGCACGGTACTATCTCCCTGAGTTGGCTGACCGAAGGAGGAGAAGTCATGGGTTCCAACCAGATATGCCAATGCCTTCCTCATGGCCGCCTCATCCAGGGGCTGAGCGTGGTGGTAAGCGTACCGGGCCTCCAGTGGCGAGCGGACCTCCTGGTTCAGAATGGTGTACCGATATTCTCGTGTTACCGCGCTGAAACGGGCGTGAAAGTCAGAGGGGGCAACAGCCATTTCTCTGATAGCGACGTCATCCGATACCAGGGCGTTGAAAGCCCTATCCAGTTCCTTCAGGGATCGCTTCCACCCAGTGAGAAAGTGGACCACCTGACCCTTTGCGTGAACGCCAGCGTCCGTGCGCCCAGCTCCCACAATCTTGGTTCTCTGTTGCGTGACCTCGGCCAAGGCACGTTCCACCTCTCCTTGGATCGTCAGTTGGCTCGGTTGCTGCTGAAAACCTGCGTATCTTGTGCCATCGTATTCAACGACGGCTTTGATCTTGCGGGTTCCAGATGTAGATTCTCGGGTCCTCTGTCCGTACATCTCACTCCACGAGCTCCAGGATAGCCATGGGAGCGGCATCACCCTGGCGGGGACCCAGCTTGATGATCCGTGTGTACCCACCAGGACGGTCTACGTATTCTGGGGCTATGGTCTCGAACAACTCCTGCACAACTTCTTTGTCGGTGATGGTACGCAGCACCTGTCGTCGCTCGTGAACGTCGTTGTCCTTGTCCAAGGAGCGCTTGGCCACGGTTATCAGCTTCTCAGCCTCTGCGCGCACCGCCTTGGCTTTGGCCTCTGTGGTCTTTATCCTTCGGTGACGGAATAGTTCCGTGATAAGGTTTCTGAATAGCGCCCGTCGGTGGCCGCTGGAACGCTTCAGCCTATGGCCTGCTACCCTATGTCTCATCGCTCTCGTCCTCCTGGGGTTCAGGGAGGAGATTCTTCTCGCTCAGCGCCTGTTTCAATTCCTCCAATGACTTTCGCCCGAAGTTCCTGATAGCCAGGATCTCGTCGTCGCCCTTCTCCAACTTCTCGAGAATCATGCCCACCTTCGTTATGCCGGCTCGCTTGAGGCAGTTGAAGGCTCGCACCGTTAGGTCAAGTTCCTCGATAGGCATCTCGTATATCCTCGGAGGAATGCCTTCTTCCACCATCTCTTCGGCTTCTTCTATCAGAGCTCCCCCGATGTTGGCCACGAGGGAGAAGTGTTTCGCCAGCATCTGGGCCGCCGTACTGAGAGCTTCCTCAGGCAGGATGGTTCCATCAGTCCAAATATCCAGTTTGAGTTGGTCAAAATCGGTAATCTCGCCTATGCGAACTCGGTCAACCGTGTAGGCAATCTTCCGAATGGGAGAGAATATGGCATCCACGGGAAGCTGACCGATGGGCAACTCGCCCCGCTCCTCACTGGGGCTATACCCGCGCCCCGTTTCGGCAACCATCTCCATTTCGACTTTGGAGTCATTGGAATCCAAAGTCAGTAGGTGAAGCTCAGGGTTAACGATCTCTACCTCGCTAGGGCATTCTATGTCCCCTGCCGTGACAGTTCCTTCTCCCTCGACCTCAAGTCGCAGTCGTAGAGGCTCATCCCCATGCAGTTTCATCTTGAGTTGTTTGAGGTTCAAAAGCAGAGTCATTGTATCCTCTTTGACACCAGGCATGGGCGAGAACTCATGGTGTATGCCATTCGCTCTGACGGAAGTGACTGCTGCTCCTGGCAAGGAAGAAAGGAGAACTCTACGCAAGGAGTTACCTATCGTAACACCGTAGCCACTCTCAAGGGGCCCGATGATGAAACGCCCGTATCGTTCGGAAATCGCTTCAATCTCTATCTTGGGCAATACCAGATTGGGCAACAACGGCTTCCCTCCTTCAAAAGCTTCCAGTCGCAGAAACTGTCCTACCTGCTATAGAATTCAATAATCAATCTCTCATTGAGCGGCGCTTCGATCTCTTCTCGAGTTGGGAGAGCCAGCACCCGTCCCGATAGAGTGTTGACGTCCACGCTTAGCCATTCTGGCGGGAAGCGGTGTTCCATCTCCTGTGGCACGCTCTTGAAATAGGCATTGTTCTTGCTTCTTGCGCGCACGGCTATCTGGTCACCGGGCTTGACCAGACAAGATGGAATATTGGTCTTCCTTCCATTGACGTCGAAATGCCCGTGCCGTACTAGTTGGCGAGCCTGAGCGCGGGAGCTGGCAAAGCCAAGACGGTACACAGTGTTGTCCAGCCTGCTCTCCAAGATTTGCAGCAACTCGGCGCCGGTCACCCCCTTGCGCCTTTCAGCCTCTTTGAAATAGCGCCGGAACTGTCTCTCCAACACACCATAGATACGGCGCGCCTTCTGTTTCTCTCGCAGCTGCGTGCCAAAATCTGTGGTCTTGCGCCGAAATCTGGCTCGACGACCATGCATGCCAGGGGGGTAGGAGCGCTTGTCGAAAGCACATTTTGCTGTGAAGCACCGATTCCCTTTCAAGAAGAGCTTTCCCCCTTCTCTACGACAAAGCTTACAAACTGGGCCCGTATATCTTGCCATTCTATCTCCTCTGGCGAGTCGCTCTCAAGATTGGCTGAGCTAGGCTTGAGACTACACGCGTCGCTTCTTCGGAGGACGGCAGCCGTTATGCGGTACGCGCGTGACATCACTGATGGACCTGACGCCAAGCCCGGCCGCCTGCAGGGCGCGGACTGCCGCCTCGCGTCCTGGGCCGGGGCCCTTGATGAAGATATCCAGCTCCCTCACGCCGTGATCCATCGCCTGCCTGGCTGCCTGTTGTCCTGCGAGTTGTGCCGCGTAGGGCGTGCTCTTGCGGGAACCTTTGAAGCCGACCGTACCCGCGCTGCTCCACGTGATTACGTCACCATTCAGATCCGTGATGGTGATTATCGTGTTGTTGAAGGTTGATTGTATGTGCGCCTGTGCATGGAGAACATCCCTACGCACCCGACGTGGTCCGCGCCTCTTGACTTTCCTTCGTGCCACCTGTTTCTCCTCTTCAGGACCTGGAATTCCGCCCCTCAGTGCACCTCATAAGAAGCGCGTGCACGATGGGGTGTGCTATGCATTACTACTTCTTGGATCTGGTTCGACGCTTCCCAGGGACCGTCCTTCTCGCGCCTCTATTGGTGCGTGCGTTGGTCTTAGTGCGTTGGCCTCGCACCGGAAGGTTGCGACGGTGACGGAGCCCACGATAGGAACCTATCTCTTGTAGTCGCTTGATGTGCTGGGTGACTTCTCGACGCAAGTCACCCTCCACCTTGTAGTCCCTATCGACGATGACTCGGATGCGAGTGGCATCCTCCTCCGTCAAGTCCTTGACCCGGACGTTGGGGTCAATCCCTGCCTGGTCAAGGATTTGCTGGCTGGTCGACTTACCGATGCCGTGAATGTATGTTAGCGCGATCTCAGTTCGCTTGTTCTTGGGCAAATCAACGCCGGCGATCCTAGCCATTCTCGTCCTCCTGTCTTCTAGTAGGCAGGTTTGTGGACCTGCCTGGGGCCACACTAGCCTTGCCTTTGCTTATGCCTCGGGTTCCTGCACAGCACACGCACGACGCCTCTGCGCCGGACGATCTTGCAGTTCTCGCAACGACGCTTTACTGATGGTTTGACTTTCATGATCAGATCCCCTCTCACAATCGGGTCAGTATCTCGGGCTCTCCGTCGGTTACGGCGATGGTATGCTCGAAATGAGCCGATAGCTCGTCATCTTCGGTGACCACTGTCCAGTTATCATCCATAACTCGGGTTTGGTAGGTTCCCACATTCAGCATAGGCTCCAGTGCGAAGGTCATGCCTGGCTTCAGCAGGATCCCTCTGCCAGGTTGGCCATGGTTCGGTATTTGAGGGTCCTCGTGCATATCCCGCCCGATACCGTGTCCCACATATTGTCGGACTACGGAGAAACCTCGAGATTCAGCATAGCTCTGAATAGCCCACGAGATATCGCCCAGATGGCGACCTTTCCTGGCCTGAGCTATGCTCGCTTCTAGAGCCCCCCGTGTCGTGTCGATTAGTTCTTGCGCGCGTTTGCTTATCTTGCCCACGCCGACGGTGATGGCAGCATCGCCGTGATACCCTTGACAAATAGCGCCAAAATCCATGCTTACGATGTCGCCCTCTTCTAGGACCCGCCGTCCGGGAATGCCGTGTACCAGCTCTTCGTTGATGGAAACACATAGTGAGGCGGGAAAGCCTCTGTAGCCGAGGAACGACGGTGTTGCACGCAGCTTGGTGACCGTCTCGTAGGCCAGTGCATCCAGTTCCGCTGTCGTAACACCCGGCTTAATGATTTCTTCCAGGCGAGCCTGAGTGAGAGCCACAATCTTGCCCGCCTCTCGCATCAACGCCAACTCGCGAGCCGATTTTCTGATGACCATCAGGCACTCTGAAGGGCTTCTAGGATCTTGGCCTGAACGTGATCTATGCCGCCCTCGCTCTCGATTGTGATGAGCAGCCCCTCATCTCGATAGTAATCTATCAATGGGCTGGTTTGATCCCAATACACTCGAATCCTGTTTCTCACAGTCTCCGGCACGTCATCGGCGCGCTGGTAGAGCTCGCCACCACAGACGTCGCATTTGCCCTTCTCACGGGGAGGGTTAGAGATGAGATTGTAGATGGCCTGGCAGTTGCGGCAGGTCCAGCGGCTTGAAAGTCGTCTCACCAACTCGTCCTCGGAGGCATCAATGAAAAGCGCTGCGTCTATGGTCTTCCCTTGCTCGGCGAGAAGCTCCGTAAGGGCTTTGGTCTGCTCGATAGTACGCGGAAAACCATCCAGGATTATCCCCTTATCACAGTCCGATTTAAGTAACCGCTCTCGAATCATGGCGATGGTGACCTCGTCCGGCACCAACTCACCTCGGTCCATGTAGGACTTGGCGGTCAACCCCAGTTCCGTCTCGGCTTTGAGCGCCTCCCGAAAGAGGTCGCCGCTAGCCACATGGGGTATGCCCAGTTGCACGGCCAACATAGCCGCTTGCGTCCCTTTGCCAGCCCCTGGTGGGCCGAGCATGATCAGGTTCATCAGATCTCCGGACTGCTATCGCAAGAAGCCTTCGTAGTGGCGCATCAGCAACTGCGCCTCTAGCTGCTTCATCGTATCAATGACCACTCCGACCACGATCAGCAGACCGGTGCTGGTGATAATCATGGTTTGCATAGGTGTGAGCGTGCTGGCGAAAAAGGGTAGGACAGCCACTCCTCCGAGGAACAGAGCACCTGCCAGAGTTATGCGGCGCAACACGCGGTTCAGATACTGGGCTGTCCGAGCCCCAGGACGTATGCCAGGGATGAAGCCTCCGTGTTTCTGTAGGTTCTCTGGCATGTTCTGTTGCTGAAAGATCGTTTCGGTGTAGAAGTATGTGAAGCCCACCACCATGATGAAATACACGAGCCAATAGAAAACCTTCTCCGTGTCGAAGACGTTGACGATACCTTGAGCTATACTGGCTACTACTTGGCTATCTGCGTATTGAAAGTACTGAGCGACGACCCCGGGAAGGATGAGAATCGAGGAGGCGAAGATCAGGGGGATCATCCCCGCGGAGTTCACTTTCATGGGTATGTGGGTGCTCTGGCCACCGTAGATCTTCGTCCCCCGCACGCGCTTGCCATACTGTACAGGAATGCGCCGTTGTCCCTCGTAGATGAAGACTATGGCGGCCACCGTGATCACGCCGATGACGGCGAAGGCTATCAGACCTGGAATGTTCGTTCGCAGATCTTGTGCAACCCTCTGAGGGATTCGGGACACGATACCGCCAAAGATGATGATGGAAACTCCGTTTCCTACCCCTTGCTCGGTGATCAGTTCGCCCAGCCAGACGGCAAACATGGTGCCCGCCGCGAGAGTAATGATCGTAGCAAAGCTGGGCACAAAAGTCTCAGCTGAGAACAGGTTGAAGTTCTCTATCACCGGCAAAGCACCGCGGCTGAACACGGTGATCTGACTGATGGCCTGTAGTGCCGCCATGGGAACGGTCATGATATGGGTGTACTGATTGATCTTGGCCTGGCCTGCCTCGCCTTCCTTGGATAGGCGGTCCAAGGGCGGGATGAGCGGCACCAGCAGTTGCATGATGATGGAAGCTGTAATATAGGGGTAAACGCCCATCGCGACCACGGAGAAGCTGGACATAGCGCCGCCCGAAAACATGTCCAACAGACCCAGCAGTTGGTTGCTCTCAAATAGCTGTCTCAAAGCGTCAGCATTCACCCCTGGCACGGGTATGTGGGCCGCGAAACGATAGACGACCAGCATAGCCAGCGTGAAGAGTATCTTCCGCCGCAAGTCCGGCAGTTTGAAAGCGTTGAGTACATTCCGTATGGTTTCCACCTGTCTCTCCCCTAGTGATGCCTGGGCCGGCGGCCCCTCTTGGGCCTACTGGCCGGCAGAGCTAGTTCCTCGACACTCCCTCCTGCAGCCTCGATCTTGGCCCTAGCACTAGCCGAGAAGCCGTGGGCCTTGACAGTCAAAGCCTTCTCCAATTCGCCTCTTCCCAAGACTCTGACCAGTTCATTGGGTGACTTTGTGAGACCCACCTCGGTCAGAGTGGTGGGCGTAACCTCATCCCCTGAATCAAAGCGCTCGTTGAGCCGATCAAGGTTCACGGTGGAGAACTGAGTCTTGAATATGTTGACAAAGCCTCTTATTCGAGGCAAGCGTCTTACGAGCGGCAGCTGACCACCCTCAAAGTAGGGGGGAATGTTTCCGCCGGAGCGAGACTTTTGTCCCTTGGTTCCTCGGCCCGCCGTTTTTCCACGCCCTGAGCTATCTCCTCTTCCTACTTTCTTCCTCTTCTTTGTTGCCCCCTTGGCTGGCCTCAACTCGTGTAGTCTCATAGCTTCTCCAAAGGAAGACCCGCCACCCACCGACCGATGTCATGGCAGGGCTTCATCTCCTGTCTGGCTCGAAAGGACTAGATCTCTTCCACCTCAACCAAGTGTCTGACTTTGTGAACCATGCCACGGATAGGGGGGCTGTCGGGACGCTCCACCGATTGGCCCAAACGGCGAAAACCCAAGGCTCTGATGGTTGCCTTCTGGTCTTCAGAATACCCTATGCTGCTCTTTACCCAGGTTATGCGTAGCTTGCTGGTCTTAGCCATCTGACTGCTGCCAGAAGGGCAGTACCTCCTTCAAGGGCTTCTCCCGCCGACGAGCTTCCTCTTCGGGGTCCTTCAATTGCTTCAGGCCCTCGATCGTCGCCGACACCACGTTGAGGATGTTGGCACTCCCCAGCGACTTGGTGAGAATGTCTTTTACGCCGGCTGCCTCAACTACTGCCCGCACCCCTCCACCGGCGATAACCCCAGTGCCGGGAGAAGCGGGCTTGAGAAGCACCTTTGCTGCTCCGAACCTAGAGACGACCTCGTGGGGGATGGTGGTGCCTGCGATAGGTACCTGGATCATGTTCTTCTTGGCCTTCTCGACCCCCTTGCGGATCGCTTCGGGCACCTCCCGGGCTTTTCCCACACCGGCGCCAACACTGCCCTGACCATCACCTACGACAACCACAGCTCGGAACCCAAAGCGGCGACCTCCCTTGACTACCTTGGCCACGCGAGCAATGTGGACTACTCGCTCCTTTAGGAATTCTTCTTCCATGAATGTCCTCTTTCCCTCAATCACAATCAACTTGAGTTCTGAGACACTTTCGATCTGACGAAAGTCTTCCGGCTAGAACTCCAGGCCCTCGGCGCGGGCCCCTGCAGCTAGAGACCGCACGCGGCCATGGTACTTGTATCCACCTCTGTCAAAGACGACCTTTTCGATCCCACGGGCCTTGGCCCGACGGGCCAGAACTTCACCTACGACTCTGGCTTGATCAGTCTTCTTCAGACCGGCGATCCGCTCTCGAACTTCCTTGTCCAGAGTCGATGCAGAGGCCAGAGTGCGACCTTCGGGGTCGTCAATTATTTGAGCATAGATATGCTTCAGGCTGCGAAAGACGGAAAGCCGGGGGCGATCCTTGCTACCCCGTATCTTTCTGCGGACCCGCAGATGTCTGCGACGGCGAGCCGCCTCACGGTCTCTCATGCTGCTCATTCCCTTTTGCTACTACCACTACTGCCGTTGTTCCAGGAAGGCGCTAGCCGATCTTTCCTGCCTTGCCGGCCTTGCGACGCACGTATTCTCCTGCATAACGGATGCCTTTTCCCTTGTAGGGCTCCGGCTTTCGTACGGCTCTTATCTCGGCTGCCACCCTACCCACCAATTCCTTGTCCACCCCTTGCACAACTATGTTCCGATACCCTTTCTCAAGATCGATTGTGATCCCCGGTGGAGGTACTATTTGAACAGGGTGCGAATACCCTACCGATAGAACAAGCTTGTCTCCCTCCATCTGAGCGCGATAGCCTATGCCATGGATTTCCAACTCCCTACGGAACCCGTCATGCACCCCTTGCACCATGTTAGCAATCAAGGCCCGTGTCAGGCCGTGGAGCGAGCGGTGTAGCCGCTGATCAGTGGGTCGGGTGACAATAAGCTGATTATCTTCCAGGGTCACAGAGATGTCCCTATGAAAGGTACGCGAGAGCTCGCCCTTCGGCCCTTTGACCGTGACTGTGGAGCCCAGGATAGTCACCTCAACGTCTGACGGCACCGGTACGGGCATCTTGCCTATGCGAGACATGAGAGGGTACCTCCACTGCCTTCACACCGAAAAGGTAGGACTTCCCCTACCGTGTCAGGGGACAGCATCTGATGGCTGTCATTACCACACATAGCACAGAACCTCGCCGCCGACTCCCAGGCGCCTTGCCTTCTTGTCGGTCATAATCCCCTGTGATGTGGACAGGATGGCTATTCCCATGCCGCTCAAAACCCTGGGCAACTCTCTTCTGCCAGCGTAGACCCGGCACCCGGGCTTGCTGACCCGTTTCAAGGCGGATATTGTGGGTTCTCCATCTTCCGAGTACTTCAGCCAGATCCTGAGTACAGGTTGAGGACGATCCTTAGTTTCGTCATAACCCTGAATATATCCTTCTTCCCGCAACACCTTGGCAATCGCTACTTTCATCCCAGAAGAAGGTGCTGTCACCTGTGTGTGTCTGACCGCGATACCGTTTCTGATGCGAGTCAGCATGTCAGCGATGGGATCAGAATGCATGTTTACACTGCCCTTTCTCAGCTACCAACTGGACTTGGTGACGCCAGGAATCTTGCCTTGCAGGGCCAACTCTCGAAAACATATGCGGCACAGCCCGAAGCGTCGCATATAGGCCCTCGGGCGCCCGCACAGTGTGCAGCGATTCCGCACCTGCGTCTTATGTTTCCTTCGCCTTTCCCTTGCGATCATTGACTTCTTGGCCACTTCACCTCCGTAGCTGGGGTCTTTGAGAGCTCAGCTCGTCCCCCAGTGCGCTATACTCTCTTGAACGGCATTCCCAACAATGATAGCAGTCGCCTTGCTTCCTCATCGGTCTTGGCTGTAGTGACGATACTGATCTCCATTCCGCGCACTTTGTCTATGGAATCGTAGTCTATTTCGGGCCACACCAGCTGTTCCTCGAGGCCTAAGGTATAGTTGCCACGGCCATCAAAGGAGTCCCGGGAGATCCCCCGAAAGTCTCGTTGCCGTGCCAAAGCGACGTTGACCAGCCGGTCGAAGAAGTCGTACATGCGCCGACCTCGCAGTGTGACCTTCGCCCCGACAGCCATGCCCTCTCTGAGTTTGAAACCAGCGATGGATCTTCGGGCCCGGGTGATGATTGGTCGCTGTCCAGTTATGGTGCTCAGGTCTCGGGTGGCGCCATCTAGGGCCTTGGCATCCTCCAGGGCCTCTCCCAGTCCTACATTTAGCACAATCTTGACCAGACGTGGCACTTCCATTACGTTGCCATAGTCGTAATCGTCCATCAAGATGGGGACGATCTCCTTGTTGTATGTGTCTTTCAATCTGGACATGATCGTTTCTCCGACGAGGGCTTCGCGCTAGTCAACCATCTCATTGCATGACTTGCAGACCCTAGCCCTTCCTCCGTCGGGCAGGATTCTGTAGCCGACCCTGGTGCGCTGATTGCAGTGGGGGCAGACGAGGGCCACATTCGAGACATGCAATGGGGCCTCACGCTCAATGATACCGGCCTGCGTGCGCACCCGACCTGTGGGCTTGGTGTGTCTCTTGATGATATTGATGCCTGAGATAATCACCTGATTCTTGTCCGCTAGGATCCTGTGCACGGTACCCTTCATGCCGCGGTGGTTGCCCGTGACCACTTCAACCGTGTCACCTTTCTTGATTCTTCTCATCTTCTCGACCTCTATCCGCCCCTAGTCCGGCTTACAGCACTTCCGGGGAGAGGGAAACGATTTTCATGAAGCCCCGATCCCTCAACTCTCGACCCACGGGGCCGAAGATGCGCGTACCTTTGGGGTTCTGATAATCGTCGAGGATCACCGCCGCGTTTTCGTCGAACCGTATGTAAGATCCATCTGAACGCCCGTACTCCTTGGCAGTACGCACTATCACAGCTCGTACGATTTCCCCCTTCTTCACGGAGCCAGAAGGGATAGCCTGTTTGACGGTAGCGATAATGACATCGCCCACGCGTCCGTAGCGGCGTTTCGATCCCCCCAGAACCTTGATACACATGATTTCGCGCGCTCCAGTGTTATCCGCCACTCTCAGGTGACTCTCTGACTGGATCATTGCTCTACCCTGTCTGCTGGGCCCTTCAGTATCTCTTCCACCACCCAACGTTTCTCTTTGCTCAGAGGGCGGCTTTCCACGATGCGTACCACATCGCCTATCTGGCAGGCGTTGTCGGCGTCATGGGCCTTGAACTTCTTGCGAATCCTTATCACCTTCTTATACAACGGGTGTCTGCGCAGCCTTTCTACGACCACTACAACTGTCTTGTCCATCTTGTCGCTGACTACTCGGCCGACCATGGATTTGCGTCGTCCTTTCACGATGATTCCTCCCCGGCCTGGTGTAGCTCCCGCTCTCTCAGAATGCTCTTCGCACGGGCTATGTCCCTCTTGACCTGACGGATGCGGTTGTAGTTGGTCAACTGGTTGGTACTCAGCTGGAAGCGCAGATTGAAGAGTTCCTCATACATGTTCTCCAACTCATGGCGCAACTCATCTGAGGTCATGTTTCTGACGTCTGGCGCCTTCATGAGACGGTTCCTCGCTGTTACAGTTCATATCTGGAAACGAACTGGGTCTTTATGGGGAGCTTCCGAGAAGCCAAGCGGAAGGCCTCTCGTGCTGCACTTTCCTCCACACCTGTGATTTCAAACAGCACTCGACCCGGCTTGACCACGGCTACCCAGTGATCAACATTCCCCTTACCGCTGCCCATCCTCGTCTCCGCTGGCTTGGTGGTCACCGGCTTATCGGGGAAGACGCGTATCCACAGTTTGCCACCTCGTCTCACGTAGCGTACTATCGCCCTTCGCGCTGCCTCTATCTGTCGGCTCGTTATCCACGAGGGCTCAAGGGCCTGGAGGCCATATTCTCCAAAGCTTACCTTGGCGCCCCGACGAGCCCTACCCTTCATGCGTCCTCGGTGAGCCTTCCTGTACTTTACTCTCTTGGGCAATAGCATGACAGACACTCCCTGCAGTTGCGGATGCTAGAACTCCTGGAGGAACGTTTCTGAGTCTGCTGCCTCTTCCTCTTCCGGAAAGACGTCGCCCTTATACACCCAAACCTTGACCCCTATCCGGCCGTAGGTAGTAAGGGCCTCGCTTTGAGCGTAATCGATATCCGCCCGCAAGGTGTGGAGGGGAACCCGTCCCTCCATCGTCCAGTCTCGACGCCCCATTTCGCTCCCAGCTAAACGGCCACTGCAAGCTATCTTGATTCCCCCAGCCCCTAAACGCATGGCCCTGGAAGCCGCTTGTTTCATAGCTCGCTTGTGAGAAATCCGCCTTGCCAGTTGGGCGGAGATGCTCTCCGCGATGAGATAGGCGTTCAATTCTGGTTCTGGCACTTCTACAACCTCTATGCGGGCCTTCTTTGCCGTCAAGTCCTCCACCTGACGACGCAAGAGGTTTACGCTCACTCCCTTTCGGCCGATGACGATGCCGGGTCTGGCCGTGTGTATGGTGAGCGATACCTGCTTTGGAAAACGCTCAACATCTATCCTAGCGATGCCCGCATGCGCCATCTTATTGCGGATTAGTTGCCTGAGCTCGAGGTCCTCTCGCAATAGGTCCGCGTACTCCTGGCCTTCTGCAAACCATTTGGCTTTCCAATCCTTGGTGACTCCTAGCCTGAAACCTACGGGGTGTACCTTTCTGCCCAAACTAGCCTCTCCTTCCTCGTGCCTCAGCTCATTCTTCCTCAAGCTCGCTGAGAACCACTGTGATGTGCGATCCCCTCTTAAGAATGGGCTTCGCGCGCCCTCTCGCCCCGGCCCGGAATCTCTTTAGGGTGGGGCCCACGTCGGCGGTTATCCGAGAGATGTACAAGTCGGATTTGGCTAGGCCGTGGACGTCCTCAGCGTTGGCTGCTGCTGACTCTACGGCCTTAGTCACCGGCCTGGCAGCCGCCTGGGGCAAGAACCTCAGAAGAGCCAAAGCCTCGTCCACCGGCCGTTCCCGGATCAGATCCACCACACGTCTGATTTTGCGTGGTGACATAGGAATGAATTTCGCCACCGCCTTGATCTCAAGTCCCATGTCGGCACCTACTTCTTCTATCTGACAGACGTTCCTCGCTCACGATAGGAGTGCCCGCGGAACGTGCGCGTGGGAGCAAACTCCCCTAACTTGTGCCCCACCATGTTCTCGGTGATGTAGATGGGCACATGGCGACGCCCGTCGTGCACGGCGATCGTATGACCTATCATCTCCGGAGAGATCGTAGAGGCGCGCGCCCAGGTCTTGATCACATACTCGTCACCGCTCTCCTTCAGGAGCCTTACCTTCTTGAGCAACTTGGCGTCTATGTACGGACCTTTCTTGAGGGATCTGGTCATCTGCTATCTCCTCTTTGCTCCTCGCCGGCGAACTATCCACTTCTCCGTATCCTTGCGACGACGGGTCTTCTTCCCCAGGGTCTTCTTGCCCCAGGGGCTCTTTGGCGATGGCATCCCAATAGGGGCCTTACCCTCGCCACCACCGTGCGGATGGTCTCGAGGGCTCATTGCTGAGCCTCGAGTGGTCGGCCTGCGGCCCAGCCAGCGGGCTCTCCCTGCTTTGCCCAGATTGACATTGCCCCAATCGGTGTTGCCTACCTGCCCGATAGTGGCCAGGTTCTTGACATTGATGAGCCGTATCTCGCCAGAGGGCAGTCGTACCTGAGCATACTTCCCCTCCTTAGCCAGCAGCTGAGCCGAGGTCCCAGCCGAGCGCACTAGCTGCCCACCCTTGCCGGCGCGAAGTTCGATATTGTGGATCATCGCGCCCACCGGAATATTGACGATTGGCAACGCGTTTCCTACCCGGATTTCGGCGTCGGGCCCGGATTGTAGCGCGTCGTTGACCTTCAGCTCTAAAGGGGCGATAATGTACCTTTTCTCGCCGTCAGCGTAGACCAAGAGGGCTATGCGAGCTGAGCGGTTGGGATCATATTCGATGGAATCCACCTTGGCTGGGATGCCAAACTTCTCCCGCTTGAAGTCTATGACCCGGTATCTGCGTTTGTGCCCTCCACCCCGATGTCGAATCGTGATCCGGCCCTGCACATTGCGACCAGCCTTCTTTCGCAGCGGTCTGAGGAGAGAGCGCTCAGGCTTAGTGCGGGTTATCTCCTCAAAGCTCGTGACGGTCATGCCTCGCCGTCCTGGCGAAGTGGGCTTATAAGCCTTGATTGGCATGTCTAGACCCCCTCAAAGAACCCTATGGATTGTCCCTCTGCCAATTTCACGGTAGCCTTCTTCCAAGGGTGGGGCTTGCTGACGTGGCGACCGTAGCGGCGCCTCTTTCCAGGCACCTTGATGATGTTTACGGAGACTACATCCACGTCAAAGATCTTCTCCACCGCTTCCTTGACCTCATGCTTGTTGGCGCGAGGGTCAACCTCAAAGGTGTATCGGCCCTGTTCCCCTTGCAGCGTGGTCTTCTCAGTGACGATGGGGCGCTTCAGAACCTCGTAAGCATGCACGTCGATCTCTCCTATCTATCACTGGCCCAGAAAATCCTCAATCACCTTCAGAGCTGCCAGGGGCATGACCAAGTAGTCATGGCCAAAGATATCCACCAGATTCAAGTATTGGGCACGCAACGCCTTCGCCTGGGGCAAGTTAGTTACCGACTTCTCCACATTGGAATCTCTCTCGGGCAGGAGAATCAGGGCGCTGGCGCTCCCCATCAGGTCGTTCAACACGCTAAGCATTTCTTTGGTCTTGGAAGCAGGCATTTCGAGCTTGTCCAGTACGATGAGTTGCCCTTCTCGAGCCTTGGCCGAAAGAGCTGATCGCAGGGCCAGACGCCGCATCTTGCGGGGCATGGCCTTGCGGTAGTTTCTCCCGGCACGCGGCCCAAAGACTACGCCGCCCCCTCGCCACTGCGGCTCGCGAATGCTGCCGTGGCGCGCCCGTCCCGTGCCCTTCTGCCGCCAGGGTTTCCTACCTCCGCCTCTGACCTCTCCCCTGGTCTTGGTTCTGGCCGTGGCGAGACGGGCATTAGCCAACTGGCGTAGCAAAGCCTGATGCATGACGGCCTCGTTCGGCACAATGCCGAAGATGTCATCCCTGAGTTCTGCTTCATCAATGACCTTCCCGGTTGTGTTTCGAAGAGGAACCTTCATCTCTACATGCCCTTGACTGCGCTCTTGACAGTCACCAGTCCGCCCTTTGCGCCGGGTACGGCACCCTTGACCGCCAACAGATTCCGCTCTGGATCCACTATGGCGACTTTCAGATTCTGAACGGTGGTTCGTTGGCTGCCCATGTGCCCTGGCATACGCTTGCCTTTGAAGACGCGCCCGGGACTAGATGTGGCTCCTATGGAGCCAGGGGCTCTGGCACGATCAGATTGTCCATGGGTGGCAGGCCCTCCAGCAAAGCCATGGCGCTTCATTGCCCCGGCGAACCCTTTTCCCTTTGAAATGCCGGTTACATCTACCAGATCGCCAACGGAGAAGATGCCGGCATCGATCTTCTGCCCGATCTCATATACTGAGATGTCGTCAACCTTGAGCTCTCCCAGGTATCGCACGTCTGGCACTCCCTTAGGCAGGTGTCCGCGCTGAGGTCTGTTGAGACGCTTGGCTTCGGCGAAGCCCAGCTGAACGGCCTCGTAGCCGTCCTTTGTTTTGGTCTTGATTTGAGTTACATAGCATGGACCCGCTTCGATGACGGTCACCGGTGTGACCTCCCCGGTATCGTCGAAGATTTGAGTCATACCCACTTTCTTGCCTAAGATCCCTTTCATCACCACTCTCCACGTGGGGTAGCCTGCTCTGCAGATAGTTCGCCAGCCTCCGTCAGCCTGGATCAACCGCCGCAGCCGCCGAGGACGTTGCACCTAGAGCTTGATCTCTATGTCCACCCCAGCAGGTAGGTTGAGACGCATGAGCGTATCAACGGTCTTTGAGCCTGGTTCGACAACGTCTATCAGACGCGTATGCGTGCGAATCTCGAACTGCTCGCGCGAATCCTTGTCGATGAAGGGCGACCGAATAACTGTGAACTTCTCGACCTTCGTGGGCAAGGGCACCGGTCCCACAATAATTGCTCCGGTGCTCTGAGCCGCTTCGACTATCCGTCGGGCCGATTGATCGAGAACTCTGTAGTCGTAAGCCTTCAAGCGGATTCTGATCTTTTCCCTAGCCATCTATGCTTTCTACCTCAGGTCTTTCGGTCGGAGGCAATGGGTCTTTGGCGCGGTCAGTGTTGGAAGTATGTGGTGAACTCCATCACTCCGCGATCTTGGTAATCACTCCAGCGCCGACGGTTCGGCCTCCTTCACGGATGGCGAAGCGCGACCCCTCTTCCAGGGCCACCGGCACTATCAACTCCACCTGCAGGTTCACATTGTCCCCT
>NJBK01000025.1 GCA_005223035.1 Chloroflexi bacterium B3_Chlor
CCGCCCCCGTACACGATCTTCTCGATCTCCACAGCCCTCTGTCCCCCATCAACAGCACCCGGTCGCGCACTTCAAGACTGACACTCTGTGCCATCGTCAACCTCCACGCTTTCTCAGCCAGAATCAGCTTCCGGCTAGACTACCTGATGGGTGACAAATAGCGAGCGCGGTAGGCCTGGAAGTACTCCTTCTGGTGGTCTCTATGCTGCTCTGGGGAGCGACGCCGGTACACCTGCTTCACGATACGGCCAGTCCTCTCCTCAACCTGCTCTCTCAGCGCCTTTACTTTGATGCCATAACCTTTCCACGTGAGCTGCATCTATCCCCGTTGGTGCTTCTTTCTAGACCCAGTATATGAGAAGAATCCCCCAGACGCATCGGCCATCTGGACGATTTGTGGATTAGCCAGGTGGCTAATCTCTTTCTTGGTCAGGTGACCAATATCTTCAGTTAGCGGCGTCGGTACTGATCAGCAGAGGGTCCTAGGAACTCACGGGTCTACACGTATTGTAGGACGGTGCGTGGGTATCTCTTCTTCAGGGAACGGTATCCGATGCAGAGAGGGACCATCACGGCCAGGCCCACCAGCCAGGCGACGTAACCCAGCACCAAGCTACCTCTGAAAACAGGGATGAAGGACAAGAACTTGTACACTTGCAGGTGCACCACGTAGAAGAAAAGGGGCGTGCTGCCGAAGAGGGTCACCACGCCGAAGAAGCGGTTGAAGCTGAGCCTCTTATCGAAGTAGCTATGGGCAGCGATGGCCAGTGACATGCCACCCAGATTCCAAAGCAGGAAGGCCAGACTGGGTGGGTACTTGGACATCAACATGAAATCTCGCCAGTCGCCGCCCAGATAGGGGGTGAGGTTCCCGTAGCCACCCAGGAGGCGCGCGGGCAACCACGCTACCAGCAGGAGCACTCCCAGGGCCAGAAAGAACTTAGTTGTCCTCTCCGGTCTAGTTCCTATCCAAGAGCCACAGGCGTAGCCCAGGCCCATCACCCCCAGCCAGGGCACGATAGGATAGTTGACGGCTAGCCAGCCTTCAGCGCTGGGTTGTAACAGCATCTCTAGGAGCGGCTGCTCGCTACCCGGTACAAGAGAGAAGGCACTCAGCAGCATCGGCATCACTAGTAAGAGCAGGATCGAGCCACCGGCCAATGCAGGTACCGGCAGGCGGCGGCCAAAAGCCAGAATAACCAGACCCGATCCGATGCAGGTCAGGACTCCAAAGTAGATCATGCTGGCACCGGGCGATTGCCCAAAGCCCCAGGTCCAGTTCACAATCGTCAATTGCAGGCCGATGAGGAGAAGCCCCCGGGTAAGCAACTTGCGGGTGATCTGGCCTTCGCTGAGACCCTGCGACCTCCGGGCCAGGGTGTAAAGAGCCACGCTGAGGCCAGCAAGGAAAACGAAGGTTGGCGCACAGTAGTGGGTGACGAAACGTGTTAAGTAGTGTATCACGTCTGGCATCGGGTCCGGGCGGGTGCCCTGGAATCCTTCGGCGAAGATGTGGTAGTAGGAAAACAGCACCGCATGGTCCAACGCCATGAAGATCATCACCCATCCACGCACGGCGTCAATGGCGAACAATCGTCTCTTCACTTCGCGACCCTCCCTCCTCTCAGCGTGCCTGGACCTAGTATACAACAAGAGTCGCACAGATGCATTGGCCATCTGGCGGATTTGGGCATTGGCCGCGTAGCCAATCTTCTTCTTGGTCGAGTGAGCAGACTATGGTCCGGCCACCAGCCGAGCCCTAGACTTCAAAAGTCACATTGGACAGAGCGTGGTAGAAGTTCCCCCAGTCGGCCGTGAAACGCAGCACCGAGTAGTCTGGGTCGGTGACGCCTTGCGGGTAGTACTTCTCAAACCCCTCGCGCCACAGACGCTCCTTTGACTCCATATCCTGAAGCACCTCGACGCTCCCAACCAGCATCAGTCCCATCCACTGGTCGAAGTCAACATAGTAGACGCATGCCTTGGAATCCTGCAGCAGTTGGGCAACCCTCCTGGACGAAGTGTTGGTGCTGAACCACACCTCCTTCAGACCGTGGTGTTCCACGTTGATCATGCCCTTGATGTTGGGATAGCCATCGTCACCGTTGGTTCCCAACATCGCGATCTCGGACCGGCCAACCAGTGCCAGTGCCTTTTCGATAGCTTCTGGCTTCTTCATATGCTCAACCTCCTGCAATACCTGGTTCACAATGGTCAACTACAAACCGATGAAGAGGAGCGCCCGCGTGACCAGCTTGCGGGTGATCCGGCCCTTCCGAGACAGCTCGTACGGCACACTCCTACTTCGCCACCTCATATCGGAGCCAGACGACGTCGCCCTCGAACCTCTCGAGGTGCATCGGCTTGAGACCAATCACACCTTCTGATGAGGCCAGATCTGGCGCAGTGAAGATGGAACGCGGGCTTGTACCTCCCACTAGGCTAGGATCGATCAGCACGCTGACCTCGTCCACCAAACCCGCCTGTAGGAGTAGACCATTGAGAATGCCACCGCTATCGACGCGCACCACCTGCACTCCGTAACGACCGTTGAGTTCCTCCAGCGCTGCTCGTAGATCGACGTGCTCTTCGCCAGTGACGATGTAGGCCACCTGCTCGCGCTCAAGATACTCCAGCTGGCTCTGTGGGGTGGTACCAGAACACAGAGCCACCACATCTCTCCAATACGGTTGCTTCCGGAGGAATTGCCAGTTTTGCACCCGGCCCCGACTGTCCACAACGACGAGCAATCGTCGCGCAGCGCCGGCACCTGTCTCTGGCGGCTCCGCTATCTGATCCGCCTCCTCAGGCTTCTCCTCCTCCATCGGCATGGCCAATATGGTATTGCTTCCCGATAGCATGGCGTCCTCGTCGAAGCGGGAAGCTATCTCGTAGTACAGGCCGATGTCCGGGGTGAACCAGTCCGTGCGCCCGTCGACACTCACCATGTTGTGCAAAATGACGCGTGGTAGCATGCGGATAGCCTCCTTCGGAACTCATGATCCGTCCCCTGGCAAACTTGGGCCCATGGGACCGCTGCCAAGCCGTCCTTAATGATACCTCAGAACGACTTGCCTTCCGAAGATGGGGAGTCACCTGTCGTGTTCTGATACAGCACATTCCTTGTTCGCCACCCACCTGTCCAGGCAGCTAGACAGCAGACCGATCGACGCCCTAAAGGCCGAGCCGGTGGTTCACAGCGGCACACGGGGTGGGTGGAGCTCACCAGAGGCCAGGCACGAGGCGATATCGTACGCGCTGGGCATAGTCACTGTAGCCGTCCAGTTCCTCTTGCAGCATCTTATCCTCAAAGGCCGAGCGGACTACGAGAGCGATCGCTGCCAACACCGCTGGGATGACCGCCCACAGCGAGCCCAGCATCAACGTTAACGCGATGCCGGACAGTGTCCACCCGGCGTAACCCGGATGCCGCACAAATCGGTAAGGCCCGCTGGAACAGACGGTGTGTCCCCGTTCTTCCTGGATGCGCACGGCCCCGGAGAAGAAGGCGTTTGACAGCATGGCCCAGCTGGAGAAGCTGAATCCCAGCACGACAAGTACCAATGCCACTACCTGGACCGCCGGCGAGATCTCTGGCGACCATCCGAAGCGCATATCCAGCCCCGCGATAAGCAGCGTAGCAAGCGACATGAGACCCCACAGGCTAGCAAGGATTCTGTCCCAGCCCTTGGTGCCTGCCCCAACCTCCGCCCGTTCCGCTATCAGTTCCGGGCTGATTCGCATCAGAACGAAGGAGTTCACGCCCACACCAACCACCTGGATGCCGAGATACACCCACGCCATCCACCAGTCCAGCCGACCTGACGAGATGAACAGTATGGCTGCTGTGACCAGCATCTGGATGCCAATCTGGAGGCCCCGTTTCAAAATCCCACGGGTGAGGTCAGGTTTGGCCGTTCCCGGTTCCATACACGTGGTGTTGTTCATTGTGCACCTCCGGATGATTACCTCTGGATTCCCCACTTGTATGCTGCCTTCCTAGATCCCGGGAGCGGCCAGGGGAGGGCGACCCATCGCATGTTCTCCGCCTCTATAGACCTCCATGCAGGACTGGCTGCCATGTTAGTCAGACGGAGACTCTTACGTGAGTCACCCTCACCCCGGCCTTTCCTCGGACTAAGGGAGGAAGAAACCGCTTGAACCTCTCCAATTCCATCTCCCACGTGCTTACTCTGACGATAGCAACGCTAGCCGGGCATCGAGGACCTGAACGCTGCCACACGCGCCTGCCGCTCATAGGGGTGGCTACCTCGTCCGCTCGCACCTGCGTACCCTCTGGCAGACCATCTTCACCAATGGAACTCTTTCACATCAGCATGGGCAAATAGCTTCTCGACCAGCCGCTCGTGCTGCTCCGGCTTTCCGTATGCTTCCCACCTACATACCATGTCTTCTCCCGACTTGGTCCGACCGGCGCCGCTCACGCGCAGCCCAGGCCCAACTCGGCAGCGCTTCGGATCTTGCTCTGTGTAAGGCGTTCCGCTTGATAGCCTTGATGTGTGGTGTTGATGCCTTCCATCCAGTTTGCTTCGATTGAGTTCTCACTGACCGCGTCTTTCCCATAGCTCGGCCAATGGCTATTCGCACACTGTGGCGCCACCCTCCCCTCGCGTCCGCCGGGCTACGAGGGAAGATGGATGGCGAACTGGCAAGTATCATCCCCTCTTGTAAGCGATTTGAGGATCTCAACCCGCACAGGTTTGTCGAGAATGCCTTCCCATATCTGCCTATACCAACCGGCTCCACAGTAGCAGAACGTTGGGGGTATGTCGTCCAGATTCCTGTGGATTATGGCACAATGGCAGTAGTGCATCCTTTTCTCGGCTTCGTTCGTCGCCGCCTCATACCCCTCAGGATTTCGCGGAACCTTTGTCACATAGATGATGGCACCCTCCCTCACTGGTCCTTCATACCAGTCGGGATCCTCATGCATCGCTTCCAACACCTCGTCTATGTCCCCGTTTCGCTGGTAGACAGCCTTGAGCCTTTCTATGCGCTTTGGGGAGAAGATATGTGCGCACCTAGAGAGTATCTCGAACCTCTGTTCTTCATTAGCCAGTTCATCCAGCCTCCCCATTGCGCCTTTGACCCAGTTCACCCTCTCATCTCGGCTGGATTCCAGCGTGATATCGCCAGCGCCTCTCCCGACTTCCTCTCTTGCATCCTCGCCGAGTACCGTCTTCAGATTCTCGCAAAGTCTTTCTTCCCAGTTGACGAAGAAGACCTGTATCTCGGTCACATTCTCTTCCGGACTATCGGGATTGAATTCCAGATAGATTTCCCGGCTAGTGTTCTCGGCATTCAGCCCATGCTCCACGACACGACCATAGATCTTACGATAGCTCTCCCTCAAGTTCTCATGCGATCCATGATGGAGCATGGTTAACGCCTCTCCGCCTTCGAGCATTCTGCTCTTGATCTCGGTGGTCTCCACGGCATGGGTCACTGGAAAACAAGCCTCTGTGTCAAGACCTTGGAGGCCTGTGTCCCAGTAGTAAACAGCGAATGCAGGACCAGAGATGTATTCCTCGCATTGCTTTCTCAGTCTTTCGAATTTGGAGATCAACTCCTCTCTCTGCTGCATCTGGAACCGAAGAGAAGCGATGAGCATCTCATCTAGTCTCCTACGGGTTATCCCCAACTCCTCAAGGGACACGTCTAGCCCTCCTTATAACCATTTTGACGATTCCTTTCCAGGCCCTTTCCTCACCCGTGGCCCCCTCCCCTCTGCCGAATTAGGGAGAAGAGGGGAGGGATGAGGGCACCAGCTCTATCGAACTTCACATGCCTAGATGCGCCTAGAATATCGTGTACTCGCCATCCGTGATGATCTCTTCGCTCGTCCCGTCCTCATATTCCAAGACGAGACTCGCGACCTCGATCGCCCCACTCTTGGGGTACACCCAGTCCCGATGCTCCACAAGACCGGGATCGCTGAAATCGTCAACACCCACGGTTCCGCCGAGATGATCGCTGAGCCCAAAGGCCCAGTGCATTCCCATCACCTTCTCATCCTCCAGGACATTACCGGTGACGACCGCCTCGTCGTTGCAGCCCAGGCCCAACTCGGCGACGTTGCGGAGCGCTTCGTCCATGGCCAGCTGTTCCCGTGCCTCATCTGCCTCCGGGCCGTCGCCGATCACCTCCACGATGCGGTTCTCCTCTACCCTGCCCAATACCAACTCATCACCAAGCATCACAGGGATCGTGCCTTCAGTCCGGCTGGGCTCACCCTCCAGCTCGCCCTCGTAAGGAGCGATGTAGGCCTCGCCGCTGGGCAGATTGATGACCCGCGCGGCCTCCTTATCGGCGTGGAGTTGTCCGTCATCTGCGTGTGCGTCGCGATACCGCAGGTCGAAGTACATCTCATGCCCCGTCGAGAACTCCACCCGCGCGCCCTCCGCTTGATCGAGCTTGTCTCTCAGGATGTGGGACTTGCGAGCCACCTCCGCATAATCCGCCGACAGGGCGGTCTCCTCCATGCTCCTGCTGACCATGGGCATACTGGCCACCCGCAGGTTGGGAAATCTCTGCGTGTACTCGATCAACGGGGCCGTAGCCGAGTACTCCGTAAGACCGACGACGATGTTGGTATCGGCCAATATCTGTTCGAAGCGAACCGGCTGACCGTCCAGCTCGCCCTCCTCCGGCAAGGGGCCGCTGTGACCGCCAGTGGCCGGATAGGTGAGGAGAGGATGTACAGTGATTCCCAGCTGGCTCTCCAGCCCCTTGAAGGCCGAGTGCCACTCCGAGGCCATCTCGCGCCGCTCCGTCCACCCTTCGTAGTCGTGCAACTCCGCGTGAGGGAGATCGGTCATGACCAGGACCCTTTCTCCTGGTTGGGGGTCGAACACGTCAATCAACAGCTTCTCGAGTTCTCCAGCTGGTGGCGGTGGCACTGGCGGGCCGCACGCTGCCAGTACCACGAGCGTGGCCAGTAGGGCCAACTGTGAAGAGAACCTGAGTCTCATTGCCCCTTTTCTCCTCTGTTCGCACTGATAGGCGAATAAGTCAGGGGCGCGCCCTATGCCCGCCCCAGAAGCGCACCATAGAAGCGCCTAACGCTGAAAGACTGTCCAGAGAGCAGATTCTGGGCGTGGAACATCCCTGCCACGGCGCGCAAGACGAGAATGGCCGTGAGCACCAACAGCGCTGCCGCGAGCAGCGGCTGCCACAGCGGCACACCGCCGACGGTCAAGCGCATGATCATCATCGTCGGGGAGGTCAATGGGAACAGACTCAATCCGGTAGCAAGCCTCCCGTGGGGATCCTCGATTATGAAGAGTCCCACCAGATAGCTGACAAAGATCGGCATCATGACTACCCAGGCCACCTGGGTGGTCTCCTTCAGATTGGGCACCAGCGCTCCCGCACCCGCCATCAGGGTGGCGTACACGGCATAGCCGAGGAGGAAGAACACCAACCCCCACACCAGTAACGAGGGCGGAATCTCGAAGCCTGCTGGCAGGTTGAACGTCCCTCCACCCATCCGCAGCAAGACGTAGACGGTGCCTACCCAGGCTGCCATCTGAAGCAGCCCGGCGATCCCCAACCCAATGATCTTGCCGGTCAGAATCTGCCACGGGCTGATAGACAGCATCAGAATCTCGATCACACGGTTTTCCTTCTCGGCGCTGATGTTCCTCAGCAGCAGGCTGGATCCTGTCGTGATGAACACGTAGAACAGAACCAGCATGATCATAGGGAGGTAGCGTATCAATAGACTCGACTCGCACGCCACACCGGGCTTTGAACAATCCTCGTCCGCATATGAGTCATGCTGCGGCTGTGGAGCCAGATTCGTCACCTCCAGGTTCACTGGATTCCAGACTCGGTCGGCCAACTCGGCATCGCCACCCAGCACGTTGACCAGCAGCGTCCAGCGCATTGCCCCATCTTGACGATGGGCCGAGAACGGGCTCGGGTCTGGACTGACAATGATCAGGTCGCCCGTTTGCAGGTAGTCTTCGGGAACGACATAGTAGGCGACGATCTCTCCCACCTCCAAAGCCTGTTGGGCATGATCCTCATCAGGAAAGGCTATCAGATAGCCGGGGGGAATGTCGTGAGGAATGACGCTGATCAACCCTCCCTGATCGACATACCCTTGGACCTCAAGCTCTGACGCGTCCGCCGGATCGGATGGGATGACGCCGCTGTCGGGCGAGCCGCCTCTGACGATGGTAACGCCGGCAAAGATCAGCACAGCCAGCAGCGGGATGCCGAAGGCCACCAGCAGAAACGATGGGCGTCGAATGGTTGTCATCAATTCGTGACGCAAGACAAGGTACATCTTCTTCATGACAGGCTCCTTCCCGTGGTCGTGGCCCTTGCCCTGGCGAAGATCTCACTGAACCTCAGGCGCTGGCCGTAGCGCAGCATCCCCAGTCGGAAGGCACGGCCAGCCAGCCAGAGAGCTCCCGCAGCACACGCCGTCTGGATAGCGACGCTGGCGGCAACCTGCCACAAAGGCACCACAGAAAACAGGCTGCGAAAGCCGACCGTCATCAGCGAGGTGAACGGTAAGAGAGTCAGCACGACCGACGGAGTAGCGTTTGGTGTCTCTCCAATCACCATAATCGCATAGAGGGGAATCATAAAGAGCATGAAGAACAGTGCGCCTATCTGCTGGCCCTCCTGGGCTTGACCGACCGTTGAGCCGACGGCGACCATCAGGCCACAAGCGAGTACGTAGGACGGGATGGCTATCGCAACCACCGTCAAGATGGGTCCCCAGTCCAGGCCGGGGTTCTGAAACCATTCGATGCCAAAGACCTCGCCACCAATGAAGACGGCCAAGGCTCCGACGAGAATCCAGGCGACGAGCTGGGTCAGACCTATCGCCACGATGCCCAGCACCTTGCCCGAGATCAGTCGCGAAGCCGAAAGAGAGGTTATCAGCACCTCCATCGTGCGGTTCTCTTTCTCATCCACCACCGCCTGCATCAGGTAGCCGGAGCTCATCAGGAGCAGGAAAATGAAGGCCACGCTCAGTAGAACCGGCAAGATTGCTCCCAAGGTCGGGGCACCAGAGAATTCGCGGCTGCCGTCTGGTGCGCGTACAGTCACGTTGCTGCCCTCAGCGGCCCGGAGGGCAATCTCGGGGGGCTGGTCGGCTAGCACGTTGATCTGGATGAAATCATAGAACTGTTGGGTGGCGTTCTCGCCAGGCTCCTTGAGATACAAGAGGTCGATGCGGCTGGTCTCAAAGTAGTCCGGACTCACGATATAGTAGGCCTGGAGACTCTTCGCTTCCAGTGCGTCTCGCGCCTCGTCCTCCGTCTGGAACGGGATGAACTGTATGGCCCCTTCGGAAGGTGCCACCGGCGCAGGGATGGGGTCTGACAGCAGACCGGCGTGATCTACGTAGCCCACCGGCGCGTTGTTATTGTCCAGCGACACCATGAAAGCGATAAGCCCGATGTTGACGCCAATCAGTAGCGGAACGCTCAGCAAGGCAAGGATGAAGCTCTTCTTGAAAACGTTGCGCGCGTATTCATGCCGGGCGACATACCACAGTTTCCACATCATGCGTCTCCTTCTTCCACGACGCGGATGAAGATCTCGTCGAGCGTGGGGACGGCAATCTCGAATTTCTCCAGGATGACGTCTTGCGCCATCAAAGCTCGAAGCACATCCTGGGGAGTGGTGCCCTCCGCCAGCATCAGTTTGGCGGCGTTGTTGTGGGGCAGAACCTGTTCGACCCCCGCCACGGTTGGGAGTTCGCCTGCCAAGCGCACCAGCACAGCGTGGCCGGAGTATTGGCGGCGGATCTCGCCCAGGTGCCCATAGAGCACATCCCGCCCATCGTCGATCAACAGGATACGGTCGCACAACTCCTCGACCTGCCGCATCTGGTGGGTGGACATGATGATCGTCGCGCCTTGGTCTCGCAGCTCCTTCATCAGGTCTTTGACCAGTTGCGTGTTGATGGGGTCAAGGGCGGTAAACGGTTCGTCAATGACGACCAGTTCTGGACGGTGCAGAATCGTGTTGATGATCTGCGCCTTTTGCTGCATCCCTTTGCTCAGTTCCTTGACCTTCTTTCCCTTGTGTGCGGCCAGATCGAAGCGTTCCAGATACCCCGCCAAGTGTCCTCGCGCTTCGCCCGCGGGAACACCTTTCAACGTGGCCAGGTAGACCAAGCAGCGCTCAAGGGGCATGTCCTGGTAGAGACCGCGTTCCTCCGGCATGTAACCGATGCGCTCCTTCTTCTCTTCGCTCATCGGCCCGCCTAAGATGGAGACCGTGCCACGCTCCGGCTTGAAAACGTCCAGCATCACTCGGAGGGTAGTGGTCTTACCTGAGCCATTGGGGCCAAGCAAGCCGAAGATTTCGCCGCGTTCGACGGCAAAGGATACGTCAGCTACAGCCTGTGTCTTCCCAAACGATTTGGCGATGTGTGAAACCTGGGCACTGTACATAGTTGGCTACTCCTCCTACTGTTATTGACAGTCACTCTGCTTTTTCGGTCTTGCTGGCCCAGAAGTCATTGAGTGAACTGTGTACACCTGCTACCTTGAGTTCGCCGGTCACGATTACCTGGTCACCGTTTTGGTTGCCTTCTACGCTGACGTCGGGCCTTTCTGTGCCATCATCCTCGACCATTAAACCGTACCATACCAGGACTTTCTTCCCACCAGAGGTCAACTCAAAACAGGGACAGAATAGTTCACCTAACAGGCTTACCTGTCCATAGATCTTGATCTCTGTGTCGTACACGCGGCTTTCTAGCAGTTCGGACACGCTCAGAGCCCCTTCGGGTTTCTGTGGCACTTTTATACAGCCACTCATTGACCCGATCCCTACGAGCAGAATCCCCATCAGAATGATCTGGTTGCTTTTCATTTCAACGCTCGTAGAGCACGCTCAGTTGTTTCGCATACAAGCGACTACCAGATGCCCGGCACCAGGCGATAGCGCACCCACTGAGCATACTCCTTGTATCCGTCGAGTTCCTCCAGCAAGGTTCTGTCTTCAAGTCCCGTGCGGATGATGAGTAGGAGCGCTCCGAGACCCCCTGGCATGAGCGCCCACAGCGAGCCGAGGAGGAGCATGAGTGACTGCTCCTCAGCCTCTCGGCCTCCCAATAGGGCTACTCTTTCCCCTCTTCTGCCCTTCTCCGCCGGGGTTAGCGAACCCCCACGACTACTCAATAGCTATGTAGGTTTCTTATCCGAACAATAACCCAATCACGTAGGGTAGCAAGACCAACAGAGCCAGCAAGGGATGGCCGTGCCGCGTCGTGTTGCGGCTGTCCCAGTTGAAGAGGTAGATTGCCACCACGAACGCTAGCACTCCGCTGACAAACAGGGCGATGACTGATCCCACTGGGTCAAAATCAGCCACTTTGCCCATCGCTAATCCATTGAAGGCGTTCATCGCCTGGGTAGCGGGTAGAAGTTGGGAGACCTTCCCAGCAACGTCAGGCAACATGCTATGAGGAAGCATCAGCCCACCCAGCAACATCGAGGGGACAAAGATAAGCTGTGACCACAGCACCGCGGTGCGTGAACTAGGTGAAATGACACCGATCAGTACGCCAAGGCCAGCGCAAGCAAAGGCCATCGCCATGAAGGTCAGGCCATAGTTGGGCCAGTTCACGGGCAAGCGGGCATCAAAGAGCAGGGGCGCAGTGGCGGTGATGATCACGGTCACAATGACCAGGTGCAGAATTGTTGTCAAGGCCGGGATGGTCAAGATCGAGCTGGACGGAATGCCGTTGATCTTGTAGTTGCGGAAGATGCCAGCCTCGCGGGCGTTGACGAGTGGATCGGGCAAGCCCAGTAACGTGGCTGCCAGGGTGGCAAACACGACCATGGCCGGGATCATGGACTCCAAGAAGAGGGTGTTGATCTCGGGCATGATGAACCCCATCATCAGGTAAAAACCCAAAGGGAACAGGTAATTGAGCAACTGCAACTGCTTGTTACGGATTCCAGTGCGGAACTCAAATGAGAAGTGATTGACAAAAGCGTTCATTGCGCGCCTCCCGTGGTTGTTACTTCCAGAAAACGGTCTTCCAGAGATGGCCGTTCCACACGCAAATCGATCAGCGTATCCTCCTGGACCTCGATGTGCGCGATAATGGCCGAAACTGTAGGGCCGATATCCGTGCTAAAGAATATGGCATAGTCGTCTTTCACTGATTGCTGGCTGACAGCTGGAAAGTGAAGCTCTGGATTGATTAGCGAGCCTCCTTGCGTATGGACAGAGACCTTGGTCAGCCCCGCGCCCGTTGCTGTTATTTCCATCGGTGTGCCAATTGTCACGATTTTGCCTCCTAGCAAGATAGCAACCCGGTCTGACATTTCTTCCGCCTCGGCCATGTCATGTGTTGCCAGGATGATGGTGGTGCCATTGGCTTGGAGTTCACGCATAAGGTTGTGCAATTCGACACGGGAAGCCACGTCCAACCCCGCAGTGGGTTCGTCCAGAAAAAGCACTTGCGGGTTGTGGGCCACTGCCAGCGCCAATGCCAGGCGTCGCTGCAGCCCGCTAGATAGTTCAAAGAACTGGGCGTTCCGTTTCTCATTCAAGCCCAGTCTCTCTAGCAAGTCGAAGCGGGGCGCCACATCATGATAAGCGCAGAACAACTTCATTGCTTCGTCGGGCGTGATACTTTCCGGCAACCCCGCCGATTGCAGCTGCACGCCAATCACGTTGCGTAGTTTGCGTGGCTCACGGGCGGGGTCGATTCCTGCTACCCGCAATGCGCCACCATCCGGGGAACGCAGACCTTCCAGGCTCTCCAGTGTGCTGGTCTTTCCAGCGCCGTTGGGGCCCAGTAGGCCAAATATCTCGCCCTGCCGCACATCAAGACTGATGCCGTCCACGGCGACCAAATCGCCGTAGGTCTTGCGGAAGTCTCTTACTTCGATTACTGGGGCTGTCATGGGATATTTCCTCCTCAACAGTGATCCTGCCCAACTATCCTGCGGACCTCTTCTTCGATGTCGCGCTCGATGGAACTACTCTCCTGGAGGCTGTGGAGAGAACCCAGCATCCTCATGCTGTGGCGGGACTGCAATCCCGCCCTCCGCTGGATTGCACCCTTCGATAAGGCCTACGGCCTACCCTTCGACAGGCTCAGGACAGCGCTCAGGATGAATCCAGCGGCACCCTGGAGAAGCGTTTCTCTACACTCTCGCCCTGCTTACTTGTCCTTGTCGAGCGCCTGCCGGATCGCCCGAACTTCAGCCAGAATTGCACTCAGGGCGTCGCTCGCCCCGACGCCCGGCTCCGGTTCCACCTCGGTAGCTGTCGGAGCCATGCCTCCGCGGAACCGCCGCAACTCCGTCACTACCATCCCGTAGACCTCGTCCACGTTGGTCAGGCCCACCAGCTTCTCCTCGGCCCCCGACGTGCCGCTCATGCCTGCGGTCTGGATGTTCAGACTACCAAGGCCAAAGAACCAGCGATCGAGGATGTCCCGCTTGACTGTTATGTTGGTCACCGTGCGGTAGGGGACATGCTTGACCGAGTGGGTGATGATGCCCACACGTACGATCACCTCGTCGTCCTCAATCTCGTAGCTCAGGCTGGCATAGTAAGGCCCGGCTAGGATGAGTGCCACCACCCAGGCTACGATCTCGGCAACGGCCATGAGCCCGAAGATGACCGTCGCGTCCCTATCCGGGATGGCTAGCGCGAGGAAAGCGGTTCCGGCAATGCCTAGCCAAGCCGCCATGGTGATGCCCACGCACACCTTGATCAGATATCGGGGACTGGGTTTGAAACTTCTTGTCTGCATTCCTCCTAACCTCCTCTAAGACAAAGTCTAATGTTTGGGTTTCCGTTGGATCAGCCTACCGACTCCGAGCGGAGCCCCGTGGCGGGCCTGGGCCGAACCACTCGCCCACCAGGTCCACCGCAGGTTTGATCAAACCCCGCAATCGCCCCGGTAGCCACGTCCGCTCCAGCGAGTGGTTAGGCCGCGCTCGCTGATGGTTGCGCTCGACGCTGTTTGAACCAGAACATCGCAGCAATAATGCCGAACAAGATGATTGTCCGGATCACACTGGCTTCCATCCCAAAACCACCGCCCGTCAGCCATGTGGGACCGGATGTGGTCGTAACCAGCAGAGTTGTTCCATCTAGTCCCATACTGCTCACTGAGATACCAGAGTTGGGTAGACCAACAATGAAAAACTGCGCAAAGTTCCACGCAGCGTGCCAGCCGATGGGGAACCATAATGAACGTAACCACACCAGCCCTAGAACATATGTGATTGCGGAAAGCGCTATGTTGATCACGCCGAGAATCTCGGCGTTAGGATTGAGCAGGTGCGCTCCCCCAAACAGGAGAGCAGTGACGATAGCGGCGGCGACCACCCCCCAGCCGCGCTTGATGTTCTGGAACCAATAGCCGCGATTCAGAACTTCTTCCACAATTGGCCCTAGAATCGAGGAAGCTAGAATCCAGCCAAAAGCCATCAGGATGGTTTTGGACGGCACTGCAGCCAAGCCCCACGTGCTGCGCGCAGCACCAAGGGCTGTCATCACTCCGAAGACAAGCAACACTTCGCCCAGCCCAGCCAGTAATCCCCATGCCAGAGTCCGCCGTTGTTTGCGCGAGAACTCCCAGAGCATAGCACGCAGCGGTTTGCGTTCCATTAGCCGCCACGCCAACACAACCAGAACCAGATTGACGGTAAACAAGACAACAAAGCCGATAACCTTCCCGTCCGGGCTGATTGTGTCCAAGGTCTTACCATGGAAGTCAATCTTCAGCCAATGAAGCTGATCAACTAGGAGAGCGAGTAGAAGCCAGCCGACGAGATTGCCAACGATGCCCATCCACAACAGCAATTGAAGCAACAGCACACGCACAATTGGCCAGACACGTTCAGACAGGAACGCTTTTCGAGGAATGCCGATTGTCATTTTGGCTCCTTTCACACGTCCACGGGCGACTGGCGGCCTAACCAGATGTTATGATGAGAGTGGGAGCGGTGCAAGTCCCGTCTTTCGATCTCCCGACGCTGTTCCGGCGAGCGTGGCCTCCCTATCAGGGATGACCAAGCCAAGAAAAAAGGTGCCAGCCACGCTCAGCACAGCCAGCGCTGTAATGCCTATACACAGCTTGACCAGATATCGGGGACTGGGCTTGAATCTTCTGATTTGCATCTGTACTGACCTCCTCTAGGATCTCCTCCAAAGCTTTGCGATTCAGTAGATCAGCTTGGTACACCCTGATGACCGGAGCCCGGTGCGGCGCACCCAGGCGGCCGGCTCGCAGGGACTCTTTGGACCGCGGGCTATCTCCACAGACGCGGGATGAGTCGCCCAGTTCGGTCCATGTACGATCGGTACTCCTCTCCAAAGTGCTCAAGCATCATCTGTTCCTCCCCCCGAACCCGATTCACTAACTGGGGAAGCAAACACACCAGCATGCTGAAACCTGCGATCCAGTTCTGGAGTAGGAACACCTGAGCGACGCCCCACAGCACGTGGGCAGCGTACATGGGATGCCGGATGTAGCGGAACACTCCTTGAGTCACGAGCGAGTGTCCCTCTATGATTTCCAACCTCGGCGACCAATTGCGCGCCAGGTCGGCGTGGGACCTCCAGAGCAACCACAGTGCGCCGCCAAAGAGCGCCACGCCGATCCAGCCGGCCCACATTGGCAGATGGTAATCCGCAAAGTCCAACCAAGGTGTCAACACATAGATCAGCGGTAGGACAAACATCCCCAGCGCAGGAATGGCGGACAACAGCAAATCCAGCCGCGTCCCGTGGTACTCGGCGATCTTCATCTCTCTGTATCCGCGCGTATACACCACCCGGATGACCGATGCCAGAATCACACCGAGCCAGTAAGCACCTTGGAAGAAGTTGCTAGGCATAGTTAAACCTCTCCTCTGATTCCTCGATTATGCGCCGACTGTCTCATATTCATTCTCATCAACCCATAGAGGATACGGAGGACTACCTGATGGGGCCCACATAGCGAGAGCCAGAGGCGAGCAGATGCTGTCTTTCGGCCTCCTCTCGACGCTCCTGTGCCGTATGTGGCTCGGCCATCCGCTCCACTGCAGGCTCTGCTGTGCTCTCGGCTCCCTTTCTTAGTATCCTGATGCTGATCCCGTACCCTCTCCACTTAAGCGCAAGTTCCATTTCTCTCTCCTTGGCCCCGTCTTGTCTGCATCCATCTAGCAGCCCGAGCACTTCTCTGCACAGCACTGGATAACTGACAGCAACCGTTCCGGTGGCTCTCCCTTGCTGACAAAAGCGTCGGCGCCCGCGGCCGACGCTGCTCGACGGGCGTTCACGCGTCCGCTGAGGGCAACCACCAGTAGATCGGGGCATTCTTGGCGGAGTGCAGAAATCAAATCAGCTGGCGCCATTCCGGGCAACTCCCAGTCCAGCAGAACCACGTCGGGGCAATCCTCCTCCACCTGGGCCAAGAGATACTGGGCATCGACGGCCTCGTCGATGACTTCCAGCCCTGCCTGTTGTTCCAGCAGGGCCCGGAGCGCGAATCGTACCTTGCGTCGGTTATCAGCCAGCATGATGCGCATTCAAGTCACCTCGTGAACGAGTCTTCGCTTCCTCTGTCTCCAGTATATAGGAGCGATCACCCAGACGCATCGGCCATCTGGGGGATTTCCCCATTAGCCAGGTGGCTAATCTTTTCCTTGGTCAGGTGACCAAGTTGCGCAATCAATGATCCCGACCTTTGGCGCGGCTGCACCATGACTCCCCCCTGGGAACTCATCACAGCGATGACGCCTCCCTGGCGCAATTGATCACCAGCGTTTTAGCACGACGCCGCCTTCCCCATTCCCGGAACCGTCTCCGCGCCAACCCCCAGAGCGCACCGAGCCACAATGAGGGAGGGGCCGACCTGTGGCAACCCTGCGACTGAAAAGGAAGAAGGCCTCCGATTTGGGGGCCGTCTTTGATCTAGGCCCGGGGCTACTGAACCGCGGGTGGGTCCAACTCAGGCAGCCGGCACGGCTACGCCTCTGAACCCCCAAGGGCACGCAACTCTCGGTAGGTTAGCGTCCACACGCTGGACTTGAACACGTGGGCCAGCCCTCCCAGCAACACCAGCGGCGCCGCCATCACGAGGATGAAGATCGGAATGCCGACGGCAAGACCGAGAATCCAAGGGACGGCTCCACTCCACGCCAGGCCAGCCAGCCCGCCCACCACCAGCCCGGCCAAGCCACCGAGAACCCCGCCCACGACCAATAGCACAAGCACGACTGGGATCATCACGATGATCCAGCCGACTTGCAGGCCGACCATGATCAGCCACATGATCGTCGCATCCGCCAGATGCTGCCTCACAAAACGGCATCCTTCGCGGATCGAGTAAATGACCCCCATCTCCTCCAACGCGGACACCCGCCAGAAGAACGGCCTCAGCAGCGAAAGCACCAAGCTGACGACGATGACCAAAGGGATGCTCAAGCAGACCAAGCCGGCGGCAGCGATCGCGCCTACGACGATCAGGCGCCAACTCCCCCCCGCCCACACCGTCAACCCGAACATACCCACACCCAGCACGAGCAGCATGAATGCGATCAGCATGCCCGGTAGTCTGGTCAGCAGATCTATCACGAACAGCTTCAGTGCAGTACGCGACCACCCGAGCCTGAATCCCTGGCGCACGCCTCGCTTCTCACCTGTCTCCTCGTAGTCATCCACCATCCGTATCAGCGCTGTCTCCGCTATGTACAGAAACACCACTCTGGCGATGGCCAGAATCAGGGCCAGGCACAGCAGCCCGACGACGATGGCGGCCAAAGTCGTCCAGATCTCCGGAGGGACCATCGGTAGGGGCAACCCTGACAGCTCTTCAAGCTCCCGCCATTCTTCCAAGACGTATGGCAGCTCTTGAAGGGCCTCCCGCCACTCCTCCACGGCGTAGCACTGGTCACCTACCGCAATCCCCCCTGGGCATGACCAATCGTCACGAGCGCCGTCACCGCCACCTCCCCCGTAGCCGGAGGTGCCACTGGTTGCGGTCAGGGCCACGATGACGCCGAAAACCCAGAGCACACGGTACCGCCACAGGACCTCCCAGGCTCGTTTCAGGACGTTTGCATGATTCACTTCTTCCTTCCTCCTCACTGTCGAATCTCGTCATCTGGTTCCAGTATATAAGAAGGATCCCCCAGACGCATCGGCCATCTGGGGGATTTCTCGATTGGCCAGGTGGGTAATCTTTCTCTTGGTCAGGTGACCAGTCTGTGCTGAAGCGCGAGCGCTATCGCCTCGGCTCGATTTGAGACACCCAGTTTAGAGAGGATATTGCTCACGTGAGCCTTCGCGGTTGACCGACTCACAACCAACCGCTCGGCGATCTGCGGGTTAGTCAACCCCTCCACCATCAAGGCCAGTACCTCACGCTCCCTCTCGGTCAGATCCTGGCCTGGGGTGAGGCCTTCGCCCGCTGTCTGGATCAAGGCCTGGGCCGCCTCCGGAGCCAAGGTGGACCGTCCAGCATGGGCCGCTCGGATCGCCCCGGCGAGTTCGTTGGCCGAGACGTTCTTCAGCAGATAGCTGATGGCGCCGGCCTGAAGAGCCTCCTGCACCAACTCTCTCTCCTGGAAGCTGGTCACAGCAATGACCTGAACCTCGGGGCATCGCTCCCGGATTTGTTTGGTGGCTGCGGCCCCGCTCATCTCCGGCATCACCAGGTCCATCAGGACCACGTCCGGTTGGACCTGTTCACACACTTGCAGGGCTTCCCTACCGTTCCTCGCTTCACCGACCAGTTCCAGGTCAGTCTTCGCCTTCAGGAACGCCGCCAGCCCTCTGCGGACCATGTCATGGTCGTCAACGATCACCACTCGAATCGTATCAGAAGTGTCGCTCATCGAGGTTTCCTTTCCTCAGCATGGGCGAAGGACAAGAGACCAAATACGAACGCGCACTAAGGGCAGCGTTTCGCACTCCGTCAGCCACTACACACAGTGGTGTAGACAATTTCGTCCTCTCGCACTCTTCGCTTGTGAGCAGTTCGCTAGCAGCGTCATAGATCAGTTCGACATATCCCAGGGCCAGTTGCCACACTTCAAGCTTCTCCAACTTGAACGCCATTCGTCCCCAGTCCTTCGTCTACGGTCACTCGTCTGATGTCCACACCACTGAAACCCGCGTTCCCTCACCAGGTTCACTCTCTATCTCCAGCGTGGCGCCGATCGCCTGAGTCCGTTCGCGGATAATCCCCAGCCCCAGGCGATCCGGCGGCACGGAACTCGAATCGAAGCCACACCCGTCGTCGCTCACCTGCAACTCCACCACTTTTCGCTTTTCCCCGTCCGCTCGGTCGGGCAAACAAGTGCACCGCAAACTCACCTCCACCTCTATGGCGCGGGCGTGCTTGACGACGTTGTTCAACGCCTCTTGGGCGATGCGGTATAGCGCGACATGGACTTCGGAAGGAAGGTCGTACTGGCCCTCGACGGTCACTGCGACGGGCACACCGGTGCGACCAGTCACGGCCTCGCCTAGCTGGCGCAGCAGGTCCTCCAGGCTAGCCTCGGCTAGGGCCGCCGGACGCAGCTCCAGCAGCAGGGTGCGCATCTCGGCCAGTGCGCCGCGGGTCAGCTGGCGCAGCTCTTTCAGCAGTTCTCTTGCCTCGCCCTGATCGGTCTCCCAAAGGGTGGGCACGACTTCGCCAATCAGGCTCGCCGAAAAGAGAGTCTGCGTGACGGCGTCGTGCAGGTCGCGCGCCAGACGGCTTCGCTCCTCCAACGCCGCCGCCTGCTGGGCCTGCGCGTACAGACGGGCATTCTCGATGGCAATGGCCGCCTGATTGGCCAGGGATTGGAGCACCGTCAGGTCGCTCTCGTCGAAAGCGTTCAGTCGATCGCTCTGGACATCCAACACGCCGATGACCCCAGTCTTCGTCTTCAGAGGCACCGCCAACTCCGATCGAGTCTGGGTGGCCTCGGGCAGGAGAAGATATCGCGGCTCCTGGCTCACGTCGGGCACTAGGAGAGGCTCACCTGTTGCCGCGACCCAGGTGGTGATCCCCTTCCCGCCCACCTTGAGGCGGGAAGGCTGGAACTGAGAGTCCTCCCAGTGGGCCCCAGCCCCCGCCTTGATCACCAGTTCGTCGCCATCAATCAGGCCAATAGCAGTATGATAGTATCCCAAGGTCTCCTTGACTAGTTGGACGATCTCTACCAACAACTCATCTACAGTCAAGATGGAGGTAATGCGGGCCCCAACCTCGCTGATGACACGGAACTGCTCCGCTCGCCGCTGCTCTGCCCCAAAGAGGCGCGCTTCCTCGATGGCGATGGCCGCCAGATTCGCCAGAGATTGGAGCACCCCCAAGTCGGTCTCATCGAAGGCGTTCACTTGGTCGCTCTGGACATCTAACACACCGATGACCCCGCTCTTCGTCTTCAGGGGCACAGCCAACTCCGATCGCGTCCCGCTGGAGTCGGGAAGGAAGAGATATTCCGGCTCCTGGCCAACGTCTGGCACCAAGAGGGGCTCGCCTGAGGCAGCTACCCATCCCGTGATCCCCTTGTCCCCCACTTTGACGCGCGGGGGCCGGAACTGGGGATCATCATAGCGAGCCCCAGCCCCTGTCCTGAAGATCATCTCATCGCCCTCGATCAGGCCGATGGCAACCAAGTAGTATCCGAAGTTCTCTTTGACCAGGCGGACAGTCTCATGCAGCAGTTCGTCGACAGCCAAGAGGGAGGTGATGCGAGCTCCTACCTCACTGAGGACGCGGAACTGCTCCGCTCTTCGCTGCTCGCCGTCGAAGAGCCGGGCGTTCTCCATGGCGGTGGCTGCCTGGTTGGCGAAGGCCACCAGTAGCTCCAAATCGGTCTGGTCGAACTCGCCTTTGCCCCCCTGTTTGTCCAAGACCACCAGGGTGCCCACGACCTGGTCCTTGATGGTCAACGGGGCCATGGCGCCGCTTTGGATTTGCCGTTCCGTCTCCTTCACCAGCTTTGAAAGCGCACGATGGTCCGCCCGGCTGTCGTTTTGGAGTTGGTTGGATATGACTGGCTGGTTATGAAGGGCTACCCAGCCAGAGAGGCTACCTTCCAAGGGGGCACGGTCTCCGAGCGCAGAGACAGCCAAGCCGGTAGCGGCCACCGCCTCATCTTCACGGTTCTCCCAGTCGACGGCGTTGATGATACCTCCATCGGCTTGCAGGAGAGTCGTGGCCTGCTCGATGATCAGGTTGAGGAGTTTATCCAGCTCTAGGGTGCTAGCCACGGCCCTGGTGGTCTCTTGCAGGGCGATGACTTGAGCCAGCCGGCTCTTCGTATCTTCATAGAGCCGGGCGTTCTCGATGGCGATGGCCGCCTGGTTGGCCAGAGATTGGAGCACCGCCAGGTCGCTCTCGTCGAAGGCGTTCAACTGGTCGGCTTCGACATTCAGCACACCGATGACCCCTTCCTTCGTCTTGAGAGGCACAGCCAGCTCCGATCGGGTCTCGGCGGCCTCTGCCAACCAGAGATATCGCGGCTCCTCGCTCACGTCGGGCGCCAGGAGAGGCTCACCTGTGCCAGCTACCCAACCTGTAATCCCCTCCTGGCCGACTTTGACGGGTGGGGGTCGAAACTCAGGTTCATCCCAGTCGGTCTTCGCCCCCGCCTTGAAGACTAGCTGATCGCCTTCGATCAGTCCAATAGTAACCTGGTAGTATCCGAAGGTTTCTTTGAGCAAGCGGACGATCTCACCCAGCAACTCATCAACGTCCAGGATGGAGGCTATGTGGCGACCCACCTCGCTGATGACCCGGAATTGCTCGGCCCGCCGCTGCTCGGCATCAAAGAGGCGCGCTTCCTCAATGGCGACCGCAGCCTGATTAGCCAGTGACTGAAGCACCGCCACGTCGCTCTCGTCGAAGGCGTTCAACTGGTCGCTTTCGACATTCAACACACCGATGACAGCCTCCTTCGTCTTGAGAGGCACGCACAGCTCCGAGCGGGTCTCGACGGCATCGGACAGGGAGATGTATCGTGGCTCCTTGCTCACGTCCGGTACCAGTAGCGCCTGACCTGTGCCAGCTACCCAGCCCGTGATCCCCTCCTCGCCCACTTTGACGCGTGGAGGTTGGTGGTGGGGATCACCAAAAGAAGGACCAATCCCCGCCTTGACGATCAGTTCATCGCCCTCGATCAAGCTGATACCCACCAGGTAGTATCCGAAGGTCTCTTTGACCAACCGGACGATCTCTTCCAGCAAATCATCAATAGCCAGCACAGATGTTATGCGGTGCCCCACCTCGCCGATGACGCGGAATTGCTCGGCCCGGCGCTGCTCGGCATCGAAGAGGCGCGCGTTCTCGATGGCTACTCCGATCTGATCGCCGATGGAGGTAAGCAGTTCGATCTCCTGCTCAGAGAACTCCCGGTAGCCACGCGTTATCGCAAACAGAGAACCCCAAACCTTTTCCCTCGAAGCTAGGGGAACGATAGCCACGGCACGGAAACCACTTTCTCTCACTACCAGGCGCCTCAGTCGCGGATCCGTGGACAGGTCCCGCACAGCCACCGGTTCACCGGTCTCGACCACACGACCTGGAAAACCCTCCCCCACCTTCAGGTCGTCAATCTCTGCCACAAACTGCGCGCTAACGCCTTTGTATGCCGCGATAGTCAAAACCCCCTCATCGTCTTGGGACACCCCCTCCTGCAAGAGATAGATTCCTCCGGCCTCGATTCCCATGACCTCGAGAGTCTTATCCAGGGCATCGTCCAGGATCGTCTGCAAGTCCAGGGAGCGACTGACAACGGCGGCAATGGCGTTGAGGGCGGCCAACTCTTTGGTCCGGTCGACCACCCTTCGCTCCAGGTCTTCATACGATTCCTTGAGCGTCTTGGCCATGACGTTGAACTGTCGGCCCAGAGCCTCTATTTCATCGCCTGTCTCGGGAGGCATAGCGTAGTCGAAGGCGCCCTCGGCAATGCGCTGAGCCGCCAGCGTGAGATCCCGGATGGGGCGCAGCACACGGCCGATGGAGAAGAACACCAGCGCTCCGGAACTGATTCCTGCCACAACCAGTAGGCCCAGAAGCAGGTTGCTGTAGCGCCGAATCGGTCCAACAATATTCTCCCAGGCCTCCTGAGTGACAAGCCCCCAGTTGGTGCCCGGCACCGGAGCAAAGCCAGAGATCACGGTCTCGCCTGTCCTGTCCTCGGTGAGGACAGCACCGGTCTCTCCGCGGGTGGCCCGCGCTACCGGCACTGAGTCCGCGAGGCTCTTGCCCAGTAGGGAACTGTCGCGATGGTAGATGACCCGTCCGTTGCCATCCACCAGGTAAGCGTAGCCGCTTCGCCCCGCTGTAAACTCCAGCAACTCGGCGTAGGTGCTCCCTAGCGGCGAGTACCTGATCGTATGAAGTCCCGCCACCACGCCCTTCAATTCGCCGTCGTCATCCACGACGGGTACTGCGACCAAGATCACGTCTTCGCCGGAGATCTCGTCGTAGAAGACGTTGGAGAAGGTCGGCCGTAGGGTCTCGCGCACCTCCTCGAATTGGGACTCCAATGGGAAATCGGTCGTGCGTCGGCTTGGATTGGCGGGCCGTGACCAAACAGCGATGCCATCGATGTCGTAGACCACAACCCCGGCATCGAACACGTACAGCTGGCCCGGCGCTTCTCGCAGAGCCGAGATCAGAAGTGACACATCCATGGACTGAACGTCTTTCTCGGCGGCAACAGCCTGAAGCATTTGAGCATACTGACCTAGACTATCGGAGAGCCGGGCCGCCGAGATCCTCGCCAGCTCGGTGTCTCGCTGCTGGACAACATCTCGGGCCACTCGCTCATACGCATAGAGCGCAATAGTCGCCACTGCCACGAGACCCAAGGCCGTAGGGATCAGGACAGACAACAGGGTCTTCGCTCTGAGGCTTCGCGTGAAGAGCATCCAGACTAACTCCCTACCCGGAGGCCTCCAGCAGAGCTTCTTTGATGTTCTTGTAGGCCTCAGGCGTCACCCAAGTCTTCCACCGGTCTTCGTGGATTTGCAGGTAGTAGATGGCGGCCTCCTCCCAGTCGTTCACGTCGTTTTGCCTGGCCCAGGCCAAGGTATCGTTGAGGGGCTCTAGCCCCACAAACATCCTCCTCAGCATCTCCGCCACGTCCGGAGCCTTTTGCAGCAGGCCTCGATGGGCAACCTTGTCGATGGCGACGTCAGCATAGGCACAGGCCTGGTCCAGTGGACGCTGGCTCTCGTCTTCGACAGCCGCAGTGATTTGCTCCCAGCACTCGGGAGTGTACGGAGGCTCTTCCAGAATGTGCCAATCGTAGGCCCCCATCAGCCAGGTCGGGGCCCAGTAGTACCCGAAGACCGGCTGTCGCATCCGCTGTGCCCTCTCTAGCACGGTCTCCAGGGCCTCTTCGGACGCGGGCGAGATGAGGTTGTAGTACCTGGTCAGCCCGTAGGCCTCCAGCTTCACCTCGTTAATCTCGTCACATCGCCAAGCGATGATGCAATTGTAGAACACTCCTTTGGTGGAGTCCCCGGGGTCTCTGAACAACTCCCACTGCTCTTGCATATCATAGACAGTCTTGATGTCGTACCGCTCCGCCACCCATGCGGGAATGACGAAAAACTGGGGCCCCGCCTCATAGGTCATGCCCAGGTTGACGATGTTGCCATTCTCTATCTGGTCGTTGTACCAGTCAATCCTGCTGTGCTGCCATATCTCCATGTCCAGGTCAATCTCGCCCTTCGGCAAGCGCTCCTGCATCACCTGGCTGCTAACCACCACTGTCTCTACCGGATACCCGTATCCGTCCCTTATAATGAACTCGGCGAGAGCATTGTTTACCCAGAGGGACTCCCACTGGCCATCGTAGAGCGTGATGACCGGCTTGTGGCTGCCTCCAATCGAGGCACAGGCCGTAGTGAGGACCACAGTGGAGATCAAAGCTCCCAACAACAAAGAAAGGCGGAGTCTCATCCCTTCGATCTTTCCTTTTGGCTTCCAACGCCCCTTAGCCTGACTCCCTGACCGTGTTTCTCTCCCAACTTCGCCGTTAGCCCAGCCGTCTTAACCAGCATAATGTTACCACATCCGTCCCGTATCCTCCAGTTGGGCACGGGTCGTGGCAACACAGGGACGCAAGGCAAGGCAGTGTCTAACGTCGCTCAGCGGCTGAATGGAGGGAGTCAGTTGGTCATACCCAGGAGGTCGTTTATCCGCCTAGCCGTCTCCAACGCCGCGTCTGGCTTCGCCGCCTGGCGCGCACTCTCGGCCATGAGAGGGAGCGTGTCTTTTCCCGGTCTGAGAAGCTCCCTCAGCGCCCCCACGACCTCTTGTGGCGTCGGGGTAAGGAGGCCCGCCCCCCTTTCCACCACCCACTCCGCGTTGCCCTCCTCCTGCCCTCTCAAGGACCCACTGATCAGCATGGGCAGTCCACAGGCCAGGGCCTCGCAGATGGTGCTGGGCCCCGCCTTGGTGATCAGGAGGTCGGCGGCATGCATCAAGGCGGGCATGTTGTCGGTAAAGCCCATGACACGGGTAGGCACATCCCAGGATACTCCTTCAAGTCTGGCTCTGAGTTCCTCGTTCCTGCCGGTCACGATCAGTAGTTGAAGGTCCAGCGAGACCTGAGCCACCGATCTGGCAATGGCGAAGACATTTCCCATGCCCTCCCCCCCACCCGCCAACAGGACCGTGAATCGATGCTCCACCAGTCCGAGCTCTCTGCGCAGTTGCGCCCGGGGCAAGGAACGATCCACGAACTTGAGGTCAACTGGCATGCCAACCACCTTGAGCTTTTCAGGCGCAAACCCGGTCGCGAGCGCGACCTGGCGCACCTGCTTCGTGGGTACCAGGCACAGGTCCACGTCAGGGCAGAGCCACCAGTGATGGATGCTCACTATGTCGGTGACCACTGTGACCAAAGGCACCTTCCAGCCCAGGTTCGCCAACAGCCGGGCGGGGATGTGATTGGCCCAGGGATGGGTCGAGATGATGAGATCAGGCCTGCCGCTCAGGAGTAGCCGCTTGATCCTGGCAGCGCCGAGGGGTGAGAGCATCCTCAGGAGCACCGGCGAGCGACGGCGTCCGTTGGTGAGATGCCAGAGCAGACCCCATGCTCGAGGAAGCCGATTGACGACGGGGCCGTACAGGCGGCCAGCGAGGTTCAGAGGATAACTGAACCCGTCGGCCATGATGTCAGCCAGCTCAACCTGGTACTTGCCAGGGAAGAGACTTTCCAGTGCACCCGCTATGGCGTCGGCCACGCTACGGTGGCCCCCGCCGGAATCGCACATCAGAATGAGGATCCGTCCGCCCATTCGCCCCTATCGAGATTGCTCCGCTTCCAAGCTGGTCTGAGGGTGGGTGCGCAGCCCATACCCCTCCCTGGAGAAAAGAGCGTAGCCCCAAATGATGGGTACAAGACGCATCGCCCGCATGAGCACTACGAAGGCCAGGGCCTGGCTACTGCCCACCGCGAAGACGCCCAAGGTAGTGATGGACAGTATCTCCAACATCCCGACATTCCACGGTGGATTGGGGATAGAAGCCGCTAGCGCGATAACTACCACCGGGAAGAGGTACGGGCCGAAGGGAAGGCCTATCACAGCCGCCTGCCCGAGGAAGTAGAAGCTTACCGCCAGGAACAGCCACATGGGCACGGTGAGGAAGAGAGCTAGGAGAGAGCGGCGCCAGTTCCGCAAAGGCCGCACGCCCAAGATGAAGCGCTCCACAATCCCGGCGAGCCGCTGGGCCAAGCCGGGCGAGAGTCTCCTGGTGATCAAGGCTACCAACTGAGTGGCCCAATGGCTTCGAGACAATAACACCACCAGCAGCAAGGCCCCGACGAGCAAGACCAGCAATCCTGCCTGCCCCACCGACTCGACCAGCGGAGGCAGGGGGATGATCCACAGGATGACCAGCAGGAACAGGCACAGCACCAATACGTCCCACATCTTCTCCACGAAAATGGTGCCCAGAGTGGCGCTCTTGCTCCAGCTCTCCTTCTGTCCCAAGACGACGGAGCGAAGCAGCTCGCCGCTGCTGGCGCCGATGATCTGGTTACCGAAGTAACCGATCAAAGTGGCAGAGAAAAGCGCGCCAAAGCCTATCCGTCTCTCAGCCGGGAAGAGGTATCTCCAGCGCAGGGCCTTGACGAGAAAGAAGCCCATTTGGGCCGCCAGAGCTGGCAGGAGATAGAGGTAGTTGGCAGCTCTGAGGGTCTCGAGCATCTGTCGAAGGTTGACCCTTACCAGTACCAGGCCCAACAGAACGACGCCGATGATGGTTACGATTACTAGCCGCGCCTTGTTGTTCAAGCGGGGGTTCTCCTATCCAACGTATCCCAACCCACGCAATCGCTCTCTTATCTCCTCTTCGTCGTCCGCAGAGTACTCACCCTCGCCGGTTGGTCGCTGAGAAGGCTCATCGCTGAACTCAACCTGGACTCTGGACCGGAACTCGGGATTGAAGGCCTCTGTGAGAACACGACCGTCCATGTCAGATGGAATAGGAAGGCCCATAGCGTAGAGGATGGTGGGTGCCAGGTCGATGATGTTGGCCCGCTCCAGCCTCACACCTTGTCTGATACCCTCTCCCGCCAGCATCACGATGCCATGGGGGCGATGATGGCCCGACATGCCAAAGATGGGTTCGACGACGTGCGAAGCGCCGAAATCGGCATGCCCAAAGGCCATGTATTCCCAGTTTCTGGACTGCAGTACCAGATCAGGGGCTTTCTCCAAAAGGGGTCCCGAGTATATCTCCTCCCTGCGATACACCCTCTCCACCACCCTCTCCCCGGTGCGAGGGTCCCGGATTTCCTCAGCGCGAGCGGCTATCTCTTCTCTCAGTTTCTCATACTCCTCGCCCGGCCCTACGATCCCCTGCGGTCGCTTCCCCTTCAGGTTGATATAGATCTGCCCAAAGCTGCCCACCGCAAAGGCCTTGGTGCGGGCCCAATCCACGTCGGCGAAGGAGAGGAAGAGCCGCTTCATCAGCCCGCCGCCCCTCTGAAAGCGAAAGCGACGGCGCAGGAAACCTAGCCGCAAGGCCTTGACCAGCCGAAAGACTCCCAGAGGGGTGAAGCCCAGCTTGAAAAGACCATACTTGAGCCGGGTCAAGGGTCTTCTCTTCAACTTCAAAAGTCCTATCTCCCGAAGCCAATTGTTCACAAGGAAGAAGCTGTGGACGGGGCCGAAACCATGATCGGACATGACGACGACCAGATCCTCAGGGCCCAGTTCTTCGGTCAAGCGGCCCACCGCTTCGTCCAGTCTGCGATGGAAGTCAGCTACCAGGTCCCTGTACCGTTCCGCCGCCTCGGGATCGTGCTGAGGGTGGCTCCTGTCGAGCAGACGCCAGGTCTCGTGTTGCAGCATGTCGCTGCTCCAGAAGAGGAGAAAGAAGAAGTCCCAGTCCTTGTTGTCTAGCAGGTACAGCGCTCCATCCAACCTTCGCTCCACGTCTGTGACCATGTCGGCAATGAACTTGTCCACGAACTTGGTGGAACGGTACCTCTCGTCGGGAAGCAAGGGGAAACCTCCCACCGCCCCGTCCAGCTCCTCTCTCAGAGAAAGGGGGTACGTGTAGTCATCGCTGGCGGTAGGAGTGAGGAAGTCGCTGATCATGTAGCCGTTCACCTCTTCTGGAGGGTAGGTGACGGGCATACCGACGATCCCCACTTTTCGGCCCACATCGCTCAGGAGGTTCCAGATGGCCTTCGAGGCTCGCTGCTGAGCGCCCACGATGGAGATTTGATAGCTGTCCTGGCGCGGATGGACGAAGTCCACCAGCCCGTGTTTGCCTGGGTTCTTGCCCGTGGCGAAGGAGACCCAGGCCGAGGAACTGATAGGCGGAAGTGTGGTGGTCAAGACACCTGAGGCCCCCTTCTTCATCAGGCGCTGAAGGGTGGGCATTGTGCCATCCGCTATCCAGGGGCTGATCAGGTCGAAGGTGGCCCCATCAAGGCCTATGACCATGACTTTCCGTTCCGTTAAGGTGGAACCATCTGACATTCAGCCGCACTCCTCTCGCAAACGAAGCCTATTATATCACAGCAACGCCTTTCCGGCTATGTGTGGGCTTTCTCTCCAGGGCGCCCCAAGCTGCAAGATGCCGACGAGCGGTTATGTGAGTCGAGATGGAAATACAAGCAGAGGGCTCACCGGTACGTTTGCTGGACACTGGGCACATCGCTCAGAACATCTGGCTCGCAGCGATGGCCCTGAGTTTGAGGAGTAACCAGATTGCCGCCCCTGCGACGAGGTGAACACCCTGCTGGGCGTCGTGGGGGTGGAGGAAAGCGTGGCTTAGCTGACGCTAGTCGGGAGACTGAGGCAGAGATCAGGCCCGGAGACGGGGCCTACTGAGACGGTCACATCGGAGTAGTTTACGGGGTGTCGCGGAAAGACTCTATGGTCGCCCTCAGCCCCTCCTCCAGAGCCACGGCAGGTTCCCACCGTAGCTCCCTCTTCACCTTCGCGCCATCAAGATAGATCTTCAACGTCTCCCCAATCTTGGGTGGGCCATGGACAGGCTCACTGGCGTAACCGGTCATCTCCTTCATCTTCGCGAACAGTTCATTGATGGACGTGCCCACGCCACACCCCAAGTTGTAGACCTGCCCTTGCCCTCTGTCCATGGCTAGCATATTGGCGCGAACGATGTCGTGCACGTAGATGAAATCGCGCTCCTGCTCTCCACTGCCGTTGATGACTACTTGCTCACCCTGCACCATCTGCCGCGCGAAGATGGCAGCGACCCCGCCCTCGCCGGACGGGTCCTGCCGAGGACCATAGACGTTCGGATAGCGCAGAATGGTGTGTTCCAGACCATAGCTTAGACGGTACACGTACAGGTAGTGTTCGACCGCTAGCTTGCTGACCCCATAGGGACAGACGGGGTTGAGGGGATGGTTCTCGTCGCAGGGCAGACGGATGGGCTCTCCATACACCGCCCCCCCGGTGGACGCATAGATGAACTTCCTCACCCCGTGCTCACGGGCGCACTCCAGCAGGTTGAGGGACCCCACGATGTTCACATCAGCGTCAAAGATTGGATCCGCCACCGAGTCCCGTACATCGACCTGGGCCGCGTGGTGATTGACTACCTCTGGTCGTTCCTTGGCGAAGACCTGCTCCAGATCTCGGCTGCGGATGTCCAGTTCGTACAGCCTGGCCTTCGGGTTGACGTGTTCCCTCTTGCCGGAGGAGAAATCATCAACCACCGCCACGCTGTGGCCTTCCCCTATGAGTGCATCCACCACGTGGGAGCCGATGAATCCGGCTCCGCCGGTGACCAGTACTCTCAAGACGCCCTCCTCTTCAAGCTATTATAATCGGTGATGAACGCTCGGTCAATGCAGCCAGAGATCGCCATTCGTCCGCAAGTGAGTTCCCAGGGCCAGTGCGTCCAGGGCCGCAAGGACCTGCTGATCGGAGCGCAGGAGAACCAGTTCGCGGGCGATCCTCGCTCTTAGCTGCGAAGGAGTAGTGCTCAGGGCCGAGCGTGTGCTCGCCTCAACTTCTCAACAGTTGGAGAAGGCAACCCAGTCCGGTATAATTGCAGGCTAAGTGCAGCCCGGAACACTGCTAGCAATCATGGCGCAAAACCAAGATACCAAGAGAGACATAGAGCCACGGCTCAGCGCACAACTGGCGGAACTCAGGGAACGACTCAAAGCTGGGACACACCGCGGCGACACCTTCGAGGTCACGGTGACCAATAGAGAGCTCGAGGAAGCCATCGCCTGGTATCTGGAGCGCCATCCCGACATCCCCTTTGGCAACCCTCAGGTATCCATTGACCCTGATGCCATCGAGGCGCGGGCGGAGACCCAGCTAGGCAGCACGCGCTTGCCCATCAGTGGTCGGGCCAGTGTGTTTCTCCACGATGGTGTACCGATAGTTGCCGTAGAGCACCTGCAGATGGGCAAGGCTGGCCTGCCTGACTTCATCCTCTTCCAAATCGAGGACCAGCTCAACAAGAGGCTTACTATGCGAGAAAAAGACCTGCCCGTGACCCTTGAGGAAGTGGAGCTGGAAGAGGGGCAGTTGTCGCTGCGGGGTAAGATACTCTGAACCTGGTCTTTGTCCGGGTCAAGGGTCGGCCAGAAAGCGCTGTTGCTTGGCTCGTCTCGAAAGCTGGCGCACCCTATCGGGGTCCATTGTCACACTCGCTGGAGCTTGAAACCTCTCTCCCGGAAGAGCTTCAGACAGGCGTCCACCACCTCAGCATCGTAGAGGGTGCCCCTGTGCTGTGAAATCTCCTCGAGCGCTTCCTCGATGCCGTGAGCCGGTCGATAGGGCCGGTTTGAGGCCATAGCCTCAACGATATCAGCCACGCACAGGACCTTCGCAGCCAGGAGCATCTCATGACCTGGAAGACCCCGAGGATACCCAGAACCATCGATCCTCTCGTGATGCTGGTACACCATTTGGGCAACCGGCCAGGGAAACTCCACCGTCTTCAGTATATCGTAAGCGGTTTGCGGATGAGTCCTGATCATCTGCATCTCAATATTGGTCAGGTCCGTGGGCTTACTGAGGATCTCAGCTGGCACGTAGATCTTGCCGATGTCGTGAACGAGCCCCGCCATGCGGATACCCCGGATTTCCTCCTGCAAAAGGCCCATCTCCTCTGCAATCGCACAGGCAAGGTGGGTCATCTGCTGCTGATGGCCAGCGGTGTATGGATCCCTCGCCTCGGCCAGCGCTGCGAGGGCATTGACCGTTCCCTCCAGGGTTGTCCGCAGCCTGTCGAGGCTTTGCTGAAGCTCTTCCTCAGCCCTCTTGCGCTCGGTTATGTCCCGGATGACGCCTTGGTATCCCAGGACGCTTCCGTCCTCGCCCGGTTGCAGAGTCGTGGTCAGCAGACAGTCCATCTCTCTGCCATCCTTCTTGCGCAGCTTCACCTCGTAGTCTCTGACAGCACCCCTCTGCTCGATCTCCCGCTGAAAAGCGCCTCGGCTACCAGGATCAGCGTACAGTTGCGCCGCGCTGATGTCCGCCAATTCCTCTCGGGTATAGCCGAAGAGGTCTAGGAGAGATTGGTTGGCCTCAATAAAGCGGCCATCCCGAGTGGTGATGTACACAGCATCTCGAGAGTCCTCGAAGAGCGTCCGGAATCTCTCTTCACTCTCCCGCAGCGCTTCCTCCGCTCGCTTACGTTCGGTAATGTCAATCATGGCTGCCTGCACCGCCGGTCTCCCTCTGTACTCAACGAGATTGGCGTACAAATCCAGCGTGAGCACTCTCCCGTCCTTTCGGATCATTCGAACCTCATAATGAGAAGGCACCGGCTCGCCCGCCAGACGACCTGCAAGCCGGCCCCAGACGAGGGCTCGGTCCTTCGGATGAACCAGTGCCTGAACCTCTTCCTCTTCAAGCGACAACAGTTCATCGATCGAGTATCCGGTGATATCGGCCAGGGCCAGGTTGGCGAAGACGATCTTGCCCTCTTCAAAGATCGCTAGCCCTTGTAGCGAATGTTCCACTACCGCACGATACGCCTCTTGTGCCCGTTTGCGCTCGGCTAGTTCCCGCTGGGCGGCCTGGTAGAGCTGGGCGTTCTGGATAGCCACGCTCACCTGGTGACCCATCGAGGAGATCAGGCGCAAATCGGCTACGGATAAGGGTTCGGCGGCCGTTGATTCCACGTTCAGAACACCCAACACGGTTGAATCCTTCTTGATGGGGACGGCGATTTCAGATACGATTCCGGGCGCAGCTTCCAGGAACTCTGGGTCCTCGGCGACGTCGCTGAGCAACTCCTCTTGTCCGCTTCGAGCCACACGACCAATCACGCCCTTGTCCAAGGGCAAGAAATTGATGGCTTCCGCAGGATCGTACCCTACCTGAGGGCCCAGACGCAGACCTTCACCGTCCATGGTGTAGATACTCACCATGCTATGTCCGAAGGCCGAGGCGAGCGTCTCCACAACCGTCTGGAAAATCTGGTCTGGTTCCAAGGACGAGTTTACCAGGCGCGAGACCTCCTGGAGAGTCTCACTTTCTCTGAGCCTGCGCTCAGTTTCATGATATAGCCGGGCATTCTCGATAATCACCGCTAGTTGACCGGCCAAGGTTGACAGGAGGCGCAAATCATCATCGCCAAAGGCCGCGAGTTCAACGCTCTCGACGTTCAGAACGCCGATGACCCTGCCGCCCACTTCCAGCGGAACGCACAGTTCCGATTTCACGTCCTCATCGTCCCTGATGTAGCGGGGGTCCGCCGCCACATCTGGGACATTCAACGGTTCGCCGCTTAGGGCCACACTACCGGTGATACCCTCCCCCAACATGGGTTGCATCCTCTCGACCACCTCTGGAGCGTAGCCGATGCCCGCCCTTATCTTCAGCCTCTCGTCATTCTCGTCAAGAAGCATCAGGGCCAGATTCGTGAAACCCAGGCGGCGTTCCAGCGTCCCGATAATCCGCTCGAGGACCTCTGTGAAATCCACGGTAGATGTAGCAGCAACCGCGGTCTGGTGTAGAGTGGCGAGCTCTCTGAGCCTCTCCGTAGTCTGCTCGTATAGGCGGGCGTTGTCGATGGCAATAGCTGCCTGGTCAGCCAGCAACGTCAGCACTCGCAACTCATCCTGGTCGAAGGAATGTGGTTCCAGGAAGGCGACATTGAAGACCCCCAGCACACGATCCGCCCGTTTTAGAGGGAAGCCGGCAATCGCTTCCAACACCCTATCGTCGCTCTCTTGATCCCTGAACAAAGGATCGGTCCTGGCCTCGTTTATCACCACCGGTTCACGCCGTGTAGCCACTGTGGCGGTCAACCCGTTCTTGCGTACGTGGTCGTAGACTTGGCCTTCTTGCCCTGGAGCCCAAACCCCTGTGCCGAAGCTGAATTCTCCTTTCTCCTGGTCGTAAAGGAAGATGTGAGCATCGCTGGCCTTCACCAGCTTCAAGGCGCTTTCCGCAATGGTCTTGAGGACCTGCGACAGATCAAGGGACTGAGTGAGCTGCAGGCTGACGTCTCTGAGGGCAGTCAACTCCGCGACACGGCGATGGACCATCGCGAGCGAACGTGCGTTCTCGACGGCGATGGCAGCCTGATTGGCAAACAGGGTAGCCAGCCGCACATCGTCTTCATCGAAGGCGCGCGGTGCCTTTCGGTCGATGGTGAGGACACCGATCAGTTGATCAGCTCTCGTCAGCGGCACGCCAAGCGCAGCGCCAATCTCGTCCTTCTCCACTTGGGGAACTCGCCCCGGCCAATTCGCATAGTCGTCCACGGTAGAAGGCTCTCTGTGTTCGGCAACCCTGCCTGCGACCCCTTCTCCCAGGGCGAGTCTTACTCCGGTGTAGTCCTTGCTGTACCCATAACTGACTTTCATATCAAGACGCTGGGTCTCATTGTCGAATAGGTCAATTGCACCTGCTTGGGCATCGAGCAGGTGCACGGCCTTCCGGACGACGGTTGGCAGCAGTTCCGAAAGGTCCATCTCAGCCAGAACCTCCAGGGAGACTTCATGCAGAGTTGCAAGCTGCTTGATCCTACGCTCCCGTTCAGCGAAGAGTTGGGCGTTCTCGATGGCAATGGCCGCCTGGTTGGCGAAGAGGGTGGCAAGCCGCACGTCTCGCTCGTCGAATACCCTCTCGACGTCCGTGTCATCGACGAAGAGGGCTCCCAAGAGGGTACCACCTCGCTGGATGCGAACGGCCAAGACATTGTTGGTGGGCTCATCAGCGAAGTGGGCTGACCTCCCCTCCCAGCTAGCGTAGTCCGTCACTACCAAGGGCTCTCCGCTCTGAGCTACCTTTCCGCATACCCCTTCGCCCAGTGCGAGCCTGACACCCGTGTAGTCCTTGCTCTGTCCCATGGCAGCTATCAGTTCCAGATCTTCGCGTTCTGGATCGTAGAGGTAGACCCCGGCGGCTCGAACTCCCAGCAGATGAATCGCTCTCCGGACGACGGTTCCAAACAGCTCTGGCAACTCTAGTTGACCGGCGACATCCATAGAGACATCATAGAGCCCCGCCAGTTCCTCCGCCCTCTGCTTCGTTTCCTCATACAGCCTGGAGTTTTCGATAGCGATAGCGGCCTGATTGGCGAAGAGACTCAGCAGGTTCACAGCATCTTCGGTGAAGGGTGGGTTTTCCAAGCCGGTCTCCACCACCAGCACCCCTAAGAGCTCGCCGCCGTAGGCGATAGGTACCCCCACCACGCGGCCGAACCCATAGCCAGCGTACTTGTCCGACCTCCCCTCCCACGACTCATAGTTGTCCACGATCAAGGGCTCGCCCGTCTGGAGGATCTGGCCAGCGAGCCCTTCGCCCGCCTCCACGACCTCGCCCTGAACCACCGACGGCATCCCAAAAGAGCCTGCGCTTATCAGGTCGCCTTGCTCAGGCCGATAAAGGTAAACTTCTCCACTACGTCCTTTCAAAAGTTTGACCGCTCGGCCTATGATCTCTTCCAGCAAGCTGTCCAATTCCAGGCGGCTGACAATACGCAGGGTCGTTTCGTGCAAGGCCATCAACTGCTGGGATGTACGCTCCTGCTCCTCGTACAGCTGCGCGTTCTCGATGGCGATGGCTGCCTGGTCCGCCAACAGGGTGAGAAGACGCAACTCGTCCTCGCCAAAGGTATGAGGTTCGAGGAAGGCAACGTTGAAGACGCCCACCACTCTGTTGGCCCTGTTCAGGGGGAAGCCCGCGATGGCTTGCACGCCCCACTCCCTGCTCACCTCATCGCTGTACAAAGGATGGCCCCCAGCCTCGTTGATGACGACTGGCTCGCCGTGCCTGGCCACTGTGGCAGTTAGACCCTCCTCGCGAACTTGGGTGAAAACCGGTCCACCCTGCCCCGAAGCCCAAACCCCTGTGCCGAAGGTGAATTCTCCTTTCTCTTGGTCGTGAAGGAAGATGTGAGCATCGCTGGCCTTGACCAGTTTCACGGCGCTGTTGGCGATGGTGTCCAGCACCGTGGATAACTCAAGAGATTGGGTAAGTTGAAGACTGATTTCCCGCAGGGCGGTCAACTCGGTGACGCGACGTTCCATCGAGGCATAGGCACGCGCGTTCTCGATGGCGATCGCCGCCTGATTGGCAAACGACTCCAGCAGACGTAGGTCGCGATCGGAGAAGGTTCTGGGTTGGCCCACATCGGTGGCGTTTACTACACCGATGATTTTGTCGCCCCATTTCAACGGCACGCCCATCACAGCTCCGAACGGCGCGTCGGCGTACCTCTCGGACCTTCCCTCCCAACTTGCATAGTCCTGAACGATCAGCGGCTCCCCAGTGAGAACCACCCTGCCTGACACTCCTTCCCCGACTTTCAAGCGAGTCCCGGCATAGTCCTCGCCCAACAAGTGACTTACGACCAGCTCCAGCTCCTCCCTTTCTGGGTCGTGCAGATACAGGGCGCCCCCTTTGGTTCCCACTAGAGAAGAGGCTCGTTCCACGATGGACCGCAGTAGTTGCGGCACATCCATCTGTCTCGTAATATCCAGCGTCGTCTTGCGCAGGGCTTCCATCTCGAACACCCGTCGCACTTCCTCCTCGTAGAGACCTGCGTTCTCTATCGCCATGGCCGCCTGTTGCGCGAAGATAGAGACTACTGGCACGTCTTCCTCAGTGAGATCATCGGACCAAACGGTGAGGACTCCGAGGATCTCCCCCCCCGTAGCGAGGGGCGCCGAAATCGACCGGCCTGCGGCAAGTAATCTGCCTGATTCAGAGGCCAATCTCTTGAGCGCAGGGGGAAACGCTTCCACCAGGATATTGCTGGCCTCCTCTTCGAACACTGCAATGCCTTCCCCCACCACAGCTTTGAAGTGAGGCGAGGCATCTACTTGGAAGCCAAACTCGCTGGCCCCCACCCCGCTCAGCGTCTCTACCGCCTGTTGCACCTTTGGACTAAGGTTGGTGTACCGAAGGCTGACTGTCTCCCCATGGTCACCCAAGAGGCCGAAGAAGCAGTTGAGTCCAAGGCTCCTCAGTTCTTCCCCCACGGTCTCGAAGATGCGAGCTGGCTCAAGCACACTTTGCGCCTTCGCAGCGGTCCGGCTCAGGGCGAGAAGACGCTCCTGGGCCTTCCGGATTTCGCTCACCCCACGGCGCACCATTCCAACGTCTCCCCCCGGGTGCCGCGACCCCGTAGAATCATCCCGCAATTGCTGTTTTGCCTTAAGCTCGTCCGTCATCTCGCCTCCCTCCCGAGGATGGCGTCGACTTCCCTTCCTCAGAAGCAATGTAGCGCTGATAGTTGTCCCGCCCCTTTTCCTTGGCAAGGTACATGGCGATGTCTGCGTTCTTTATCAACGTGTCACCATCTTCACCGTCATCAGGGTAAATGGCAATCCCAAGGCTGGTGGTGACATGTAGTTTGTGTCGCTTCAAGACAAAGGGCCCTCTCACGGCCTCCAAGATCGCATCCGCCACCTTGCCCACGTCTTCCATCCCAGCTATCCCCTCCAGCAAGACCAAGAACTCGTCACCTCCCATTCGGCAGATGGTGTCGCTCTCGCGAAGAAGGGCTGTGAGTCGCTCCGCAACAGCTTGCAGCAACTCGTCTCCCACCGGGTGGCCCAGCCTGTCATTAACATTCTTGAAGTGATCCAGATCCAGCAACATCACGGCCAGCTTGTCCTTGTTGCGGCGTGCGCGAGGAACGGCCGCTCTGAGACGGTCACTAAACAGCATGCGGTTGGGGAGGCCGGTGAGCGGATCGTGATAAGCCAACCGCTTGATGGTTTCCTCGACTCGCTTGCGTTCGGTGATGTCATGAATGAAACCCTGATATCCCGCCACGCTTCCGTCGTCGTGTCGTCGGACGGTGGAGGTCACCAGACAGTTCATCTCGCTGCCATCCTTCTTGCGCAGCTTCACCTCATAGTCTCTAACCGATCCCTTGCGCTCTATCTCTTCCTGAAACCTACGCCGGCCTGCAGGGTCAACGTACAGGTCCTCGGCGTTGAGCACAGCAATCTCTTCCCTGGTGTATCCAAAGAGATCCAGGAATGACTGATTGGCGTCAAGAACCTGGCCTTCTCGAGTGGTGATGTTGATGGCATCCCTGGTGTCTTGGAACAGCGTGCGGTACCTCTCCTCGCTCTGCCGCAGTGCCTCCTCGGCTTGCCTCCTCTCGCTGATATCCCTCGACACTAACAGTAACTCTTTGTCGACGAGGTTTGCTCTGCTTTGCACCCAGCGCCAGTTTCCTGACTTGTCCCTGAGACGATACTCGAGGAGCTCGGAGAGATCAGGAGTCTCTCTGCTGAGAAGCTTCTTCCTACTCACTACCAAGTATCTAGCGAGCAGGGACAGGAGGTACTCCTTGTCACGCGGATGCACAAGGTCCAGCACTGGCTCACCAATCAGATGTTCAGGTTCATATCCCAGATGCTTCTTGTATGACGGACTTGCGTAGGTGTACGTTGGATTCAAATCGAAGTTGGCCAGGGCAATCAGATCACTCGTACTCTCGGTTATCACGCGATACTTTGCTTCAGACTCTTCTAGTTCCGCCTGCGCCTGGTTGAGCTCCACCCAGTGGCCTGCGGCCTCCGCGATGGCGTCGACCAGACTCTGCTCCTCAGGAAGTATGAAGGGCCTATCCTCCGAGTAGTAGACCGACAGGCGTCCCCGGACCCGGCCGCCCACTCGGATCTCGCTCCGCAGGCCATGGGACAGCTTCTCGGAATACCCCTCGGAGACGAATCTCATATCGTCCACGTCAATCACGGACACGGTTATCTCAGGGAACTGCATCCCTTCAGTCAAATTCTCAAGGACGCGACTACAGAATTCTTCAAGCGATATCTGCCGCTGTGCGTCCCGGGTCACGGCGTAGAGTCCGGTCAACTCTTTCACTCTCTCGCGTAGCGCCAGCTGCGCCCTCTTGCGCTCTGATAGTTCCTGCCGGGCAGCATGATATAGCCGTGCATTCTCTAGGGCTAGCGCTATCTGGTTGGCGAAGGCGGTGACGGCTGGTATGTCGCCTTCAGTCAAGCCCTCGCCCAATACGGTCAGCAGGCCGTAGTTCTCACCACGAATGGTCAACGGGGCATGGATGGCCTGCCTCAGGCCCAACATCGCCGCCAGCCGGCCCGCCAGCGGCCGGACTGCGCGGGGCAGAGCCTCCGTTACTGATTCGGCAGCTCGCTCCACGAAGACAGCCTTTCCCTCGGACAGGACCCAGTCGTAGAACCCGCCGGGCACGAGCTGAAAGCCGTATCCCTCCGCCGACAGGCCAACCAGTTTCTGTGCCGCCTGCACCAGGGCTGACTCAAAGGTCAGGTGGGACAAAGAAAGCTGTGCCCCGTCGTCCGTCAAAGTAAAGATCGTGGCGTGGTATCCCAACCGGGCCACCTCGTCCAAGATTCTACGGTATACCTCTTCAGGAGTGTGGGCGCCCTGCACTGCCTGGACGGCTCGGCTGAGCGCGAGAAGAAATTGATGGCTACGGGCCTGTTGCTCCTGCGATCCTAGCAGAGTCCGCTCCATTCGCTTGTGCTCGGTCACCTTCATGAAGTTCCCTGACGCTGCCCGTCTGCCTTCACACTCGAGGGAGGCGACGGTCTACATGATCCACCTGATGTCTCCGGCCTTGGTCAAGATCCTGAATCCGTACGGCACAGAACGGCGGCCCTTCAACAAACTCCTCTTCCGTCAGCGTCCCCGGCTTTTCCTTGCCCAGCAGTTCCTCTTGAGCCGCTCGCAGCGCCTCGGCCCGCTTGGCTTCCAGCACCGACGCCTCCAGCTGAGCGATTCGTTCGCGCAACTCTACAGGTTCGGCTATCAATTGCTCTTCGGCCTTACTCTCGTCAGTCATCTAATACGCCACATGAAACCAACCACTAGGCTCCAGGACTGCCCGACTGCCGATCCAGCGAACCGTATACTTGGTATCTGTCCCGCCCCTTGTCCTTGGCGACGTACATGGCTACGTCCGCATTCTTCACCAGAGTATCACCATCTCCACCATCGTCGGGATAGAGGGCAATCCCGAGGCTGGTGGTGATACGGAGTTTGTGGTTCGCAAGGGAGAACGGCTCCCTGATGACCTCGAGAATCCTCTCCGCCGCCTTGCCCGCGTATTCCGCCTTCGCCATTTCGGGCAGGAGTAGCAGGAATTCGTCACCTCCCATCCGACAGACGGTGTCGCTCTCACGAAGAAGATTGACCAGTCTCTCGCCAACGGCCTGCAACAGTTGGTCTCCTACCGAGTGGCCCAGGCTGTCATTGACATCCTTGAAGTGATCCAGGTCCAGTAACATCACGGCCAGCTTCAGCTTGTGGCGGCGTGCCTGAGCTAGCGCCACCCCTAGACGGTCGTTGAAGAGCGTGCGATTGGGCAGCCCCGTCAAGGTGTCGTGGTACGCCAATTGCCTGATGGTTTCCTCTGCCCGTTTGCGCTCCGCCAGTTCCTGTTGAACCGCCTCGTACAACCGTGCATTCTCGATGGCGATGGTGGCATAGTCGGCCAGCGCTGACAGTAAGTACCGATCATTGTCGTTGAAGGGCTTCATGGCCTCCGCGCTGGATGCCCGCAACACGCCTACCGTTCTCTCCCTGACCTTCAACGGCACGGCCAGCGTCGCCAGCAATGGGTCTGTCTTTCGCGATCGAGGAGATTGGATCGTGGCCACCTCGCCAGAGGTCATCACCTGTCTCACTATCGCATCGCCTGCGCTTTCCCTGACCTCGTGAGCTCGCTGGTCCCCGACACCTTGAACGGCCCTCAACTGCAGATCCTGTGTTTCTTCGTCCAAGAGAAACAGTGATGTCTCCTCGGCCCCCGTGATACGCGTGGTGGCCTCCACGATGCGGATCAGAACCTCGTTCGGATCCAATAGGGAAGTCACCGATTTGCTGACCCCGTACAGGATGTTCAGTTCCCTCAGCCTCTGCTCCAATTGACGATTGACCAGCTCTAGCCGCTCAGCCAACCGTTCTTTCTCCCTCCTCAGACGCGCCTCCGCCAGGGATTTCTCGACAGCCTCCATGATCCGCCTGACTTTGAAGGGTTTGAGGAAGTAGTCCCTCACTCCAAGCCGAAAGGCCTGAACCGCCACACTCTCTGAGCCGTAAGCCGTGACCAGGATGGTGGGGATTTCCCGGCCGGCCTGCTTCAGAGCTTCGAGGACTTCAAGACCATCCATCTTCGGCATCTGTTGATCCAGCAGAATCAGGTCTGGTTCTTCGGTGAGTGCAAGATGGAGAGCCTCCTCGCCGTCGGTTGCGCAGAGCGCAGTGTAGCCAGCCGGGACCAGGAGCGAATCCCTGAGGAATTCGATATTCCTATTGTCGTCATCTACGATGAGAATCTTCTCCTCAGCCATCTCGTACCCTTAACCTCTCCGGCGACAAGAACCTGAAGCATAGTGTAGGAGAGTCTGGTATCCAAGGCATTCCATCCGACCGCACTTGACGCTCACACCATCTCCTCAGCGCCTCTTGGCCACCCCCGTCGGCGGCTCAAGCGTCTCAAGATTCCCCTGACCACGGTTTTTCAAGAAGCTGCTCGATCCTATCCCGGAGCACCCCCAGCCCCGAATGGCCAAAGCCTCTCCCACCGTAAGTTCCCTCCTCCCCTCCCCGAGGAGCTTCAAAGGTCAGCACCCTCGCCCGTTTCTCACGTCCATCGAGCCGCCGGCACAGGTCTATTGCATCGAGTCCCGACATCACCGTATTCACCAAGATGAGATCCGGTTCGAACTCCGCTAGCTTCATCCCTACGCTTAGTTCATCCGACGCCACGGAGAACTCACAGGAGGAGAGACCGCGGGCCAGAATGTCCAACGCCTCCTGCCCGTCGTCTACTACGAGTATGCGTCTGTCGCGCCTTGCCGGACGAGCCCTGCTTCCCTCCAGGTAATCGTCTAACATCTCGATCCTATAGCGCCTATGTCCTCCAGGGGTACGGAAGGGCACCAGTAGGCCTCGCTTCTCGATCCTGCCCAGGGTGAACAAGCTGACATGGAGATACTGGGCAGCCTCCTTTGCCGTGAGGAGATTCATGACCTCATCCTCCTGAAGAAACGATGTGAAACGTAGTGAAAACCGCATAATCCAGTTTATAGGGTGGGTTCATGGTTGTCAATAGGAAAATGGTACCCCAGTGTCCTCGGGCCAAGCCATCCGCCTCGCCAACGGGATGCCGTACAGCAGGCGACGGGCATTCGGTGCGCTTGCCTGTAGGCAGCCAGTTGAGCCACTACGCTTGACGAACATTCCCAGTTGGGGTATAATGGCCTTGACACCGCAGTTGACCGACCGTGGCGATCAGACGATTCGCATCACAAGCGACGCCGGTGCGCATGCGAACACGCTCGTCGGGAGGGTGGCCCACCAAGGAAAGAACCTACGTGCCCAGCAGGCTCTAGGAGAAGAAACGATGTCTACGAAGAGATCCAGCTTCCGCAAGTTACTACCCCTCGTTACGACACTATTCCTGATGTTGCCGCTACTCTTCGCTCTCGCCGCACCGGTGTCGGCCGCGGGGACGATCCGCGTGGACGGCGACGCGGCCGGCTGCGTGAATAGCTCCGGGCAGAGCAACCCCTACGGCGTCGTCTACTGCAAGATCCAGGACGCGGTGACCGATGCCAGCCCTGGAGACACCATTCACGTCTACCCGCGCACTGGACCCTACACAGAGAGCGTAAACCTGAGCGACATGGACCCCGAGGGAGACCTCACGCTGGTTACGGTGAGCGCCGCCGGCGTCCCCACGCCGGGCACCGCGGAGGTGCACTACGGAGGTCCCCAAGCCGAGATCCGCACAGCGACAGCCTTCGACGGCGACGTCACTATCGACGGCTTTGTGGTCTACTCCGAGGCTTCAGGCATCGATGTGGAGGTGGAAAGTCCGGGTAGCGCCGACAGCAACCTGGTAATCCGCAACGTGACGGCCAATGGGACTGGCGCTCACGGCATCGAGGCGGAGGCTGATGGCGACGTCACTATCACAAACTGCCAGGCCAACAACAACACAGCCGGCGGCAAGAACGGAATCATGGTATATGACACCGGCGGCGACGTTACTATCCTCAACTGTGAAGCCAGCGGCAACACAGGCACGGGCATCTGGGTGAGTAACGTCGATGGCACGGTGACCATTCGCAACTGCACCGCCAGTAGTAACACAGGGACTAACTTTGAGGATGGCGGCATCGCTGTGACAAGAGCCAACGGCGCCGTCAGCATCACCAACTGCACGGCCAATGGAAACACCCGAGTCGGCTTCTTTGCCGACGCCCTGGATGGCGCCCTGCAGATAAGCTCATGCGTCTTCACGGGCAATGAAGTGGGAGTCTTGTTCCACGAGCTGTCGGAGGCCGACCAGGTTCTGGTGAACGAGAGCATCATCTGTGGCAATGCCTACGGCCTGGGCGCGGACTTGACCGCCAGCATCGGCGCTGAGGGCAATTGGTGGGGCTGCACCACCGGCCCCAATACGTCAGGCTGCGACTCTGTTATAGGCGACGGCCCTGGTGACGCCACCCCCTGGATTGACACCGTCACCGCCAGCGCCAGCGTGGACCCGGCGGTCGCGGGGCAACCCACTGTGGTCAGCTTCCAGTTCTCGGGCGGGCCGCCAGCGGTCTACCTGGGCGAGGGTCCGGGAGACCTCCATGGCGACGATCCGACCTTCATCGTGACCACCGACAATGGCACGGTGATCGACCCCGGCTTCATCAATGCACCCCAGGGCGTCCTCGCGGCCACCCTGATCCCGGCCTTTGGCGGGACGGCCACCGTGACGCTGGTTGGACCCTGCGGGCTGGATGAGCAGATCGTCCTGGGTGTCCAGGCTGCTGCTGCGGACTTCGTGCCGGAGCCGGGCAGTGTGGTGCTGCTGACCAGTGGCTTGGTGGGCCTGGCGGGATACGCAAGGCTGAGGCTGCGAAAAAAGTAGTCAAACCTCCCGAAGGTTCAGAACCTTCGGGAGGTTCATTCTGAGAGCAGGGGCCACCGTTTCAAGGACGGTGGCTCTTTTTCTTCCTGCAAGCGCGGCTTGGGGTTCTCTCTCACCCTCCCCTCTCCCCTCCCCTCGAGGGAGGGGAATCAAAGGGGATCCCACCCCGCAGAGGGAGGGCAATCGAGACTCCCCTCCCCTGGATGGGGGCAGGTTTGCGGGGGGGTCAATGAGAGGAGAGCCGTGCAGGTC
>NJBK01000026.1 GCA_005223035.1 Chloroflexi bacterium B3_Chlor
CCTCCGTCCCCAGAGCCTCCAGAGCCAGGGTAACATTCGCCATGGCTATGCCGCCGTCATAGAAGCAGTAGTGCTCCTGGGGGCCCCTTCCATACCTTGGGCTGTCCCTGGTCACGAACAGGTACAACTGACCGTCGCGCTGGAGGAAGCGCCATGGCTGCGCGTTCGCGGCCGAGGGTGCGTGCCGCGCGGCTTCGATCAGCGGAGCGATGTCCGTCGGCGGAGTGGCAGGATTGTCGAAGCTATCTTGGAAGAAGAGGCGTTCCACCGGACGCTTCCTGCTGGCTCCCGCTGCCGCTCTCAAGAACCTGTTGACGGCACGCCCACCCAAGGTGGTGGAGGGTCTTCCGAAGATGAGGAACGCGCCTACGCGGGCATCCTCCGGTAGGTTGAAGCGTGATCGAACCTCAGCCTCACGGCGCAAAGCTCCGACGTAGCAACTGCCGATGCCCATCGCAGTCAAACGAACCGCGATTTGCTCAGCACGGTAGCCCAGATCTTCCAGCACATACTCTTGCCCCAGCATGTATGGCGTGAGGTAGTGGGGAGGAGTGACAATGCGGCCGTATCCGCCCAAATCTCTCACCAGATCCTCACCAGCTGCAACGTCTCGGAGAATAACCTCGAAGCGGTTTTCGGGAATGAGGGGCATTGCACGGGATATGATCTCCCGGACCCGCGCAAGCGCAGATTCCTCAAGCGGTGTTCTGTCGTAGCGGCGCACTGAATGCCGCGCCAGGATGGCTTCATACAAGCCTGTCTGTGGTGGCACTTTGCTGCTCTCTCGGGGCTCCGAATGCGTGCAGGTCCCACCCTGATTCTGCCAGAAAGATAGCTGCTTGGCAACTCCACAGAGGGCTGGTCCCAACTGATTCTCCCCCGCATTCAAGGAACTCTGGTGGCCAGGCGGTCAAGGTCTTCCTGGCCTGCCTCGTACCTGAAATCGCAGTTCTCTCCACTTCAGCGAGAGACGTGGTGGGCTATTGAGCAAGAGCGAATGTTTCGAGCATCACGAAACGAGGAAGACACAGATGGCGAGTGGATTGAGCGGCCCGCTGAGCGTGATTAGACTTGACGATCCCGCACCCGAGGCGATCAATTGGCTGAGAGGATCGTAACCGCCCTGTACGTGGCTCGCTGGGGCGATCATGGGCGAGCGCTGGCGTCAAGAAGGGCCTGCCAGGATCACAGGGGCGTACTGTGCTCAGGTCTCAGGTCTCAGGGGCCGGGCCTCGCCCAGGCCCAGATACCGTAGTGTTCCTTTATCACCTGGGCCGTGATGCGGAGATTGGACTCCGTAAGATGGTACTTGATCTCTTCCCAGAGGGCACTTCCCTCTGGGTGGTCCAGGTTTGTATTCACGTAGTTGAGGTGGGACAAGAGAAGCAGCAGACCGAAAGCTATGCCCACCAGCACCAGAGAGAACGTCCCCCAGCGAATGGCCTTGGTCCACAGTCCGCCCCTGTCGAAGGAATGGGACGCCTCAACGAGTGTGGCCAGGCCAATGACCCAGACAGGATAGAGTTCGGTCATCCTCCTCATGCCAAAGGCCCACCCTCCTCCCCAGTCATACAGAGAGGCGTTCATGACAACCTGTAACAGGAACATAAGGGCCAGTGTGATGGCCAGGCCACGCTCCGACCTGAGAAGGAGTAGCAGTCCTATCAGGGCTAGCAGGACGAGGGGAGACCAGAGGAACAGACCCCTCTCTGGCGACAGAAGCACCTCCTTGACGTAGATGGGTCCCGAGAGAAACGCTTGCTGCCCCTGGATGGCGGCGGGCACTACCCAGGGATTCCCGTACATCCTCAGCCAGGAGAAAGGCAGATGCCAGGCCAGGAGGAGGAAGCCTGCTGTGAGCAAGAGTAACTCTCGCCACTGCCGTTTGACCAGGGCCAGGAGACCGATGGGCAGAGCGTACAGTGCCAACTGCCACCTGACCAGCAGCGCCAGCCCCAATATGAAACCCATGAAGAACCAGGCAGGTGAGTGTTCACGATGTCCGACGAGTATGTAGATCAGCAGAGCGGTGAGAAGGGTGCCAGCGACGTGAGACATGTAGGGTTCTATGGTGGAGTAGTAGAGTAGAGGGGTGGCCAAAAAGAGAGCCAGGCAGCTCAAGAGGGAGGCTCGGGGTGAGCTTATCTTGCGGGCGGCAAAGAAGACCACAACGACAGCCAACAATGCTAAGAGGTTCGTTCCCAGCATGGGAAACAGGCTATAGGGGAAGGCCACCCCTTGGTGTTGGGTGAAATAGGCGTCGTTGACGTGAAACTGGGGTAGCCTGTTCGCTGCTGACGCCAGCCAATAGGTGGGCAGGTACAGGAAAGCAGAGCCGTAGGGGAAAACGGATGCATACTCGCCGGTCTGCTCATTCAGGAACACCTGGTACGAGATCAATGCGGCAAAGTGTTCAGCTTGGTTGGCGAGATCAAGATCGTGGTCGCGAGCTACAGACTGCAGCCACATGAAATAGGCCAGTCCGTCGCTGCGGATCAAGGGGCGATCTAGAGCCAGGAAGGAGGCCAGCAGAACGACGACGATCACCCAGGGGATGCTGGCTGACAGCGCGGGCCGGCGTCTGTGTGAGGTGTCGAATGGACGGGCGTTCTCGTTCACAAGATTCAAGAAGAGGGATCTCCTGGCGCTCGGAGCTCAGTCGCTGGGCCGCGTTTCCCTTTCGAAGAGGACCCGATACTTCTCGTGCTGGGAGAAGTGATCCAGCCACTCCTGAGCTTCCTCATCAGTCATCCAGTCGCTGACCAGGCGGGCTCTCCCCGCCGGTTCCGCCGGTTGCGGCCTGGGACCTATGGCAGGAGGTCCCATCTCCTTGACGGCGGTCACCACGGGAAGCTCCTGCCCGACCAAGAACCAGCAGTCTTTGGTCCATGGGCCAGGCGGATGTCCCATGAGCTCGCTGGCGATGAGCCAGGAACAGATCCCAAAGTGGTAGTCCGGCGCGTTGTTCTCGAGCCAGCGGTACATTGCTACTGTGCGCTCCGCGTGGCCGTGGACATCGTACCCTGGGTATCGGGGATCCCATTGCAGGATGCCGTCGTGCGGGACGAACACACCACCTTCAGTGCTGATCACAGGTACTGTCAGATCGAAGTGTTCTTTCAAGAGCTGCACGGGGACCCGATGGCCGATGAGGGAGTTGTCGTCGTCCATGATGGTTCTGCCAGGTCTGTCGGCTTGGCAGATGGGATCGTAGGGATACTCGAAGTGCCATTCTCCGCCTTCGTCGCGATAGCAGTGGTTCAGAACACCGTCGTGGCTGGCGATCCAAGCTCCCCGGGAAAAGACCTCCCGTGCTGTGTCGGGCTCGTTGTGTGCCATCCACTCGAAGGCGTTGATATACCAGCGGATGCTACTCGAGTCTGGGTGATGAGAGCACTGGGCCAGGGCGGGGAAGGCCGGATAGCCTCCTAGCTCGATAATCGCCTCGGCGTCCTTGAGCCAATTATGGACTACTAACTCAGGCCTGCCGCCACGTTGCCACTCGCCCTCTCTCCACTCGTAGGGCAGGTTGGGTTCGTTGTTAACTTCAAACCATCTGGTGATGCCCTCGTCGATGTACCGCTTGACGTAGGACAGAGCTTGTGAGGAAAGGGTGCCTGGATTGGGCCTATTCCTCCAACTCCTCACGACGGGCATGATGCCATTGGTTCGAAGCTTGCGGGCGAATTCGAGCACCGAGCCGCTGCCGTCATCCATGAGCTTGTAGATGCTCATGCCCATGTCCTGGACCTGCCTGATCCAGTATTCGTGGTCGAAGTTGGCATGGGTGCCAGGAGAGCCATGAATGCCTCTCAGGCGAGGCGGTCGCTCAAAGTCCGATAGGTTCACCTTCCGGCTCCTTTCTTCCGAGATCCTCTCTGCATTCAGGCAAGAAAATTCCTGATCCGAGGCTCAGTGCCCGGCAGCGAGATTATACCATCGCAGCTGGCACTTGGCAACGGTCAGGCCACCCGTGTCAGGACGCGACGGGTGCGGGGCCCGTCGAACTCGCAGAAGAAGACACCTTGCCAGGTTCCCAGCATGAGTCTCCCTCGCTCGACCAGTATCGTCTCGCTACTGCCCACAATGGTGGCCTTGATATGCGCTGCAGCGTTTCCTTCCAGGTGTTTGTAGTTGTCTTGAAGGGGTATGATCTTGTTCAACTCCATGAGGATATCCTCACGGACGCTGGGGTCGGCGTTCTCATTGATGGTCACTCCAGCCGTCGTGTGAGGCACGTACACATGACACACTCCGTCCGGAACACCGCTTTCGGCGACCACCTTTTGCACCTCGTTGGTGATATCAACGAGCTCTGTGCGACTCTTGGTGGATACTCGTATCTCCTTCACAGCGTCTCCCTCCCCATTCTGCTCATGCTCCGCCGGCATCACATCTCAGTATTATATCATAGTGCGGGTCATGTAGGCACGTGTAGAAGCACCCCAAGTGGCAATGAAGAAGGAGAGCGTGCGGGGCGTATCCCCGAACATGTGGCAAGAAAGGTGATTAACCATCCTGAATGCACTGATGAGAGGTCAGAAACAGGAAAGGGCCACCGTGGTGAGCTGGTGGCCCGGTCTTGACTTCGAGGTGTTTCGTGCCTGGGTTCACTCCTCGCCCTTGAGCAACTGGGCGAATTCTTCGTCAATCAGTCCCTTCTCGAGAGCTTCCTCGATGCCGAAGGCAGATTCATCCGTCTGGGGCTCAGCTGCTGTCTCGGCTTCGTCATCCGACTCAGCCAGCTTGGTCATTGCTGACTCGATTATCTCCTGCTTGTCAGCATCGATGGGTTGCTCTTCTACGGTTTCGGGTGCCGCCTCTTCTTCCCGGGCCTCCGGCTGCGGCTCGGCAGCTACCTCTTCTCCGGAGAGGATCTTAAATAGATCCTGGATGGTGCGCTTGGCGTACAGCCAGACCATGCCGATGCGGCTGGCCTGTTTCCTTTTGTCAAAAACCAGGGTGACGAATAGACTCTCGCCGACGCTGGTGGAATAGATGTCGTATTTCCTACCTTCGTAGAAGTTGAGGGTGAAGGTCTCCTGATCTTGAAGGTACTGAGCCATTCTACAGACAGTTGTCAGACCATCGGAGACGAGGGGTATGAAGGTGCCCATGTCCAGTTCCTGCGTGATCCCCACTTCGGATACCACGCGTCCTTCCATATCTGCGATGAGGACACATTGGGCTCCAACCTCGAATCGCAAGTTGCTCAAAGACCTGTTGATTTGCTCAAGCTGCTCGCCGGAAAGAGCCACACTGGCCGGCTGGATCGCGGGCGCCTCCGCCAGCGCGTCGCGAGCAACTTCGATGAGGTCCGAAACATGGAAGGGTTTGGTGATGTATTGGAATATCTCCAGTCGCCGGGCTTCAGCCTCTACCTCGTCGGAGCCGTATGCTGTCATCAGGACAAGCCGGGTGTCGGGGTTCTTTTCTTTCACCTTCTTCAGCAAATCAAGTCCATCTATGCCCGGCATGCGCAGGTCGCTGATGACCAGGTCATACGGTTGCTCTTCAAGCTTCTGGAGCGCCTCTTCGGCCGATCTCGCTGTCCCGATGGTGAAGTTGTGCCCCAGTTCTTCCAGGCTCTCCCGCAGGAAGAATACCACCTTTTCTTCGTCGTCCACCACCAGAACCCGCTTATCCACGGCCATTCTTCGATTCCTCCCTACTGAGCGAATGATATTCCTAATCTAAGTATATCACATAGCCGAGTGGGCTGCGGTTCCGGAATGGTCACGATTGGGTTCGGATTCTGTGACTTTGGCTAGGGAACGAACATGTATCCTTTGCCCCGCACATTGACAATGCAGGAGGCGCCCCCCAGGCTGGTTCTCAGCTTCTTTCGTAGTCGCCACAGGTGTGTCTTGAGCGCCTTCCGTGCTTCTCTCTCCAAGGAATCATATCCAAGCACTTCGCGCGCCAATTCGCGATAGGTCAGGGTGCGGTTCATGTTGCTCATCAGGCAAGCGAGCAGCCCGAACTCGGTCGCCGTCAAGCCCAGAGGTCTTCCCTTCGCAACGACCATCTGTTTCTCTCGATCCAGCAGAAAATGTCGCGTCCTGATGAAGCGCGACACCACCGATTCCTCGGCTTGTGCTTCAACGGGTATCGTTCGAGGTTGCAACCGTCGCACGCTGTCCTCGATGCTACTCACAAGTTCTTGCCGACGCAGGGTCTGCCAACGTTTTGCCAGTCCGGTCTCCACGCTGGCAACTATCTCTTTCACGTTGCAGGGTTTGAGTAGATAGTCATGAGCCCCTTGGCGGAGGGCGTCAATGGCCGAGTCGAGGGTGCCATACGCCGTTAGAATGATCACCACTGTGTCTGGCACTACTCGCATGGCTTCTGACATGACCTGGAGGCCATCTATGCCCTCCATCTTGAGATCCACCAGGATCAGATCGAAGCTGTCCTGGCCAAGCCTGGCCAGCGCCTCTTCGCCGCTGGCAGCGGTGACCACTTCGTGGCCTTCTTGCTCGAGTATCTCTCTCAGAGAGGAGCGCACAGATGGCTCATCGTCCACAACGAGGAGCTTGCCCGCCCTGAACATCGTAGACACCTCCCCATGCTGAAGACAGGGATCTTTCTATAGCAAAGAGGGACGGGAAATGATATAGTGTTCCCATTTTCCGAAGGGCACGGAGGATAATATCAGGCTCAAGTCCTGGATCTTGAACCCTCTATCGTAGAGCAGGGAGAGGGCCCCGGTGTTGTCACCCGGAACGTGCATAGTGAACCTGTCCACGCCTTTGGAGGAGAGGCGGTCCAGGCAGAAACCTAGCATCTTCGCTACATCCTCTGCACTCAGTGCGGCGAGAGGCCCGATGGTCCCGTCATCGGATATGTAGGCGTAGCCGACCACCTTCTTGCGCTTCTTGAAGAGGTAGCATCGCATGCCGCGGGCGCCCAGCCAAAACCGGTGATCGATGTCACGCTGGAATTCTCTGATCTCCAGATCTATGCCATCTATCAGGGCCACTGTCTCCTCGCTGAGGGAAGCCACCTCACCTGGCAGGGGTTCGACTTCGCGGCTTACCTCCCACAAACCGGAGATGCCTCCCTCCAACTTCAACATAGGTGTACGGGGGAAAATCCCATTTCGCGTGTAGAGGGAAATCGAGGGCCAGTTCGACGCGTTTGCGTAGGCAGCCATGACTTTCATCTGGTTGTCACTCTGTGCTTCGGCCTGGGCTCTTTCAAAGAGTTCCCTGCCGATGCCTATTCCTTGAAACTCTGGCGCAACGACAAGGTAGGAGAGAAACCAGAGATTGCCTCGCAAGATATGGCAACAGAAGCCCGCTAGCCGCTTCTTCACCTCTGCCACCAAGAAGCCTTCCCCGCTGGTACCCAGGAAGTGGTGCCACAAAGGAAGGTTCTCCTCGAAATCCATTTCCACCAAGGGCAGAGCTCTCTGCATGGCGAATTGGTTCAGTGATTCGACCAAGGCCTCGTGGGCTGGCTCCAGGTCTTGCTCTTCCGCCAAACGGTAGTCAACCTTCATATAGAATCTCACCTCCGCATTGTATGCTTGTCTCCCGGATCATGGGATAGCCAATTACCAGATTCAGCTCCCTAACGGTAGTCGGGCAACGCCGCCTAGAATCTCCTCCACCTGCAAGGCTTCGCGGGCCACGATGGAGACTGCTCACCGCTCGGAATTCGTCGTGAGCGATAACCTCGTTCTGGGCAGCGCCCCCCTTTTGGACGCTCTTTGACTTCTGGCTGTGCCTGAGTTGCACGCAGGGAGGTCTTTGGCAAAGACAGAGTTGGTGTGTTGAAGGCGGCGAAGGTCTGGGGGGACACGTTGCCATAGGCTGCGATGTGCAGCCTGTCTTCTGCGCGCGTCAGCGTCAGGCGAGAGCGTCTGGTATCGACGAGTCGAGGGCTGTCAGACAGGGTTCCGTTCGCGACTGCCTCCAGGTGTGGGTTCGGTAGGACGGTTGCCGACAACTCACCTAGGATTCCCAGGGGCTCGCTCTGAGTCTTCACCTTGCCCTCATTCTATTCGCCGCAGGCATTGTCGTACCCCTGCATGCTGAAGCAACCGCTGCTCAAAAGGAGCCCTACAAATTATAGTGCATCCTGGAAGCGATGGCAAGCGGGACCGGCTTGCCAATGCTGCGGGTCTGTGCTATAATGGCCAACGAAGGAAGGTCTGAGGTGGAAGCGAACACCGGTGTCGGCAGGGGGACGATGATCTTCGTCTTTAGGAGTGCCATAGGGGGCACTCGTTCGCCCATGCCGCCTGGATGAGTGGGTCAACCGTCTAGCTGGTGGACATAGCCCTCTTCAACTATCTGCGAAGAGGGTTTTTTGATATGGAGGAGAGAGCAGGATGGTGGAAAAGGTACAGATGCTGAAGGAGGAGGCCATGCAGGCCTTGCAGGCCGCGTCCAACCTTCCTGAGTTGGACGACTGGCGGGTCAAATACCTGGGTCGCAAGGGAGGCGCCGTGACTCAGCTTCTACGGAGCATTCCAGAACTGCCTGCCGAAGAGCGACCTGCTTTTGGCCAGGCTGCCAATGAGCTGAAGGGCTTCTTACAAGAAAGGTACGAGGCTCGTCACGCAGAGCTGAGTCGGCCGACTGTGGAGATGACAGAGGCCATTGATGTGACCCTGCCGGGCCGGCCCGTCAACCTGGGGCGATTGCACCTCACGATCCAGACGTTGCGGGAGATGTACGCTATCTTCGGTCAGATGGGCTTCCAGGTGGAGGAGTGGCCGGAAGTGGAGACAGATCTCCTGAATTTCGAACTGCTCAACATGCCGCCCCATCATCCTGCTCGGGATATGTGGGATACGTTCTATGTGAACCCTAAGGTGGTGCTACGTACTCATACCTCTCCTGGCCAGATACGCAGTATGAGGAAACATTGCTCGGACCCGATTCGCATCATACTGCCTGGAAAATGCTACAGATACGAGGCGGTCACCGCCCGCTCGGAGTTCATGTTCTATCAGGTGGAGGGTTTGGCAGTGGGCAGGCGTATCACGCTGGCCGACCTGAAGGGGACAATGGTTGACTTCGCCCGCCAGATGTTCGGCGCTGACCGTGAAGTGCGATTCCGCTGCAGCTACTTCCCCTTCACCGAGCCGAGCGTGGAGGTGGACATGGACTGCATCATTTGCGGAGGCGAGGGCTGCCGTGTCTGCAAGCACACCGGATGGGTGGAGATCTGCGGAGCGGGCATGGTCCATCCCCAAGTCTTGAGCAACGGTGGCTACGACCCTGACGTCTATAGCGGATTTGCCTTCGGCATGGGCCCCGAGCGCGTGGCCATGCTCAAACATGACATTGACGACATACGGTATTTCTACAGCAACGATCTGCGTTTTCTGAAGCAGTTTGGGTAGTCTACGGAGATGACAGCACTGGTTGGACAACAGAGATGTTCTGTTTGAGAGGAGACGGTGATGAGGGTACCGATAAGTTGGCTGAAAGACTATATTGACTTAACTCTTCCCATTGAGGAACTGGCCGAACGCATGACCTTGGCCGGTCTTGAGGTAGGGGCGATCGAACACATCGGCGCCAAGTGGGACAGGGAGAAGATATTCGTTGGAGAGATAGTCGAGGTGCGACGGCATCCCGATGCTGACCGCCTGACCATCGCCGTGGTGGAATACGGGACGGGCGAGCCGATGGCTGTGGTCACCGGTGCGCCCAACATCCGCGTCGGCGACAAGGGCCAGAAGGTACCTTTCGCCACGAGGGGGTCACGGCTCATTGATGGGCATTCTGAAGAGCTAAGATACTTCACGTTGAAGCCGAGCAAGATTCGAGGTGTTCGATCTGAGGGCATGGTTTGTTCCGAGAAGGAGTTGGGTATCTCGGACGATCATGAAGGGATCATGATCCTGGAGGACGATGCGCCGACCGGAGTGCCCTTGCAGGACTACATGGGGGATACAGTACTAGAACTGGACCTGACTCCCAACCTTGCACGTTGCTTCTCCATGGTTGGAGTGGCTAGGGAGGTAGCTGCCCTTTCGAGTCAGAAGTGCAGGCTTGGAGAGTGGCCACAGCTGTCGGAGAGGATTGGGAAGCCCTCCCTGCCTTGGGTGGAGTTGGAAATCGCCGACCCTGATCTTTGTCCTCGCTACACGGCCGCTCTGGTAAGAGACGTCCAGATAGGATCTTCGCCTCCCTGGCTACAGCGCCGCCTCACTCTGGCTGGCATGAGGCCCATCAACAACATCGTGGACGTCACCAACTACGTGATGTTGGAATGGGGCCAGCCTTTGCACGCCTTCGACTACGACCTATTGCGTGACAGGGATGGTGTAACCCCTCCATCGGGGGTGCCTGTCATCATTGTCCGGCGGGCGCGCCGAGCCGAGCTTATGACAACGCTAGATGGAGTGGGTCGCGCTCTGTCTGAAGACACGTTGCTCATCACCGATGGCGGTGGGCCGGTAGCCATCGCCGGGGTGATGGGTGGGCTGGAAAGCGAGGTCGCCGAGAAGACCACGAACGTCCTCATCGAGTCGGCCAATTTCAACAACATCAGCATACGCCGAACTTCTCAGGCGTTGAAGATACCCAGCGAGGCCGCTGCACGCTTTGGCCGAGGAGTGCCTCCCCAACTGACCATGATCGCTGTGGAGCGGTCCGCCAGACTGATGCAGGAGTTGGCCGGTGGCACAATAGAGGAGGGTATCGCCGACGCATACCCCGTCCGGCCTGAGGTGAAGGTGGTCGACTTGACGGCCAAGGAGGTGGAACGCATCTTGGGCATCGCCCTGGATACCGAACAGATCGTGAGTATTCTGGAGTCCCTGGAGTTTGAGTGCCAGGTGGAAGGTGGGGTGATCCGTGCCACCGTGCCCCACTACCGTCTGGACGTGAGCATCCCCGCCGATCTGATAGAGGAAGTGGCCCGCGTCTATGGCTACGACAGGCTGCCCACGACGTTGATGGACGACGAGCTGCCTCCTCAGCAACGGGATTACTCGCTGGAGGGAGAGGAGCGGGTACGGGACATCCTCGTCGGCTGCGGGCTTACTGAGGCGATAACCTATTCCCTGAGCAACCTGGAGAGCTTCGCAAAGCTGGACCCTGGCGGAGCGCCACCTGATCCCGCGGATTACGTCAAGCTCTCCAACCCGTTGACCACGGAGCGGGAGTATATGCGGCGCACCTTGATGGCCAGTCTGCTGGAGGCGGTGAGGGACAACCTGCGGTATACGGAACGGGTGGCCCTGTTCGAGATTGGTCGGATCTACCTGCCTCAACCGGGCCAGGAGCTGCCCGACGAGCCTCGACGACTTGCCATAGCGATGACGGGCCCTCGAGACCGACGCTCGTGGCGCACGGAAGAGCAGAGGTATGTGGATTTCTATGATTTGAAGGGGGTGGTAGAGACCCTTCTTGACCGCTTGGGCCTGACGGCGCAGAGTTTCGCACCCGTGGAGCACCCGACGTTTCGATCAGGAGGTGCGGCGACGATTGAGGTGGCGGATGTGGAGATAGGCGTGTTCGGAGAGGTAGATCCAAAGGTGCGGACGAGCTTCGACCTTCCGGCTCAGCCTGTCGCTCTGTTGGAGTTGGATCTGGAGGAACTGTTGGCTCAGGTCGAGCCTGTCCGCTACCACCGGCCCATCTCGCGCTTCCCCGCCGTCAGCCAGGACATGTCCCTGGTCGTGGATGAGCATGTGCCGGCCCAGCAGTTGGAGGACCTCATCCGCCGTGCGGGGGGTGAGTTGTTGGTCGAGGTCACGCTGTTTGACGTCTACCGAGGGGAACCGATACCACCCGGCAAGAAAAGCCTCGCTTACTCGCTGACCTATCGGCATGCGGAGAAGACTCTGACTGATAGACAGGTGGCGAAAGTACATGCGAGGATAGCCAAGCGGCTGGAGAAGGAGATCGGCGCCAGACTGCGAGAGTAAGCCTTCTTTCGTGCGGTGCGGGCCTCAGGCGGCAGGCCTTGTCAGGCGGGAGACCTACGTGCATGCGCTGCTCCTGAGTGTCTACTGGACGGTCTTCGTCTTCTTGAGCGTCGCTGTGCTCTGGTCCCAGCCCTGGTATCTGGTCTGGCTGGTTGCACTGGGAGCCAACCTACCCTCACTGGAAATAGCTGAGTTGACCACGCTCTTCTCTTATACCTCGAGCTGGAGTTATCTGGTTTACATGTTCTTCTGGCTCTCGTATTTCCCCCTGATGAGCTCTGGCCAGAATCTGGTGCTGAATACAACCGCTGTGCTGCTAATCTTCATCCCTGCCCTGACCTATGCACTCCACATATTGGGTCGAGAAGAGCGTCGGGGAAGGAGATGGGAGCTCAGCTGAGGGAGTAGCTCACGCGCCGTGAACGGGGATTGCCCATTATAGACCATGGTCGCGTGTCTCCCTCTCATGAGGGCTGGCCGGACAGCGGTCCTGAACGCAACCGCCGTTCTTCCGTTTAGTGTGCCATCTGTGGCCTATGCCACGTATTTGGGTTTGCGACAGTCAGCTACTGCCACGCCTTCCCGATAGACACTGCAGGGGCCGCTCAATGCTAAGAGGGGGGCAAGACGAGTAGGAAGCAGCTATCCTTCACAAGTCCAGGTCGTAGATACGCCAGGTCTTGTACCTGCGAAGCCCAAAAGCCTCGACCAGCCTGATGATGGCGTCATTGTCTTCCAGCATCATTGAGGTCTCAAGCCACGTGTACCCCAGGCGTATGCCCGCGGTCACCACCTCATGGAAGAGGATAGCGTCTATGCCCATCTGTCTGAACGCTGGGCGTATGCCGAAGAACATGCCACGCAGCCGCCGGATGCGGCGGCGCTGCAACAACACACGCACCATACGCACGAGGTCAGTGTCGAGAGGCCAGCGCCACCGCGGTCGCAAGGGCACGTATAGGTCTGGTATGCCGCCGGCGACGGCGGCCAGCTCGCCGTTCACAAAGGCAAATCGAAGTAGCTGCGGAACCAGCACCGGCCGTAGACTCTCGGCCAGCGCGTGTGTTTCCGCATCGGTTAGAGGCAAGAAGCCCCAGTTGTTCGCCCAAGCCTCGTTGTAGATCTTCACCAGGAGCTGAATCTCTTCGTCCAGGCGCTTCAGATCTGCCATGCGGGTCGTGATGCTGTATCGGGTGCGAACGTGGTCCGCAATCCGCGCCAGGCGCGAAGCATCCTCAGATCTGAGCTTCTCCCCCACATAGGCGTGGTAATCCTTGGCCTTGTGGAACCCATACCGCTCGAGGAACTCGCTGTAGTAAGGTGGGTTGTGGGTCAACTCGACAGTAGGTGGGTGCTCGAACCCTGAGATCAGTATGCCCTGTCGCTCGTGGGTCGCATTGGAGTACTCTCCCGGCCCCCGCAGCACTTTCATGCCTCGCTCTGTCACCCAGTTGCGAGCTGCGTCGAGGAGCGCACTAGCGACCTTGAAGTCCTCCAGAGTCTCGAAAAGACCGAAGAAACCGATCTCTGAGTGATAATAGTCGTTGAAGCGACGATTGATTGCCGCGGAGATGCGACCCAGCAAGGCGGAGCCGCTTCTGGCCAGGAAGTGCGTGACCTCCGCGTGCAGGTGGTATGGATGATGGGGGGTAAGCAAACCGGGTAGACCCAGGAGTCTGCTGCCGAGGTAATCTGCTCTGAGGGGGGGCGTCCAACTGGGATCACCTCGATAGAGGCGCCAGGGTACTTCCACGAAGTCACGCAGGCGCCCATCGCCAAGGGGAATCTCTTCGATGAAGAACTCCGTCATTGTCAGTACCTCTCTACACTGGAGTATGGGTATCCACTCACCTTCTAGAACACTATCAGGGGCGGGAAGATGCGGCGCGGGAGAACCCCCCCCGGCCCGGAAGGCGCTCCAGGCAGGCTGGAGGTCTGCAAGAGCGCGTTGAATCTGTTGCGGGTTTCAAGAACGGATATCTTGTGGGGTCAAGCCCCCGGCTTGGTTCCCCGTCATTCCCGCTCCGATACTGGGGCCTTGGACACGTCCGCTGTTCTATTCTCTTGACGCCACAAGGTCACTCCTCAGTTATCGAATCCCCGGCTGTGCCTATGCCCTTCAAGATTCCCGGATAGATAAGCCCAGACCCTGTATTGAGGAGCAGTACCGACTCGGAGCCCGAGATTATCCGAGCCGCCAGGAGCGTCCTGAGCCCGGCCAGCGTCGCGGCGCCCTCAGGGCAGGCGAATATGCCCTCGTCGCGGGCTAGATCTCTGATGCTGGAGAGAATTTCTTGGTCAGATACACTGACAGCCACACCTCCGCTTTCCCGGATGACTCTCAGGATGAGATAGTCCGCGAACGGGGCTGGTACATTGAGCCCAGGGGCGATGGTGTGGGCGGCGGCCCAAGGTTCGGCGCGAGTAGCCCCCTCCTCAAAGGCTCTCACAATGGGAGCACACGCGGTTGACTGGACAGCGATCATGCGCGGTCGTTCGGTCCCGATCCAGCCGAGGCGCTCCAGTTCGTCGAACCCCTTCCACATCCCGATCAAGCCCGTTCCTCCTCCTGTGGGGTAGATGATTACTTCCGGCAGGCGCCATGAAAGCTGCTCGGCTATTTCGAACCCCATGGTCTTCTTCCCCTCGACCCTGTAGGGCTCCTTGAGAGTGGAGACGTCGAACCAGCCACGCTTCTCTCCCTCCTTTTGGGACTCTCGGCCTGCGGCATCTATCAGACCTTCAACGAGCACCAAGTTGGCGCCATGGGCTTGGCACTGAACCTTGTTCGATTCTGGAGCCCCAGCCGGCATGAAGACCCACGTCTCCAGGCCCGCTTTGGCGCCATAGGCAGCCAAAGCCGCCCCCGCGTTGCCAGCCGAGGGCATAGCCAGGATTTCGGCACCCAGCTCCTTGGCCCTGGAGACGGCCACGGAAAGGCCGCGACTCTTGAAGGTGCCAGTGGGGTTGATCCCCTCCTCCTTGATGAAGAGGCGAGGGCAGCCTAGCTGCGCCCCCAGGCGCTCTGCTCGAAAGATAGGGGTCATCCCCTCGCCCAGGCTCACTGCGCTCGTGGCCACCGGCAACAGCTCCCAATATCGCCAGAGGGTCCGCTCCCGGAGAGGGAGGTCCTCCTTGTGGAGAGTGCTTGTGACTCGTTCCAGGTCATAGGTGGCGAAGAGAACCTTGCCGCAGTTGAGGCAGACGTTAATGAGTTCGTCTGCGGAGAAGTCAGCGCCACAGGCCGTGCACTTGAGGCCCACCAGGGCGCTATCTAGGTGCCTGTGCATCTTATCCCCGCGTGAGTCGACTGTGGACCTGGCGCGCCCAAGCGCCGATAGCCTCCCAGTCGCGGAAGTCGCCCTCTGATACCTTCATCGCCTTGGACATCGTCCGCGCCGGGAAGGATAGTTTGCTGTAGTTTATCGTGCCCGCGAAGAGACCCTTGTCAAGCGGCTCCACTATCTCGCACACCGGATCGAGATAGGCCTCCACTGTACGGTGGTTCTCCTCGGTGTCATCCTTCATCGTCATGCAGACGACGAAGTAGGCCACGGGGACCTGGCTCAGTGCTTCCCGGTTCTTCTCCACGAAGCTCGTTGCTTCGGGCACCCACTTTCCCATGCGGATCGCGCTACCCACGATCACTGCTTTGTAGGGGCTCAGGTCCTTGACCTCCTTCGCTGGCTGCACCTCCACTTCCGCTCCGGCATCGCGTAACTCCTGACCGACGGCTTCAGCTACCTCGGCCGTCGACCCGGCCTTCGTGGCGTAGGCAACTAGGATCTTGTCACTCATAGGCTTGTCGTCTCCTCGACTTCTTGGCTGTGCTTTGGCTCTCCTTCACACATCTTCCGTCGGCGTCCAAAGGAGAAGGGTAATGGCCAGCCCTTGGACTATGGAATCGACGGTAATCTCGAGGCCGTGCGTCACACGCAAGGGAATGGGCCACCAGGCGGCCTGTAGCATGGGTTGCCACGAGCCCAGCACGCATAGAGTCAGCACGACCCAGAAGGCCGTCGAGCGGCGCGAGCCCCGGAGTGCAGCGATCAGCAGGAAGAGGGTCAGTGCGTAGAGCAGCCCTCGGAAGAGTTCTAGAGGCAGTATCACGTCGAAGCCCGGCACCGTGAGTCCCATCTCCAGTTGCTGGTAGTAGGGCAATACGATAGGCGAGATGATGGCGCCGAAGAAGAGGTAGATGGGCACGTAGAGGACGCCTGCCAGGGCAAAGCGCCCGATCCAGGATACCCATCGTCTCTGGGCCAAAGTTTCTCGAAGGGCGCTGACCAACCCGCCCTTCACGGATGCTGGCTGGAACAGGGCGGCCAATAGGAGGGCCAGTCCAGCGTGGCCGACCGCAGAGGTGAGCAACCCGGCGAGTAGCTCGGCCGGGGGCGCGGTGGTGAAGAACAGGGCTTCGATCACGTTGATTAGACTGTTCAAGATGAAGAGCACCACGAACAGCAGAACGGCGCGCTGCAGGCCTGGCACGGTCAACCTCGCGGACAGAGGTCCCATGGTCAGGCCAAACAGCAAGCCAGAGAGGGACAAGAGCACCAGCATCTGGCTCTGGTCGACATCAGCGGCCATTGAAGGCATGGGCACTCCCAGGGCCTGGGTGATCATTCCCCCGATCATGACAGCCACTGTGTATCCGAGGCCGACCACCAGGGTGCGCCACAACAGGCCAAGGGCACTTCGGGAGCGAGATTGGTGACTTCTCTTGTCAGACATGGCTTTTCCCCTTTCTCATTTCCATCATCGTGTCAAGCTACTATCCATCGCCTGCGGACACAGGAATAGACCACGAAGCTGCAGTCGCTTTTGTGCTCTCTCCATCACCGGTGTAGAGCGGCTTCCGATGAGTGTGCCCTCTCCGCCACGCCCTCCGCTGTTGCCACGCCGCTCATGCCTGGCGCAGTGCCCTGAGCACTTGCCTGAGGCCCGGCCTCTTGCCGTACATCAGCAGACCCATTCGGAACACCTTGCTCCCTGCCCACAGTATGACGGGGATGGTGATGATGAGCAGCACTATGCTCCCGACGATGTCCACCAGCGGCACCTCGGTCATCGGAAGGCGCAGCAGCATCATCGTCGGCGCTGTGAGGGGAAACCAGGACAGGATTCTCACGAAGGTCATGTTCGGATTCGAGAACATGAACCCGCCCAGCATCAGAGGAATGGCTGCCATGATGGAGAAGATGCCCGCCAGTTGCTGTGACTCTTGCTGGGTGGTCCCCAGAGCCCCCACTGCTCCCATCAACACTGCGTAGACCAGGAAACCCAGCGCATAGTAGACCACTCCCAGAATCAAGACTTGGGGGCGGACCAGCAGTGGGAGGGCTACGCCCAGAAGGCCCACCGCTCCACCGCTCAGAGCAACGGAGGAAAGCAGCCAGATGACTACTTGGGTGAGGCCCAGTGCCCCCAGCCCCAGCACCTTTCCGGCTAGCAACTCCCGAGCTGTGACGGAGGAAAGTATGATCTCCATCACGCGGCTCGTCTTTTCGTTGGCTACGCTTTGCAGCAGGTAGCCGGAGCTGACGAAGATGGTCATGACCAGGAGGATGCCCAGGAAGTAGGGCACGATGAGGTTGAGAATGATGCTCAGCGGTCCACCTTCGGGTTCACCCTCTTCCTCCAGACTGACTAACACTGGGTCGATGGGATCGGCCACGCGCTCCCGCAGCGCTGCGTCCACCTCCTCCCCCAGCAGATGATCCACAAAGAAGGTCTTCATGGTGTCCGCCTCTTCCAGCATTGCCGTGCTGAACCCGCCCCCTTTGCTGGTCATTATCACCCGGCCGGTCTCGATGTAGTCCTCAGGAATGACCAGCAAGCTGGCGATCTCATCGGCCTGGAGGGCGGCCCTTGCCGCTTCCTCGTCGGCGAACAGTTGAACGGTGTCCTGGTATTCCGGCAAGATGGGCGTGAAGGCACCCAGGCGATCCACCATTCCGATCTCCCTCGTCTCTGGGACGAAGGTGCTGGCGAAAAAGGCAGCGGCCTGTCCTCCGAAGAAGGCGGCGATGAGCAGGCCGGCCGCTCCTAGGAGGGGCACCAGGGCGGTCATGACGATGAAACCCACCCGCCGAACGTTGACCAGGTATTCATGTCGAGCTATGATCAGCACTCTACGCATTGTCTCGCTCCTTCACCACGGTGATGAAAATGTCTTCCAACGGTGCGGTAGCCACCTCGAAGACGTCCACGGGGATCTTTTTCTCCACCAGTGTTGTCAGCAGATCCTGGGGACTGATGCCCTCCAGCGTGAGGGTGTAGATGTCGTCCCGTTGCTCCACCCGGGCCACCCCAGGCAGCGGCTCGAGGGCGGCGGACGTCCGCAGACGCACCGTGCCTGGGGAGTGGCGGCGCTTGATCTCGTCCAGCGAACCGTAGAGCACCGCCTTCCCGTCGTCTATCAGAAGGATGCGGTCACAAAGGGCCTCCACCAGGTTCATCTGATGGGCGCTCAGCATCACCGTCTTCCCGTCCCTGTGAAGTTCTCGTATCAGCCCCTTGAGCAAATCGACGTTGATGGGATCCAGGCCCTGGAAAGGCTCATCCAGGATGAGGAGTTGTGGGTCGTGCACCACGCTGGCCACGAATTGGAGCTTCTGCTGCATTCCCCGGCTGAGGTCCCTGACCTTTCGACGGGCCCAGTCGCTCAGTTCTACCCGCTCCAGCCAGGCGAGGGCCTGCTCGCGGGCGACCGACCGTGGTCTGCCTTTGAGTTCTGCCAGATAGACGAGGACGTCGAGCACTTTGAGGTCGCGGTAGAGGCCTCGCTCCTCAGGCAGGTATCCGATCCGCCGCCGCACTACCCCAGGGGGCTCTCCAAGGACCCTTATTGTGCCCTCGTCGGGCTTGAAGATGTCCATGATGGTGCGGATGGCGGTGGTCTTCCCGGCTCCATTGGGTCCGAGGAGGCCAAAGATGTCTCCGTCATACACCTCGAAGGAGAGATCGTCCACCGCGGTGAAGCCGTTGTAGCGCTTCACCAGGTTTCGAGTCTCAAGCATCGTCCTAGGCATGTCTTGCCTCCTTGTTGACAGTTCAGACGGAAGTAGGCCAGTCGGGTCTTGTATCCAGCCAGGCGCGGACCTGGCGCGTGATTACCATCTCCCAGCAGTGCCAGTGCCGGTTCTATGTTTCGAGTTCGTCGAGAACCTGGTGAGCCCACTCGGCTGCCCGCTCGAGTTCGCCCTCCTCCAGGGGACCCTCTCTGGCGGAGACGAAGAAGCTCTCGGGTGGTTGCAGCAGCGAGGCCCCCGCCTTACGGAGCCGCTTGGCAATCGCCCTGGCCGCCGAACCAGTCAGCAATCGAGGCTTGCGGTAGCGCGTGTCGAAAGCGGCCGCCCGCATCCCTCTCAGTGTGGCGTGAGGGATGCTTGCCAGGAAGGCCTGTATGGCCGGAGTGGGCTTGTGGCGCTGTGTAGGGCAACCCAGCACCAGCAGATCTATACCTTCGAGGTCAACGGGTTGAGCCTTCGCGACTCTCAGGAGTCGCACCGAGCCATGCTGTTCCAGCCAGTCAGCGATCGCTCCCGCGATTCGCTCCGTGTTGCCGAACGTCGAGTCGTAGACCACCAGTGCGTTCATATCCCCAGTCCTCGCCGGTTTCTCCCAAGGGACCCGGCCTATGGTCCCGCAGAGCCCCAGAGCGATGAGTAGATTATACATTTGGTGGAATGGGCTGTCAACGGCCAGCCGGTGACGGGACCGCGACAGGACTTGCCTTTCCCCACAGCATGTGATACAATCTGCTGGACACTGGCGCGGCAGCCGCAGACTGAAGGGCGAGCACACCTTGACTAAGGACGAACGGTCAAGTGGGAAGGAGTTCGACGACGTCATGGCGGTGCAAGAGGGGGTGAAGGCGAGAGAGATTGACACAGCGCAGTTGCGGTCCCTCTTGATTGAGGATGACGTGCACGTGAGGCTACACGGTGCGGTCCTGCAATGGCGCAAACGGCAGGTGGGCGTTAGTTCGCGCGAAAGCACCAGGTCTGTGCTCGACCGAGCTCAGCACATGGAAGAGGTAGGTCAGTCAACATGGAAAGCGTCGACCAGGTTATGACGCTGCCGGACGACTGGTGGCGACGCCTTGATGTCGCCCGGCGCCTGTCGGAGTGGTTTAGCCGCCACCTTCTCTGTCTCTTCGTGTCTTACGAAACCGGCGCCCGGAGCTTCCTCAAGGTCTACACGGGGTTCTTGCTCTACTACTTGGACTGTCTCTTCTGGGTCACAGCAGGACACGTGATTGACCAGCTTAGCGAGCTGTTGTCGAGTGGGCAGGTTGAGGTAGAGCGTATGCGATGGTTGGACGGCTGCGAGATCCCTGGGGCCGAGGCAGTGGTCGTGCACAATAGGGAGCTACTCAGGTTTTCAGCATTCTCCCAAGGGTTGGATTTCGGTCTGGTGGCCATCCTCGGGCTTGACGCGGAGAACATAATCAAGGGTGGACGGGCTGAGCCGATGACCGAGCAGATCTGGCGCAACCTAGACGTTGCAAGGCCGGATGGCTACTACCTGCTAGGCTACCCAGACCCATGGATCGAGCATGGGCGGAAGAGAGTGTCGAATTCTCAGGTGCGAAGATACGTTCGAGCTCCTCTCTCCTGCCTACCTCTCAGCCCGATCGGGTTCCGCTCTGTTGATCCCGAGCACGAATTCTGGGATGATCCCGAAGGATTCTACGGCAAGATACTGCCATTCGTGGAGGGGGAAGCGTGCCAACCTGAGAGCATTGTGGGCATGAGTGGCGGGCCAGTACTGTCTGTCGAGAGGGACTCAGATTTGCAGATCAGATATCGCTTATTCGGGATACAGTCGAAATGGTGGGGAAGCAAGCGGCTGACTTGTGCCGTGCCAATAGAGAAGGTTGTCGGGTTTATGGAAGAGCGCAAGCGGAGCGCGCAGGCTGGCTCTTCCGAGAGCTGAGCAGCGCGGATCGGCTGTCAAGGACCGCGTGGCGACATACCATCGCACGCAGAGGGATCTGTGGGATCGGGTACTACCGTGGGGAATGCTAGCTGTGCGCGCGGCGAGGAGTAGTGAACTTGCGAGAGACGAATCCTCCCTAAGAGCTGAGGGGCCGGACAGCGCAGATGTTCAAGATGAGCCAGTATTCTTGAGTCACAAGGGAAGGTTAGAGATGCTGGAGCCTTCATCGGGGAACTGCGCACCCAGGTCGCATGGAGATCCTCGTCGTCCTTGCTGGACACACTTTGGGTTGGAGTGAGATCGATGATGGTCTATATCAACTATCCAGATGCGCACTTCACAATCCATCGTCATCAGGACTGTTCGGAGATCCAGAAGCACCGGAAGCCGGGTCAGAGAGTCGTTGCCGTACGCTTGGCGAACCTGACACAGGTGCTCTCAGAGTTCATCTCTGGGAAATACGCGTTCGCCTCGAATCCTGCACTGAACGATTTGTGGCTGGACATATCGTTAGACACGCCGGAGCAGGAGGAGGGCTTGGTGCACGTGATCCAAGCAATACTCGCCCTTCGGCACAGACCTTTGGCACACGCTCCCGTAAATGATCACGGGTGCTAGGGAGATAGACGGGCTGAGGAACCGAGGCACCGGCTCGAGGTACTGTTGTGACTTCAGCCTTGGTTGCGCGATTGCACTGCTTGAGGTGGGGGGCAGGAGAATCTGCTGCGAAACCCAATGTAGCAGGCGCGTCAGTGGGTGCGCGTCCGGCCAAGAGCGCGACGTCGCCAGTCTGGGTACCCGGTGAAGGGGCCTTTTCCGGCGCGACACTAGTAGGCTGTGGACCCCATCAGGCGGTCTCGAAAGGAGAGCGTTGCAGCATGAATTCATCCAGCAAGACCAGCCATCCTAAGGTGGGGGTGGTCCAACAGGCCCCCGTGTTCTTGAATCTCGACGCGAGCATGGAGAAGGCGTGCTCCCTCATCGAAGAGGCAGCCGACCAGGGGGCGGAGGTAATCGTCTTTCCGGAAGCCTGGCTTCCGGGATACCCGGTATGGATCGACTCCTCCCCCAAGGCTGCGCTGTGGGGCCATCCCCCGGCGAAGGCGCTGTACCGGTTGCTGGTCGAGAACTCGGTCACGATTCCAGGCAAACACCTCGACAAGCTGCTCGGCTTGGCCAAGAAGACCGGCACGTATGTAGTCATGGGCGCCCACGAGCGCCTGGGCGGTACTCTTTACAACACTATGATCTTCATCTGTAGAGACGGCGAGTCATTCAAAGTGCACCGCAAGCTTACTCCCACCTACACAGAGCGCATGGTTTGGGGGCGGGGGGATGGTAGCACACTTAGTGTTGTGGAGACCGAATACGGCAACGTCGGAGGTCTGATCTGCTGGGAGCACTGGATGCCGCTGGCGAGGGCGGCCATGCATGCCCAAGGTGAGGCCATTCACGTTGCCCAGTGGCCGTCGGTGCATGACCTGCACCAGGTAGCCAGTAGACACTACGCGTTTGAGGGCCAGTGCTTTGTGATCGCCGCAGGCTCTGTCCTGAGCAAGGGGGAGATCATCGAGGGATTCCATTCGTTAGGCCCGCCGGACAGTGAGGCGCTGGAGCTTCTGAAAGCGCTTCCGGGCGACGATGACAAGTTGATCATGAAGGGTGGCAGCGCGGTCATCGGTCCCGATTCCAAGTACATCGTCGAACCGGTCTTCGAGGAACAGTGTATCATCTACGCTGACGTGGAACTGGACCGCATCACCGAGGGTCACCAGCTTCTCGACACGGATGGTCACTACTCGCGCCCTGACGTCTTCCATCTGGAGGTGAACGACGAACCTCAGTTGAATGTCACTTTCAGATCCCAGAGTGAGTAAAGGCTAAGCGCCATATCCACATGATGAAGTTGCTAAGGCCGTTGATCATAGTAACTGCTCTACTGGTTTCGTGCAGGTCTGCTCCTCCTACTGCTACACGCACAATGCTACCACCGACGGCTACGGCTACACCGAGGCCACAGCTGTCGATGCCTATGCTGACAAAGGCCACTCTTGGGACGGCAACGCCGGCTCCAATGCCTGTACAGTGGCTGGAATTGACAGAATTGACTGAAGCACGAGAGGTAGCAACGTTCCCCCTTTTGGTGCCAGCTTTCGTACCTGAAGGCATACCGCTTCACATGATACGAGTGTCAGATTATGCCGACGATACCCAGAACGTCAGGATTCTCTACCTTGAGCCAGGTGGCACACTCTACGAGATAGTCCACGGCGGCAAAAAGATGGTTGATGTACAGTTGACTATGACTGAAATCCCTGTCCCGCTCGATTCAATTGCGCGTATGTCCTACGGCAATGTTTTGGATATTCGTGAGGTACAAGTACGTGGCCAGGTAGGGTACACCTACTGGAGCCGATCTGTGTCTGCCGGCAACTGGGCCACGCTCACTTGGCGGGAAGGAGCGCTCGACATCAGGGTCTCAGTTATTGGCCCCTGGCCCCAACCACACGAGTACAATCCACACGGCCTCGATGAAACACTCTTGAGAATTGCCGAGTCCCTACAAACCCTCGAATAGGGAACTGCTAACACACTTCATTGTGAGGGCGGCGGACCTGACAAGCCCATGCGCCTGACGTAGCTGATTAGCAGATAAGGGGGAGAGTTGAGACGCCTCAGCCTTGTCTTTCGAGACAGGCTCCCACCCTGCACCCGCAGTCGGCGAGGCGCTGGGACTCAGGTTTTGTAGGTGGAGGGAAACGTCATGAAAGGCAAACCGCCACTCGCATTCGCAATCCCAGGCATGGAATCGCTTCGACGGCGACGGGCGGTGGTGTTATCCGTCTTGCTGGTGTTGGACGGATTCGCGCTTGGCGGTTGTGTCACATCATTGATGATGCGAGACCTGGTTGGCCGAATGATGGCCGTGTACCGAGACCAGGCTCAAGTGATTGCTGTCTACAACCTATTCGACCACCTCTTTCCATACTATTTGTGCTATGGTGGGGCTTTGCTGGCACTGACGGTCACTACGGTCTGCGTGTGGTTTGCTACCAGACCACCAAAGGCGCTCTGACGTTTGACTCTCGGGCGGGAATCGTTGTTACCGAGTCAAGGTTCAAGGCTGGCAGGCAGCCCGGCGATGAAAAGCCGAGGGCGAAGGCTGCTGCAAAGATTGAGAGGAAATGACGCAGCACGTCGTAGTGCTAGGGGCGAGCATGATGACGGCGACGCAACGTGACTGGGGACAGTTTGCGCTCCTCCTCATCGATGTACAGCGGGATTTCTGGCCCGAGGAAGTGGCTAGCAGTTTCCCTGAATTCCCGCCAAAGGTTGCGCAACTCTTGGACTTGTGCCGCGCCGAGAGCATCGAAGTGATCCATCTTCGTGCCAGCTTCAACCCCGACATGTCTGACTGGATGCCGACCTACAAGCTGCGCGGGAGTATTCCCTGTGTGGGGGGGACGCCCGGGGTGGAGACTTTGCCTTTCGCCCTCGAAAACCCAGGGGAAATGGTCATTATCAAGCAGACGTTCGACTGCTTCCAAAACGCGGAGTTGTTGCGGTATCTGCGGGAAAAGGGGAAACGATTTGTGCTGACGGCGGGCTTGCTGACCTCAGTGTGTGTGCTCCTCACCACCGCCTCGGCAGTCCAGCACGGATTCCTGGCGGCGGTTATTGAGGACTGCTGCGCAGATGCGCCAGACGCGCATCAACAGGCGCTGGACAGGTATGAGTTCATCTTCGAGCGGATGATCGTGGACCGTATTCCTGACCACTATCACGGATGGGCGGCCAAGTTGGAAAGACTCATTGAGATGGGGTAGCGGCAGACTTCTGGAAGTCACCGCCGAAGTCAAGCCGCACGACAGTGAAAGGAGGTCTGAGATGGTGATGGAGAGAATCCAAGCTATGCTGACGGCTTGTGACACCGAGTTGCCACCGTTCCCACGAACAGACTTGTACAACGAAGGTTGGCTCTTGCGACTCGTGCTTGATTGGTGCTCAAGGCACAACGTTCCAGATCACCCACTGAGGTTCTCCACGGGTGCACGATGGTACTGTGAAGCGTTGCTGCCTTCTGCGTTTCTCGCAAGGCACAAAGGGGACTCACTGGCTGAAGGATGGACTCACGCGGATGGAGTGATGGGCCATTTCGAGATCGGCAACGTGGGCAAGGGGGACTTGTCCGTGCTGCCCGACGCGAGACAGCTTGTGGTTCTGGAGGCCAAGATGTTCAGTCCTCTTTCACCTGACGTGACACACGCTAGTTATTACGATCAGGCGGCGCGGACAGTTGCGTGCATTGCTGAGGTCGTACAGTTGGCTGATCGACACCCTTCGCATCTCTCGGCGTTGGGCTTCTACGTACTCGCGCCTGCACGTCAGATCAAGGACGGGGTGTTCGCGGAGCAAGTCGACAAGGCCTCGATAGAAGCCAAAGTTCAGCTGCGCGTCAAAGAGTGGGTGGCGGAGCACGGCGACGACAAAGACCAGTGGCATACTGATTGGTTCCAGCCTACCTTGGAGCAAATCGACATCGGCGTGGCAAGCTGGGAAGCACTGATCAGCACCATTGGCGAGCATGACGCACAGTCAGCGGATTCGATTGGCGGCTTCTATGATAAGTGCGTAGTGTACAATTCATAGCTCAGGAATCTGCCTACTTCACAGGGAATGCTTGGATTTCCATGTGTCCACGTCTTCTGGCTATCTGCTACGAGTGTTGATCCCGGAGTTTTGCCCGCACCGGTGTCGCATGCTATGATCGCCTGGCGCATCTTGTTCTATGTGTGCAGAGGTCTGAGAACTCAGAACCCATGAGGGGTTGTCTCCGCATCGCTTTGATCCTGCGGCGGCACTGTCATCGCCTTCGACAGGCCCGCCTTCGGGTTGACCGAGCGCCCGATGCGGGACAATTGGAGTGGCCAGAACCCCTACAGCCCGGAGGCCCAAGCTGATCTCACTGTAGCGCTGCTGGATGAGCTGGTCAATTACAGGCGAAGCTTTTCGCAGAGTAGATAGACCATGTCTGTACAACCGGGTATAGTGATCCTTATCGGCTCTGGCGAGACCTCGCCCAGCGGACGCAAGGTCCACGACTGGCTATTGCGCCGCCTGTCGCCGCCCATCAGAGTGGCCGTGCTGGAGACGCCGGCCGGCTTTCAGCCCAACTCGGCACTGGTGGCGGAGAAAATGGCCGATTTTGTGCGCCGCCACCTCCAGAACTACCACCCCCAGGTGACGGTAATCCCCGCCCGCAGGCGCGGCACTCCCTTCAGCCCCGATGACCCCGAGATCGTGGCTCCACTCCTGCATGCTGACGTCATCTTTTGGGGTCCTGGCAGCCCCACCTACGCCGTTCGCCAGTTGCGAGACAGCCTGGCCTGGCACATGCTGGTGGCTCGCCACCGCCTGGGTGCAGCCGTGGTTATGGCCAGCGCGGCCGCCATCGCCGTCAGTGCACAGGCCTTGCCGGTGTACGAAATCTACAAGGTGGGGGAAGACCTCCACTGGTGTGAGGGGCTTGACCTCTTCGGCCCCTACGGTCTGTCGCTCGTTATCGTCACTCACTGGGACAACACGGAGGGCGGCGCAGAGTTGGACACCAGCCATGGCTTCATGGGGCGCGCCCGTTTTGAGGAATTGTTGACCATGCTGCCTCCCGAGGCCGTCGTGATTGGCCTTGACGAGCACACCGCTCTGGTGATGGATCTCGGAGACAGGGTTTGCCACGTGATGGGACGGGGTCGAGTCACTCTAGTACGAGGAGGCGAAGAGCAGCGGTACACCGCGGGCCGGACCTTCCCTGTGACGGAGCTGGGGGCGTTCCGGCTACCGCAGCCAGAGACTGGCATTCCCACGGAGGTGTGGGAGCGTGTGCTGATGGCCCGCGCCCAGGCAGAGGCAGAAGGTGTGCCCAAACCTCCGCCGGAAGTGCTGGCCCTCGTGGAGGCACGTGAGGCAGCTCGCGCCCGGGGTGATTGGGCCGCCTCCGATGAGCTGCGGGAGCAGATCGCTGCTCTGGGCTGGGACGTCCGGGATACCCGTACCGGGCCCGAGCTGACGCCCCTGTGATCTGCGGGACTCCCCATCTGTGGCACCTCTGCGGATTCTCTGTCTCACAACGCTTCTATGTGATCTGTATCATGACTCCTGCCGGAGTCCGTGCTCTCTGGGGTTCGCCGGCGTTTGAGTTAGGCCGTAAGTTCTCGGACCGTGCGGGGTGTTTGACAGGGCACAGGCTTCGTGATAATCTGAAGCGAGCTAGCCTCTTGTGCCGTGGGGATGTGGGGGATGGCGTTGCAGGAGGGCACACGATGATGGGGCGCAGCTTCGACTTCGGCGCGGCGGGCGACTCTCGCCAAGACGGCACGTTGTGAGTGGATGGCCTAAGTCTGTCGACGGAGGACCAGATGAAGACGGTCTTCCCTGGGGTGACCGTCGAGGAAGCTGAAGAGGAGGGCGGCGGTGGCATCTGACCCTTCTCTGCACTCCCCTCGGTGGGGTTGGGCATCGTCTATTGGCGCCGAAGCAAGGGCCGGTGAGGAGGATTGGGGTGGAGAGCCTATGAGAGCGCTGTTGATCGAGGTCTTTGCTTTGGTGGAGGTCTCATTTGTGCGGCCGCAAGGGTCTGTGCTGGCGGCGTGCCGAACACCCCTCGGGTGATGCTTTCGGGAAGAGCTAGCCATCGCTATGAGTTCAGGGCATTGAGGGAGCAAGAGCGTGTCTACTGAAACAGCATCTCTGGCAAGTCTGGAGTTCCGTCGGGTAACGGCCGAACGATGGGACGACCTGGTATCGCTGTTTGGCCCACGCGGGGCGTGTGGTGGGTGCTGGTGCATGTGGTGGAGATTGAAGCAGTCCCAATTCGAGAAACAGAAGGGAGAAGAAAACAAGAGGGCCTTGAAGAGGATAGTTGATTCGGATGAGGTACCAGGTCTTCTCGCTTATGCGGATGAGCAGCCCATAGGGTGGTGTTCAGTAGCCCCAAGGGAGGCATTTCCGCGTCTGGGCCGATCTCGGATCCTGAAGAGGGTCGATGATCAACCCGTTTGGTCGGTAGTCTGTTTCTTTGTCGACAAGTCGTTCAGACGAAGAGGGGTCGCGGTCAGGCTGCTGGGAGCCGCCGTGGAACACGCCAAGAAACATGGTGCAAAGATCGTAGAAGGGTACCCGGTCGAACCACGGACTGCCAGCACGCCCGACGCCTTTGCTTTCACTGGCCTGGCATCTGCCTTTCGCAAGGCAGGATTTGTGGAAGTGCTCCGTAGGTCAGATACTAGGCCAATCATGCGCTACCACATAGCAGAATGACCGGGAGTGCGAGTTGACAACTCGCTCTGATTGCGTGCGACAGTGGGTGCCCGCAGAGCTGGGCGGAACGCGGCGTGTGAGCGCTCCTTGAGTGACGGAAACCAGGGGAACACGAAGCGCTATAGTGGCCCAGCTTTGACACACACAGGCGAATGAAGAATGCTTCCGTTGTTTGAAAAGTACCCTCTACTGGGCGAGAAGATTCCACACGTGGAACTGGGCCAGTTTCCGACCCCGGTGCACAAGCTCGATCAGTTCGGCGAAGATGTGGGAGTAGGTCGACTGTACATCAAGAGGGATGACCTGAGCGGCAGGGTCTATGGAGGGAACAAGATCCGGAAGCTGGAGTTCCTCTTGGGGGATGCGCTGCAGAACGGAGCAAAAGAGGTTGTGACCTTCGGCTGTGCGGGATCCAATCACGCTCTGGCGACGTCCATCTACGCCAGACAACTGGGACTGAGGAGTATCTCGATACTACGGCCCCAGCCTAATGCCGGCTATGTAGGGCGCAATCTCCTGATGAGCCACTATTCTGACGCAGAGCTTCATCACGTTCGGAACATACCGTTGGCGTACGTGGCCACCTTCTACCAGCGAGTCCGGCACAGGCTGAGAACCGGCCATTCGCCCCGAGTCGTCCCCCTCGGCGGGTCTTCCCCTCTGGGGACGGTCGGGTACGTGAATGCGGCATTCGAACTGAAGGATCAGGTCACGAAAGGAGAAGTACCTGAGCCCGATCGAATCTACGTCGCACTGGGCACGATGGGCACGGCTGTGGGGTTGATGCTGGGGCTGAAGGCCGCCCATCTGAAGAGTGAAGTCGTCCCCATACGCGTGGTTAGTGAGCAACTGGCCAGCGTGCGGAGACTTACTGACCTCTTTCAGAAGACCAACTCCTTCCTATGTTCCCTGGACTCCTCCTTCCCCAGATTTGAACTCTCCGAGAGTGATGTAGATATCAGAGGCGGCTTTCTTGGCCAAGGGTACGCATACTTCACTAAGGAGGGAACGGATGCAGTGAGCCGAATGAAGACGGCCGAGGGAATCAAACTGGAAGGCACTTATACGGGAAAGACCCTGGCTGCCCTGATAGATGACGCTCAGAGGCGGGACTTGAGAGACAAAGTACTCCTGTTTTGGAACACCTATAATTCCAGAGATTTCTCGGATGCCATAGCAGGCCTTGACCATCAACAACTGCCCAGATCCTTTCATCGGTACTTTGAGGAAGGGGTGCAACCCCTCGACACGGATGCCTAAGATGTAAACAGGAGGTGTTTGTCATGGGAGTGTATCAGCTTTATGAGGTTGCCACGGCGAAGATCAGGCCAGGGAAGACCGGTGACGCGGTCAAGTGGTGGGAAGAGAAGGGCAAGGCTGCTTTTGAGGTGGCTCCTGGCACCAAGACGGTCAGGGCTTATGCCGTGCAGTTCGGCTTCGGTGGCGAATACGGGCTCGAGATCTGGAGGGAGATCGACGACTACGGTACCTACGACCGGCTAGACGAGGACATACTTGCTCACCCCGAGAGGTACGCCGCCTTCACAGAGAGCCTGGAAGTGCTGGAGTGGGGCCCGAGTCGACTGATGGGTGACTTTCCCGAGTCCCACTTCCCCATAGGTGAGGAGTAGATCCCCAGGGTCGTGGACCGGCAGGGGCTTGCCACCCAGGGCAGGCTGGGACTACGTGTGGACGAAGGCCTCATACCGACCGTTGGGCGAGCAGGCCTGGCTCCTGAGGCCAGAGGCTGCGAGGGTGAACTGTGGGCAGCCCTAGGAGCTCCTGCAGTTGCTGCACGGTCGCTGGCGCATGACCCGCATAATGGTTGTTCACGTAGACGTAGATGCGTTCCACTCGCTTCGCCACGCCCTCGATGGTGCGGGCCCATGAGGCCAGCTCCTTGGACCGGTCTCTCTGGACTTGACCCAAGTACTTGAATTCCCTGTGGAATCCGACCAGGCGCAAATACGCTAAATCGCTGGTGGTCTCAATCACCGGCGGTAGATCCTGCCAATCGTTGATGCACCAGGCCACGTGGAACTCCCTCAACAGGTCGAAGACTGCGTCATCGTTCCACGATTGACTGCGAAACTCGATAGCGAAGCGCATGTCCTGTGGCAGAAGGGGCAGGAAGTCGCGAAGGTTCTCCTCGAAGCGCCTGGTGAAGGAGCGTGGAAACTGGATCACGATGGGGCCAAGCTTGTTCTCCAGGAGCCTCATCTTGCTGAGAAAGATGGACAGTCTCTCCTCCGCACCCAGCAACCGCTTGTCGTGGGTTATCTCCTGAGGCATCTTGCAGGTGAACGTGAAGTCCGGGGGCGTACGCGTGGCCCACGACCTTACCGTAGAAGTGGAGGGGATGGCATAGAAAGTGGAGTTCACCTCCACGGTGTCGAACACCTGGGCGTAGAAGGGAAGAAACTGTCTAGACGAAAAGCCAGGGGGATAGAACGTGCCAACCCAGTCCTTGGGGCTGAACCCCTGAACGCCAAGCCGGACCTTGTGTGGAATGAACTGCGTGAGCGACGGATCTCCTCTGTCGCCGTGCTGGGCTGTCGCCTCGCGTCGGACGACCAAGGCGCCAGCACGCAGTGGGCCCCTTGCACAGTACAGCCGAGGGAGATAGACAATTCTAGGTCACACCCGCGAACAGCTCCGCAACGACGGTGCGGGCGGGGCGCCGCGCCGCGCATTCTGATCGTGGGACTCCTGGGGGATGCTCTGGAACGAGAAAGACAGTTCATCTGACACTTGGTGGCAACCAGGCGTTCCGCCCGCACAGTGTGCTCAGCTGTAGAATGGCACGTCACGCTTGACTCGTCAGGGACTGTCCAGCCAAATCAGTTTCAGGTATGCCGGTTCGCCTATTGGATGGCTCGGTCGAGAAAACTGAGTAGAGAGGAAGAGGAGCCTCCTTGGAAGGGGTTTCGCGCATGATTGTGCCCACGCCTCATAACTCGGATGAGAATCGCCCGTCAGTAACCAAGCGCTCACGGGTGTCGTCGCTCATCGTCAGGGTGAGGGTGGGTCTAGGGACAACGAAATCCTCATGAAACGGTGCCTGGGATGCGCCGCCGAACCTGTGATTGTCGCCTAGGCCTAAGTGTACCGTTCCGAGGATTTTCTCGGACTCCCGGATGTTGATTGGGTCAGTGGCCTTCTCATTTGTGCCGACCCCGAGCTCGGCGACCTGGTTATTGTTTGGGTGCTCCTTGAACTTCCTGAGGAGAAATGCGCGGTACTTTCTGTCTCCCCGGACCGCTGTGACCTTTCCATTCGTTATGGTCAGTCGCATGGGGGTAGCGAGTCGTCGATTGGGCGCACACTCGAAGACGAGGACACCGGTGACACCGTCTTCCACTGGTGCTATGTACGCCTCGCCTCCGGGGATGTTGCCAAATGCACCTGGGTTGTCAATCAGGCCAGTATCGGCGATTGCCCTACGGTTCTCCAGGTTGAATGTCAGCTGAGTCCCGTTCGGTGCAGACAAGTGGGCCGAGGCCGCCTTGGTGAGCCACTCTGCGGCCTTGTTGCTTCGCTCGGCGATCACTGTGTAGTTCGCGTCCTTGCACCTGCGCACGACTGCTGGTATCAACCGTGGCATTGACGCGAATCGTGACTTCCCGAAATCACACAGTTCCTGTCGGAAGTTGGTGTGAGAGATCGAAAACCACGCGAGTGAAAGAACGACATCAACTATATCTGAAGCGTTCTCTGAGATGATGTTGCGCAGAATGACGGTCTCCTGCTCAGTGATGACCTTCTTCTCTAGCAGCTTGTGTAGAAGACCATTTCGCTCTAACTGTGAGACCGCGGTTTCGCCGAATGCGGCAGCCCAGACGCCCCTTGGTGGCTCGACGCCAGTGCTTCCAGTGCTCTTATAGCATTCCACGGCCACCAAATCCGAATCCGTTATCTGGCAAGCGTACCTCTCCACAACGCGGGCCATCCAGATCAGGTGCGGTTTCACAGTGTCGACAAGGATCAGGAGTCTCTGTCCACTCACCAATCGCAGGTTGAGCTTCAGCAGTTGCTCTATCGCCGGGCCGCAGTCCTCCAACTTGCTGGTGGTCCGCCAGCGATTATCGAAGAAATCGCTGTATCGGTTGACTATGTAGTCATCGTCTTTGATCAGAATGCCTGCGTTCGAAGCAAACCGTTCAGGTTCGTGGCCCACTTGAGGGACTGGACAGGTGAGGACGAGGGTGTCGTCGTTCAGTACGATGAACCTCCGAGCTCCTACGTGGCAGTTCGTATTGTACTCTGCACCGAGGATTTGCTCAAGCTGGTCTACGACGGAGTCTCGTGTGATGATCTTGGTACGGTCCCGTATGGTGGCTTGTGCTTGGTGTTCCAACTTCTGGTCGAGCAGGATCCTAATGTCCTCAGGATGAGCACTCAGGTTCGCCTTCTCTGTGATCCTTTGGATGACAGACGCGATGCTGGCACCGATGCCGGGACTGATGTCTTCCAGTTGCTCGGTCTCCATGCCCTGCTGACGCATTAGCTCATCATAACGTCTCGTCAGGGCCACAGGGATGTTGTGGTTCTTCTTGGCGATCCAGGCCCGCACCTCAGTTCTTAGAGATCTCGCGACGTCTTCTGTGCCGGAGAAGCTGAACCACTTCATCGACTGGAGGCCCTCGGCTGAAGGGTCACCATTGATAGTGTACGCGATGGCACTGCTGGCTAGCTCGGTGACATTGTCGCTGGAGATCGTGTATTCGCCCTGGACAAGGCCGTCGAGAAACGCATTCAACAGAGGGTACGAGCCCCGGCTCGGCCTACGGCCCACCTTGTGCATTGCCCATACGGCAAACTCCGTCGTCATGCCTGCGACAGAAGCGGTGAACAGAACGAGCACGGGAAGATCTGGCAGCATCTCTTTGAGAACATAGTCTGAGATGGCCTCGTAGAACTCCGGACCAGGTCCGGAGAGCACCATGCCCATAGTAATGAGAACCACGTTCACGGGCACCAAGAGCTGGAATACTAGGTAGCGAAGTAGAAAATCCGAGTACGTAATCGTCATCAGTCTGGCGATGACTACCACCACTATGCCGACGAACAAGCCAGCCAACAGTGTCTCTTGGATGAGAATCGAATTGGCGAGCACAATTGCCCTGGCTCCCTCAAGGGTGAATTGACGCGAGGCGGTCTGTATCACCAGAACGCCGTACCAGAAGGATCCGCTCGTCACGGTAAACACTGTGATCGTGACAAAGTAGACCAGCCACATTCGAATGACGGCGGCCAGTCTCTCTCCTAACCTCGAAGGTCTGTCAGCCGGCCTAGTGAACAGTGACCCGTAGAACGGCGAGAAGAAGCGCATCACTATGCGCGCCAGGATAAGTGTGCAGAGGACGCACGCTACTGGAGTGATGATGTACCACCTGAATGGGATCAAACCAAACACATCCTACTCCCTTCTCGCTGCTTTTCGCGCCTGTCGATAGAGACCACGGTACGACCGGCCGCGGTCCGCCAACAGATATACGATCGCCAGAACGAGGAAAATCACCAAGGCACCCACCACCCATCTGTACGAACTTTGCGAGTAGAAGAAGAAAAGGAACAGGTAAGCAAACGCTGAGCCACCCAGTTCCGTGATGAGCTTCTTGTTCCTGTGAAGGATTGCGCCTGGCAGTAACGCCACGAGCCAGAAAGTGAGCGTGCCAAGCCCGATGGCAATCCCGACGTCGAACATCGTGTGGTGCAATCTATAGACTCTTGAGAATGCAACATATAGCAGCGTGAGAAACGACAGTCCGTATGCTATCGCTCGGATCCAGAGACGGGAGCGGTCGTCGTGTCTCCGCCGCAGCAGTTGCTCGGTCACGACGACGAGTAACAAAAGCAGGTACCACTGTCTGAGCACGTATCCCGATGGTGCCCCATCCCCGTCATTGGAATCACTAGCGTTGACACCCAGGAGACCCTCAAGCCATCTCGTGAACGGTGGGTCAGGCAGAGGGACGGCAGGTCTAGGGGCAAGAAACGATGGCTTGAAGAACCGGTGCTCCAACTCGAATTCTGCCAACATTAGAAGCCCCACGAGAGAGATGCCGACGAGAACGCTGGCGGCTATCCTGATAGCTCTGACTGTGATCAGCCTGGCGACTGCTGAGCCAACTCGCGTCGCCCCACCGCGGAGGCGTTCGTGCAGAGCGGTCCAGTGGTTGTAGATCAACAGAGCCGTGGCGAAGGAAACGGCTGCCGCAAAGCACACCTGTACCGCCAACGTGTCCATCGTGAACGTCAAAGCGTCCATCAAGGAAGTGCGTGGAATTGACGCACCCGCCACTGCTTGTGCGGCCAAGAGGATCATGAAGCACAGACTGAGCGCAATGGTCACATAGAAGAAGGTCTCGGGTACATACGTTGCGGGCTGCTTGTCATCGTGCACCGCTTCGTCTACATCGCGCATAACAAAGCCCTCCCCGTTCCTAAGCGAGATTGCCAAAATACATTCCTATCCCATTGTACCACACCGCGGCAGATCTTGCAATGGCACAAAGGTACCATTGCCTAGAGGGCAAGTCACTGACAGGGCCAATCCCAATAGCAGAACAGTGCCCCTGCGGTCAACACTCATCCTGAGTCCTCTATCCCGGGCGAGTGCGGCACAGCGAGCGCCTCAATGGACCGCCGTGACGGCCATGCGGTCCTCGCACGATACTGTGGTCGGCTAGTCCCGTGTGGTGGGAACCTTGAGCCCCGCCAGTGCCGTGGTAACGGATTGTCCCGCCCGCGCCAGGCACCGTGGTCGGGTTCACTTCCCTGATTCCGGCAGTGAGCCACCATCTGCTGCTTGGAGGCCCCTGACACCCGATGAGAGAGGTTGCAGTGCTCGTCGGCGCGCGGCCCTATGGGGCGAGCAGTGCGCACGTACCTTGGTGCGCCGCATAAGCTCGTCTGTCCTCTACTCTATGGCCGGAGCGTGTCTTCCCATGTGGCCCGCATTGGCCCGTGGCCGTCTCCGCCATATGCCAAAACAGGCTCACCCCGAAGTCGCTTCGAATGAGCCTGGGCATGTAGCGCAGGGGTCCTTCGTTCCTCATCCCGCAACTTGGCCACGATGCGATGGGCGAAACCCAGCACTGGAACTACGGATGTTTCAGTAGGAGTCTACCACATACGGTCGGAAAATGCAAGTCGATTCAGGACGGCTGCCAAGCTGCGGCCCTGACTGGCTTTCAGGGGAGTGCGTTGGCGTTCAGACCATGTCACGCCCCCGCCGATAGAGCGGCGGCTGACCGTGCGCCTGGCGGTTCAGGAGGTCTCGGTCTCTTACGCTTCCTCAGGTGCTTGACTGGGACACGATGTGTCTCCATGTGCTTGCACCGGCTGCAGAGCGCACAGTGGACACTCAGTCCTGAATCCATGTGCGAGATCGACGCCCGGCTTGTCGATCACGCACTGCTGACCGTTGGCCCGGTATCCCGAGCGCCGTTGAAGTCGCCGGGTGGGCGTCGGATACGACTGGATCGCCCACCCGGCTGAAAGCCCAACGCCAGTAGTGGATCAGGAACCTTTCTTGACGAACCTCGTCATCTTGGTTCCACAGACGGGGCACGTCCCTTTCATCGCGTGCCGTCCGTTCTTCAATACTACCCTCTCAGCGTTCCTCATCGGCCGCTTCGTCTTGCACTTCACACAATAGGCTTCCATCGCAATTACTCTCCTTTCTTGTTTCTTATGATGACACTAGACTGGCTCATCCCAGCGTTGCCCGGAATGAGGTGCGCAATACACTCCGCAGATTCGATTGCTTCTCACGCGCCGTAGTCGCAGGCCCTCCACCATCCGATGGACCGGCCAGTCCAACTCTGGACACCGCCTCAGGTTCCGGAAAGCGGCGGAGCTTCTTCCGTGAGGGGCTCTGGAACGAATATACCATACTTCATCCGATATTGCAAGCAAGCTCTTTGGCGTGTTTACGGAAGGAAACGTCTCTTATGTCCTCCGTTGGCCGTCCTGGGTTGCCATCCTTGGTGCCCAGCCCAGCCGTGGTTGGGAAGCGTGTCCTGCTCGGCGCGGGCGACCCGGGCGCTCGTGTGGCCCTCTACGGCGTGGTGGCTACAATGTCTTCCCACCCCTTGGGCATCACAGTTGACTGGTCCAATCTTGCTCCCCTGAGATGAGCATCCCCCAGCCTGGCCTCCTTGAGATTGGCGCCTTCTAGGTTGGCGCGTTGGAGTTTGGCCTCAGTCAGGTTGGCCTCCTTGAGTTTGACGCGCTCCAGGTTGGCGTTTTGCAGGTCGGCCGCTGTGAGGTTGGTGCCTCCGAGGTCAGCGCCGACCAGATTTGCGCCCCGGAGGTCAGCCCATTGCAGGTCGGCGCCTTTGAGTTTGGCTTCTCGCAGGTCTGCTTTTTCGAGGTTGGCGCCACCGAGGTTGGCACCTGAGGCTTTGGCCGATTGGAGGGCGGCCGCCTGCAGGTTAGCATCTCCCAGGGCTGCCTTGGCGAGGTTGGCGCCTTGCAGGTTGGCACCTCGGAGGTCAGCACCGATCAAGTTGACGCCTTCAAGGTTCGAACCCGATACGTCCGCCCCACTCAGGTTGGCTCCCTGGAGATCAGCCTTCGCCAGGTACAGACCCGCGAGATCCTTGCCAGCCAGGTTACAACCCCGCAGACTCTCTCTGCTTTTCTGGTATCCCAGGGCGCGTGCGTAGTCGTCGCGCCTGACCTGCTCTGCTTCCTGGGTCTTGGCAAATTTGCGGCTCTCTGCCTCCCTGCGGCGGGCCAGCCAGTGCCTCCAGTAAGTCACGAGGGCTCCGGTAAGGGCGCCAGTGACGAAACTGATGATCACCGGTGTCAGTTGAGTGTCCATGTGCCAATCCTCTCCACTAGCGCAAACGCTCCTCCCCGCGCCCCTGTGCTCGCTATTGGGCGGAACGCCTCTTAGATGACCGGGTCTCCATGTGGTTCGTTGGGCGCGCATGGAGAACCTGTGCTTCTCAACATGGTCGCCTGAGCACCGGACGGGCCGGTCAAAGCACTGACGGCTTCCCCAGAGCGCGGGCCATGGCCCCGATGTGCTCTGGCGTCGAGCCACAGCACGCGCCAATAATCCTCACCCCTAGTTCGGCGTACCGGAGGGCGTATTGGGCCATAAGCTCCGGGGTGGCGTCATATTGGGCGCGTCCGTCGACGAGACGAGGGACGCCAGCATTGGGCTGGGCGACGAGGACGGCCTCTGGGCAGGTCTCCTTCATTCCCTGCATCACCGTCTCCACCTCTTGAGGGCCAGTGCCGCAGTTGGCCCCTATCGCTTGCACCCCCCAGGCGGCCAGGGTCTCTGCCGCCTTCTTGGGGCTGACCCCCATCATGGTGTGCAAGTTGGTGTCGAAGGTCATGGTGCAGACGAGGGGCAGGTCGGTGCTTTCCCGGGCGCCCTCTAGTGCCGCCTCTACCTCCTTGAGATCGGCCATGGTCTCGATGAGGAGAAGATCGGCGCCGCCATCGGCTAGTCCTTTTGCCTGTTCAGAGAAGGTCTCTCTCGCCTCCTCGAAGCTGAGAGTCCCTACGGGGGCGAAGAACTCTCCCGTGGGGCCTATGGAACCGGCCACTAGCACTTGCCCTGAGCGCGGTCGAAGGGTATCGCCTGCCTGTCTGGCCAGTTCAGCTGCGTTCCGGTTCAGCTCGTAGACTTTGTCTTCTAAGCCGTATTTGGCCAGCCTGAACCGATTGCCGCCAAAGGTGTTGGTCAGGATCATCTCCGAGCCTTCATCTACGTAGCTGCGGTGCACTCCCAGGACCTTCTCAGGATGGCTAATATTCAACTCCTCGGGAGCATGCCCCTTTTCCAGCCCTGCGGTATGGAGCATGGTCCCCATGGCCCCGTCGGCCAAGATGGTCTCGCCAGTGGCCAACCTTTCTTGAAATCGCATTCTTCTCCCTGTGGCGTGTTCTATCTGCACTACCGATTGTACCATGCTGACTGCTCTGGCACAAGAAGGCGCTTTCGCGACTAATTGCTTCGTGATTCCGAATGTCATACAATGTGCTGGCATTGCAGTTCGAGGAAGGAGCTTGTGATGGAGCTTCTGGAAAGATTGGTCGAGGCAGTCGAAGACGGGAAGGATGAAGAAGCCTTTGCCCTTGCGCAAGGGGCGATGGCAGTAAAGATGGATCCGCTGGAAGTGGTAGACGCCTTGACTAAGGGGATAAGGGAGGTAGGCGATCGCTTCGAGCGCATGGAGGTCTTCCTTCCGGAGATGATGCTCGCGGCCCGAGCGATGCAGAAAGCACTGGAGCCAATAGCTCCTTACCTGGAACGCCAGAGCGAGGGACGTGAGAAGAAAGGCACTGTGGTCATCGGCACCGTGGAGGGAGACGTCCACGAAATAGGCAAGCACATAGTGGCCTTGCTCTTAGAGGTAAACGGTTTCAGCGTGTACGATCTGGGGAGCGATGTTAACGCTCTGGATTTCATCAAGAGGGCCCAGGAGGTGAAAGCCGACATCATCGGCGCTTCGGCTCTCATGACCACCACTATGCCCGGCCAGCAGGAGATAATTGAAATCCTGAGAGATATGGGGCTGCGCGAGCGTTTCCACGTCATCGTGGGCGGAACCCCCGTGACCCAGGATTGGGCAGAGGAGATAGGCGCCGACTCCTGGGCGGAGAACGCGGCAACGGCGGTGGCTATCTTGGAGGAGGCGATGATAGAGGGGAGGGGCTATGCCGGCACCACCTTATAAGATGTGGGAGATACTGGAGCGCGCCCGCACAGGCCCCTTTTGCGAGGATGAGCCCTTCATCATGGAGCGCTTCATGCCCAGTCTGAAGGTCGTCATCGAGAAGTACGGGATAGAGTATGACGCTGCGGCTCCCATCCCTGGCGATGATGATCTGGCCGACGCCTTATGGCAAGCAGCGGTGGAGTTCTTCCTGGAGGTGGGGGTTCTCTGTGTGGATACCCACAGGATCATAACCTTCGACGAAAGGGAAGTGAAGGAAGCCTTGTATCTGACCCCTGGGGAATACATGGTAGGGTCTGGCAAGGACGCTCGCTGCCTGAAACGTCGCCAAGTGGAAGATGCCAACCCGCCATTCGTCATCTTCAGCCCTGATATTTCCTGCGACGAGGAACTCTTCTCGCCCATGTGCATCGCCTACTTGAAAGAGCCCTTGGCTGATGGGTTTTGTGCCCCCATCCTCGAGGAGAGTATGGGTCTCAGGATCAAGGCCAAGACCCCTACAGAGTTGGCAGGGAGCATCGAACACGCCATGAGCCTCCGCCAGGCAGCGAAACTTGTGGGGCGGCCGGGAATCTTCCTGGTGGCTGCAGGAACGGCGGAATCGGACGTGGGGCAGATATCGATTAGTCATTCGGACTGGGGGGTCAGGACTACAGATAGTCGTCTGGTGGGCGGCCTTACCGAACTGAAGATCGACAACGCTCTCCTCAACAAGGCCGCGCACTATCAACAGTTTGGCTGTTTCACGGGAAGCCTCACCGGGCCTATCTACGGCGGCTACGCGGGCCGCGCGGAAGGAACTGCTATACTACAGGTGGCCTACCATCTGATGGGCCTCTTGGTCCATCAAGCCCACTATCAGATGAACTTCCCCTTCCACATTCATTACACTTCCGGCACCACCCGGGAACTCCTGTGGGTCGCAAGCGCCAGCCATCAAGCCGTCGCCAGAAACAGCAAGCTCATCTCCGTCTCCAATGGCTTCTTGAATGCCGGCCCAGCGACGGAGATGGTCCTGTACGAGGCCGCGGCTCACGCTTTGGCCAGCACAGTTTCGGGCGCCAACCTCTGGGAGGCGGCGCCGGCCCGCAACAAGCACAAGAACCGGGCTACCCCTATGGAGGCCCGCATGGCGGCGGAAGTGGGCCATGCTTGCGCCCGGATGAACCTCAGCCGCGAGGAGGCCAACGAGCTAGTTCTGAAGCTGCTCGCCAAGTACGAGGACCGGATCGCCGATGCACCGCTGGGCAGCGAGTTCCAGGAATGCTACGACGTGGCCAAGGCTGCGCCCACGCAAGAGTATCTCGATCTCTACGCGCGAGTTAGAGACGACTTGGCAGGTAAGGGCTTCGAGTTCCCCTATTGATTGGGAGTTGATCTCAGTTGGAACAAGCGGTTCGATCTCAGTCGAGGATGGCGGTTTCGATAATCTGATCCAGCGAGAAATCGTGGACCTGCAGATAGTGCTTGAGTACCTCTTCCAATGCGCCCAGCGGTACTGGGCCAACGAGCTCAGCACCAGCCACGTTCACACCGTAGCGCGCAGATTCTGAGCGAACGGTCTCTAGGACCCGCGGAATGGGAGTCTTGGCGTAGTTGACCAGGTTCATCGAAACCTGCACCATACCCTCTTCTTCCAGTGACAACCCGATGGCCCGCACGTAGCGATAACCGCCGTTGATATGGCGCACGGCCTTGGCGATCCGATTGGCGATGGAGAGATCAGTTGTGCGCAGATTGACGTTGAAGGCTATGAGTGGGAAGCGCACTCCAGTGACCATCGCCCCCGATTTCGCATTGAAAGTCGCCGGACCTTCGTCGGGCACCCAGGCTGGGTCTTTAAGCTTCTCCTCCAACGCTTCGTACTGCCCTTTGCGGATGGCAGGCAGCCTCTGTCGCTCGGGCCTGGTTGCTGCCTCTTCGTAGTAGTAGACGGGCACCCCGAGGCCGCTGACGAACTTGCCAAATTGGCGGGCAACTTCTATGGCCTCCTCCGTCTCAACGTTACGCACCGGGACGAAGGGTACCACGTCCACAGCACCGATCCTTGGGTGCGCACCCTGGTGTTTGGTCATGTCTATGAGCTCAAGGGCCTTCGCCGCCATCCCCTTTGTCGCCTCGAGCACCGCATCTGGTTCGCCCAGATACGTGAGCACGGAGCGATGGTGATCGGCGTCAGAGGAATAGTCCAGGATTTTGACCTCCTCCACCCGCCGGACTCTGTCAACCACCTGCTCAACGACTTGAAGGTCTCTTCCCTCGCTGATGTTGGGCTCGCATAGCAGAACTGTTTTCATGCTCAACCCCTGTATCTTGATAGATCGCCGCCCTAAGCAAGCCTAGAGCGCTTCCGGCAGACGAGCCAACGCCAGAGCTTTCAACGAGCGGGCGCGCTCGGCCAATTCTCCTGCCGCTTCCTGGTCCTTGATAGCTGGCAGGTTGATTTCAACGTTATCGGCGCACCCGAGAAGACCGGCGCGCGCCAGATGCAGCGCACATTCCAGATCTGAGGCGGCGTTGGGGTTAGACCGCCCCTGCAATTGCATGGCCAGCTCCAGCACGCGCCAGCAGCGCTCCATGTTGGCCAAGGGAACGCGGGCTGCCTGGAGCATGGCATGCTGGATTGCCTCCCGTCGTGCAGATTTCTCCTCGTTGGTGTCCTTCGCCAGTCTGTAGGCAGACCGCACAGCCATGAACGCGTCCGAATCTTCGCGCCCGCCATCTAGCAGTTCGCCCGACAGAGCTTCCGCTTCTGCGCTCAATTCGCGGTAGAAAGACTTCGCTTCCAGTCCCTCTTTGCCGATAGAAAGGCGAGCCACCATGGCTACGAGGGCCGCCGCCATACCTCCGGCAACGGCCGAGGCCGCACCCCCACCGGTTGAGTTGTCTGCCGGGTCCAGGAGTCTCAGGAAGGCTTCGACGTTCTCATCCATACCTGCTCCCCAGCGATCCGTTCAGCGTCTTCGCATGGAGTGAACTTCCACTCGCCTGGTTGCCAGGCCTTTTGCGGGGAATTGTGTCCTTCTGTCTTTGATGTCTGACCTTTCCGCCAGCGATTATACCACCCTCAGGGCTGCGCCTCAAGGAGGGCCTGTGTCCAAGTAGGTAAACTTCGGGGATTACCAGCCTATGCGAGGACTGCTAAGGGAGAATTCACTCGGGGGCGACACTTCGCGCTACTCCGTAGGACCGCCACGAAATGGAATCCAACACCCTCCCGGAGTTTGGGAACCTCCGGGAGGGTTGAACGCGGGAGGGAGCCAACGAACTGGTCCAGAAGATGCTGGCCAACTCCAGAGAGATTGGCTGTGCTGAGCCGGACGATCCGGAGTGTCAAGACCAACCACTACCAGGCCCATCCCTGGGTCTAGTCGCAACTGCAGTGGATTTGGTCTGTCAACTCTCCCACGGGAACTTCAGTGTCTGTCCCTGAGACCGTGGTTCTGGGGGAGCCGACATAGCCGCGATACGAGCCGTCAGGGCAATACACGGGCCCATACCAAAAGCTGAAGGAGCCCGCCGACACAAGGAGCGAAAACTCGCCGGTCTCGGGGTCTACTGGTGCGCTGCCCGCCTCCTTCAACAGGTCGAGGTAGACGTGCAGCGCTTCCTCCGGGTCTGGGAGGCAGGTATCTTCAAGATACTCCTTCTCGCCCACGGTGACGCCGTCCGGCCAACGGACCAGGTAGACCTCTGGCCACTCGACCGGGAGGGGGACGTATCCCGATAGCGTTATCATGACATCCGTCGGGGGCAGCGGATCGCCACAGTCGGTGAGGAACCCCACGGAGCCGTCCTCACGCTCGGCGAGGTGGATCAAAACCTCACGGTCCTGGTCGGTGAGGACCACAGTGACGGCCCAGGTGTTGTCAATCGGTATCGAAAGCCCATCGATGTGCCACGTCCAGCGTTCTGGCCCTGTCCAGTCAAGGATCTCGTCGATAGGCGGGGTGTTTTCAATGCCCGCCTCCAAGTTGGCCCGGCACTGCTGGTGTGTGTACACGTTGATCACTTCTTGGAACAACAGCGACTCGAGACCGTCCTCGTCCGAGGATTTCACGGCGTCGTTGTACTTCCGTTGGAACTCCCCTAAGATGAACGGGAGCACAGGCTCTTCCTCGGGCAGTGGCGCAGGGGTCGGCTCAGCCTCGACGCATGTGCCGTCGGTGCATTCCCAGCCCTCTCCATGGAGGTTCTCGCAGTCCTGATTGACGGTGCACTCGGGCTCAGCCTCGACGCATGTGCCGTCGGTGCATTCCCACCCCTCTCCGTAGAAGTCCTGGCAGTCCTGATTGGCTGTGCACTCGGGCTCAGCCTCGACGCATTCGCCGTCGACGCACGTCTCTTCAGGATCGCAGTCCGCATCGACAAGGCACTCAACCGGGATGCATTGGTTGTCGATGCATCTCTGGGGGGCCGGATCGCAGTCCTTGTCGTAACGGCACTGGACGCATTCGCCCATGACGCAAACCAGGTCCCCCGCGCAGTCGGAATCGCCAGTGCAAGCTTCTCCCAGCTGTGCGCTGGGCTGGCATGCCAAGCCCCCCACTAGGGCCACTGTGAGCGCAACCATCGTTGCCAAGAGCACGAACACACGCGGTCTGATCATCTTCCTTGCCTCCTTGCTGTTGTGCGGTCCTTGGACACAGTGACTAGGCTGGCCACGGTCGCAGCAATTCTCTGCTGCGGGGTCATCCCATTGGCGGCCAATTCGATGCCAGTATCAAG
>NJBK01000056.1 GCA_005223035.1 Chloroflexi bacterium B3_Chlor
GTACGGCTACGGCAGATATGATAATGTCCTGAGCAGCTTGCAGTTCGAGCGGCTTGTGGATGCAAGTGGGCCGACGCGGGGCAGGATTGTGCTGAAGGACGGGCGCGAACCCGAGAGTGTGGCCATTGTGCATTGCGTCGGCAGCCGCGACAAGAACTACAACAGGTATTGCTCGCGGATCTGCTGCATGTATTCCCTTAAGCTGGCTCATCTGGTCAAAGATGCAACTAGCGCACAGGTCTACCAGTTCTACATCGACATGCGTACAGGCGGTAAGGGATACGAGGAGTTCTACGAGCGACTGCAACAGGAAGGAGTGATCTTCATCCGGGGCAGGCCGGCCGAGGTAGTTCGCCACGGTGGTCGGCTGTTGGTCAAGGCGGAGGACGCGAATCTGGGTCGCCTGGTACAGATTCCGGTGGATATGGTCATCCTGAGCGCGGGTCTGGAACCGCGGCATGACGCTGCGGAGGTGGCTCACCTTTTCGGCCTCAGTCGTAGCGCAGACGGCTTCTTCCTGGAGAAGCACCCGAAGCTTGGGCCAGTCGAAACCGCTTCCGATGGCGTTTTCATTGCCGGCGCCTGCCAGGGCCCCAAAGACATACCGGATACAGTCGCTCAGGCGGGGGCGGCAGCGGCGGCAGCTATGGCTATGATGGACAGGGGCAAAGTGACTCTTGAGCCGTCCATCGCTCAGATAGATGTGGGGCTTTGCACCGGTTGTGGCGAGTGCGTGGTAGCCTGTCCCTACAGTGCCCTGGAACTGGTTGAAGGACACGCAGAGGTGGATGAGACAGCCTGCAAGGGGTGTGGCGTCTGTGGCGGTCACTGCCGCTCCAAAGCCGTCACGGTGTTGCATTTCACCGACGAGCAGTTGCTGGCAGAGATGCAGGGAGCCCTGCGAGTGTTGGAGGTGGCCTGATGTACGAACCCAAGATTATTGCCTATGCGTGTACCTATTGCAGCTATCCCGGCGCCGATCTGGCCGGGACGTCGCGCATCAAGTATTCACCCAATGTCAACATCATACGGGTGTTGTGCTCGGGGCGCGTCTCGGCGGAGTTGATCCTGCGCACCTTCCGCGAGGGAGCAGATGGAGTGTTGGTGCTGGGTTGTCACTTCGGCGACTGCCATTTCATCAATGGCAATCATCGCACTGCCAAACGTGTCCCCATCCTGCAACGCATCCTGGAGTTCTCGGGGATTGAGCCGGAGCGCCTGCGATTGGAGTGGATCTCAGCGTCGGAGGGGGAGCGATTCGCCCACGTAGTCGACGAGTTCACGGACACGGTTCAACAGTTACCGCCGATGAGGCAGGTGTTGGGATGAACAGACTGGAAGCTCTGAGAAATGCGGTAGGTGAACTGCTCGACAAGGTGGAGGGAGTCATAGCTCTGCGGAACAAGTCTGGACACGTGGCCCCCCACCTGTTTCGCGAACGTGAAGAGCTAAACGGGCTGGGCCTGTCGCCCAAGTACCCGCTTCCTGCCACACTGCGGCTGATTCAGAATGAGTATCCGGAGGCCAAGCTGGGCATCGTCTGTCGAGGCTGCGAGGAGCGAGGGCTGATCGAGATGGCCAAGCGGAACCAAGTAGAGCTTGGCAACGTCACCGTCATCGGATTGGCCTGCACAGCGGATGAGGCGGAGGAATGTCGTTGCGCGAAACCGTATCCCAGCGTGCTTGTTGACGCGCATGTAGGTGAGAGAACCGAACCGGTGCCTGACAGGGTGGCGGAGGAACTGCGGCAAAAGGAGGTAGCTGAAAGACTGTCTTTCTGGCGTAGCCAGTTCGACAAGTGTATCAAGTGTTATGCTTGTCGTAACGCTTGCCCCCAGTGTTTCTGCCCGGAGTGCACTCTGGAGGAGGAGCTGTGGGTGGAGAGAGGGAGAGTGCCCCCGCCATTCCCCAGTTTCCATCTCATCAGGGCGATGCACACAGCAGGAAAATGTGTGGGTTGTCGCGAATGCGAACTCAGCTGTCCGGCTCATATCCCCATGACGGCTTTGTACGCCCTTATCCGTCAGGAGATGGGAGAGATGTTTGGCTATGAGCCAGGGGTTGATCTTGAGGATCAGCCTCCCTTGGTGTTGCCGATGGAGGTGGAGATCTAGCATGGAATACCGAAATGTCTTGACGACGTGCCCCTACTGCGGAACCGGCTGCGCCCTCTACTTGCAGGTGCTCGACGGGAGCGTGGTCGGTACCCTTCCCGTCAAAGGCCACCCCATCAGCGAGGGAGCCCTCTGCATCAAGGGTTGGAATGCCCATGGCTTCATCCACCATGCCGACAGGCTCACCAAGCCACTGATCAGGGAACAGGGCCAGTTTCGCGAGGCTGGTTGGGACGAAGCCTACAATCTCATCGCTGACAGGTTCTCTTCCTTCAAGAGCGACTTCGGACCTGATAGCCTGGCAGTCCTGTCCTCAGCCAAGTGCACAAATGAAGAGAACTATCTGCTGCAGAAGTTCACTCGTGCCTTCCTGGGCACCAACAATGTGGACCACTGTGCCCGGCTTTGACACTCCTCCACTGTGGCCGGTCTGGCCGCATCATTTGGAAGCGGGGCGATGACCAATTCCGTCCTCGATCTGGAGGAGGCCGATTGCATCCTGATTACCGGGTCCAACACCACAGAGCAGCATCCCATCATCGGCACCCGCATTCTGAGAGCGCACGAGGAGCGAGGAGCCAAGCTCATCGTGGCCGATCCGCGGCGCATTCAGATGGCAATTCATGCAGACCTCTGGCTGCGCCAGCGGCCGGGCAGCGATGTGGCGTGGCTGAACGGGATGATGAACATCATCATCAACGAGAGCCTGGCCGATGAGGAGTTCATCGCCAACCGGACCGAGGGATTCGAGGAAGTTAAGGAGGCGGTAGCCCGATACACCCCCGATGTGGTGGAGCGGATCAGCGGCATCCCTCAAGAGGAGCTAAGGCAGGCGGCGCTGATGTACGGCCAGGCAGAGCGGGCGGCCATCGTCTATGCCATGGGCATCACCCAGCACACCAGCGGTGTGGATCACGTCAAGGCTTGTGCCAATCTAGCCATGATCACCGGCAACCTGGGACGGGCAGGAACGGGGGTCAATCCCTTACGAGGCCAGAACAATGTTCAAGGCGCCTGTGACATGGGGGCGTTGGTCAATGTCTATCCTGGCTACCAGGTGGTGACGAATCCTGAGTTCACGCAGAAGTTCGAGGAGGCCTGGGGTGTGACAGGGTGCTCAGATAAGGTGGGCCTCACCGTCACCGAGATGATAGACGCGGCCGAGAGGGGCGAGGTGAAGGCCATGTACATCATGGGCGAGAACCCTGTGCTCTCCGATCCTGACAGCAACCACGTGATAGAGGCATTGCAGGCCCTCGATCTGCTGGTGGTGCAGGATATCTTCCTGACTGAGACAGCGGAATTGGCGGACGTGGTGCTGCCCGGCTGCTCCTATGCCGAGAAGGATGGCACCTTCACGGGTACGGATCGGCGCGTGCAGTTGGTGCGCCAGGCCGTCCCACCGATAGGGGACTCCAAGGCCGACTGGGTGATCATCTGCGAATTGGCGCAGCGCATGGGGGCCCGGGGCTTCGATTATGCGTCACCTGCTCAGATTATGGAGGAGATAGCAAGTCTGACACCCATCTATGCGGGGGTGAGCTATCAGCGCCTGGAGGAACAGGGCTTCCTGCAGTGGCCCTGTCGCACAGCGGAAGATGTAGGCACCCCTTATCTGCACGAAGGACAGTTCACCCGTGGGCTGGGGAAGATGCATGTAGTGGAGTATCAGGACCCGGCGGAGATGCCCGATGATGAGTATCCGTTCATGCTGACCACAGGCCGCAACATGTTCCACTTCCACACCGGCTCCATGACTCGACGCTCCGCCAAGCTGGAACAGGAATCGCCTGAGGGGTACGTAGAAGTAAACCCTGAGGATGCCGCGGAGCTAGGCGTGAGCGACGGGGAGCAGGTGAAGCTCCTCAGCCGGCGAGGGGAGATTCAGGCCAAGGCCTGGGTGACCGACCGGGTACCGCGTGGGTTGGTTTTCGCACCCTTCCATTACGCCGAGGCTGCGGCCAATGTCCTCACCAACCCGGCCTTGGATCCGCAGGCCAAGATACCGGAGTACAAAGTCTGTGCGGTGCGCCTGGAGGCCGCCTAACCAGTGTCGATCCTCCGGGAGGATTGAATTGGCGCATCGAAGGGCCATCCTTCGGGGCGGCCGTTTCGATTCTTGCTCACCTCCTCCCTTGTGGTGAGCCTGTCGAACCATCAGTCCTCCCCCATCAAAGGGGAGGAGACTCGCTTTGACGGTCCTGCTCTTGATATCCCTCGCTCGATGGTAGGACCTCCTGACTGCACTCTAGCCGATGTCGAGGTCCCAATGTATAATTGTGGGCGAAGCGGATGCGACCGGCGATAGCAGAATCTCTTGGGAAGAGGAGATCGATTTGAGCATGAAGAACCGAGAAGAACTGGAATCACTATTTGAGAAGCACGGATACACAGATTTCAAATGGATGGAGCCCAAGGATATCATCGTGTCCCAATGGGTGCGCTTGAAGTGTACGTTTGGTTGCCCGGAGTACGGCAGAAACGCATCCTGCCCCCCGAACGTTCCTTCAGTCTCAGAGTGCCGACAATTCTTCGACGAATACAGCACTGCGGTGACATTTCACTTCAAAAAAACGTTCGAAAAGCCGGAAGATCGCCACGCGTGGTCGAGGGGGGTCAACCAGGCACTCCTGAAGCTAGAGAGAGAATTGTTTCTAGGCGGCTATCGCAAGGCCTTTATGCTGACCATGGATTCGTGCTCCATATGCGCCGACTGCCCAGGGGCGAGAGGGGAGTGCAAGAGCCCAAAGCTCGCGCGCCCTACGCCTGAGTCAATGGCTGTAGACGTCTACGCCACAGTCAGGCAGTACGGCTATCCAATAGAGGTTCTTAGGGACTATTCTGAACAAATGAACCGTTACGCCTTTCTGATGATCGAATAGCAGAAGCGGTATTTAGCAGACACCGAGAACCAAGCCCTACACAGTAAGCTAAGCCCCCTTCGCCCAATATGGCAAAGGGGGCTTTGTCGCATCTAGTATCGGGGGGGATCACTGGATCACGAATCTCGGGATTGCGGCCAAGCGGGCAAGCAAGGGAACATCAGCGTCTTCGGTGGCTTTCCACAGGAGCTTGTTTCTCTCTCTGACAGCTTCTCTCCTTAGCCATAGGCTCGGATCATGGTCCAAGAGTGCGGAGATGATGACCTAGAGCGGTTCCACACGACCCCTCGCGGCCTCTTGGCGAATGATACGCATCAACTGAGGGACATCCAAGAGGCAGGGCGGAAGCGAGGCGAGAAGGGTGGTCTGTCCCGTGTGCGGCTGCAAGCCACCTCGAAGATCAGGCCCGCCTTGGGTCCCAAGCTGTCATGTCTCTTCGCGCTTCACGGCCCTGCTCAGGGCTTCGATCTCGTTTTCCAGTCTCTTTTGCCGGGAAGCGATAGTGAAGACGTAAGCGAAGGTCAAACCCCAGAATACGGCATATGCTGCAAAAAGGTAACCCATACTCAACCTCCTTCTCCAGTTCGGAGTCTCTCTTTCAGCCCCTCAGCCTGGTCCGCCAGTCTCCCCAGGCGGCTTCGATGAAGCAGCAGTGTGAAGTACAGGATTGTGAAGGCCACGAGGCAGAAGAGAAAGGTCGCCAACATCGCGGGGGCCAAGTGCGTACCCTCTCTCTCGAAGACCACAGGGTGAAGCCTCTGCCACCACCGCACCGACATGAAGGTGAAAGGCACGCTAACGAAGGCCACGATGCCGTACACCGCAGCGAACCGGGCCTTTCGTTCTTCCCCCTCTACAAAAGCCCTTAGCATGAGGTAAGCCAGGTAGAGGAGCAACAGGATGCTGACCAACACCAAGCGGGGTTCTTGCTGCCAGGGCCACCAAGCGTTCCAGGTAGCCTTGGCCCAGATGGACCCGGTGATGACGGCCATGGCGGTGAAGGTTAATCCGATCTCCACTGAGGACAGGGCCACTGTATCCCAGTCTCGATTCCCTCCACGAAGGTAGGCAATGCCACCCACCAGGGTCACGAGGAAGGCGAAGAAGCCTACCCAGGCCGAGGAGACGTGAAAGTAGAAAATCCTTTGCACGTGCCCCATGGTTGCCTCTGTCGGCGCATAGACGAACACCAGATAGAGCGCAACCATCATGCTCAAGCCGCTCAGCCAATTGAGCACATCTTCGATCCGAAGGCTCTTACTCATGATCGAAACTCCTTTCCTGCGGCAGACGTTACCCTTGGACCACGAAGTCGAAGGTCATGTAGGAGACTGCCAGGAAGATGATGTCGAAAGCCACAAGGAACCTTAGCCAGTGAGCCCAATCAGCCAAGGGCACGCCGTCGAGGATGCCTCCGGTGACCTTCGTGGCGGAGATGACGACTGGCAGGATGATGGGAAAAAGCAGAACGGGCAACATCACCTCCCGCGCCCTGGTATTGACCGCAATGGCGGAAAGCAGGGTGCCGACGGCCGCGAAGCCAATAGTGCCCAAGAAGATGGTGAGCAACAGCGAGGGCAGGATCAGGTTCAGGTCAAAGAGGACGGAAAAGATGGGCAGCATCAGAGCTTCGATGGCGGAGATGAAGATGAGGTTGCCGAGCATCTTACCAAAGTAGATGGCACTGCGGTCCATTGGGGCCAGGAACAGGCCGTCAAGACAACCGTTCTCCATTTCCATCGCGAGCGAGCGGTTCAACTCCAGGGTGCTGGCAAAGACAAAGGTCACCCATAGGATTCCGGGTGCCACCTGAGCGACGTTCTCCACCCTCAGCTCAAAACTGAAACTGAAGATGACGATGACCAGCAGCGCGAAGACCAGCATGGAGCTGAACATCTCCTTGGTACGCAACTCGGCCACCACATCCTTCCCAACGATAGCTAGTACTTTGTTCAAGAAACTCATGTCTCAGCTCGCTACCTTGGCCATCGGTCTCCCACGTAGTGCCAGTAAGCCTGCTGGAAGTCGTCCAAGGTCAGGGAAGTGTTCTCTGCTTCATGGACGATTCGTCCCTTTGCCAGGATAGCTACGGTGTGACACAACTCCAAAGCTCTTTGAAGGTTGTGAGTGGTCATGACCACTGTGCAAGACTCTGCGGTGATGGTTTGGAGTAGCTGTCGTAGCATCTCCGCGGCCTGTTGATCGAGGCCGGTATAGGGCTCATCCAAGAGCAAGAGTGAGGGTTGATGAATCATGGCCCGGGCGATGGACAGACGCTGCTGCATGCCCCGCGATAGGGTGCGTGCAGCGTCGTGGCGACGTGCTTCGAGCCCCACCAGAGTCAGGAGTGTGTCCACCCGCTCTTTGACAGCGGGTACATCGTAGATCCTGCCGTAGAAAACGAGGTTCTCTTCGACCGTCAGTTTCGAGTAAGTGAGGGACTGATGGGAAACAAACCCAATTCGGCGGCGGATCTCGGCGCTGCGCGAAGCCACGTCAAGGCCATCGATGCGCACAAGCCCACTTGTGGGTTTGAGCAGCGTCGCCAGGATGCGCAGCAGAGTTGTCTTGCCGGCGCCGTTGGGGCCCACAATAGTGAGGAACTGACCCTGCGTTACCTCCAGATCGACGTCTCGGAGGGCATAGGTGTGACCAAAGGACTTGACCAAGCCCTGGACCTGGATCATCTACCCCTTCTCCTCTCGGCTCCTCTTGAAGAAGGGGTAAGCCAGGGCCACGAACACAGCCAAGATGGCAAGCCCCACAACCGCCCACGTGGCCACAGGGGGAGCGGTGGCGGGGGATTCCGTTGGCGCAATCTCCAGCGGAAGGCTGGCGAAACGCAGGGCGACCTCATCAGCCGAAGTCAAGTCTTGTGCAGTCAGGTGTAGATACTCGCCCCCCTCGAACGAGAGAGACTCCTGGCTGGTCAACCCGGAAGCCTCGACCTCCACCCCCACATCGGCGACCAGTACATCCAACGAGCCGATCGGATAGGCTATCTCTCGCAAAAGGTCGAATGTGGCCGCCTGGTGCCGCAGTTCGTAGGTGAAGACAAACTGCTTGGGGCCTGGAAAGATTGGCCTAGTGGAAGCAAAGCCGGTGTCCGTCTCGACTACGCAGCATTCCATCAACCCTTCCATCAGTTCGACGTCGGAAGCACCCTCGGGCAGGGTGAAGTGCACGGTTGTTCCTCCCTCCTCTCCTGTCGACCCGACATAGGTTGTGTTTCCAGCGTTGAAGAAGATCTGCACCTCCTGCACCTGAATGGTCCCTGGCTCGAAATCGAAGATCAGGTGGGTCCGCTCCACCGATAGATCTTCGTCACTAGTGGTCGATTCGAAGACAGTGAACGGTATGGAGATGAGATTCTCTCCTTCTGGAAAGGCCACTACCTCGCTCCCATACTGCACTCCCACATACTCGACTTCGAACTGATAGGCATACCCTTCCGTATCGAGATCTTCAAAGCGGAAGCGCCCTTCGGTGTCGGTAGTGGTCTCGAGGGAACTCTCCGCCCCCTGGCTCGTGAATACCCAGAGGGTGACAGGTACTCCTTCGAGCGGCACCCGACCTGATGAACCGTTAAACACTTGACCCTCGATCACGCCGGACCCCTGAGCCCAAGCTCCCACGGTCGTCGTGAGTAGAACTAGGATTGCTGTGACGGTGGCCAACCTCATGCGCATCTCAACTCTCCCCAGCTGTCGCCCGCCTTTTTGGCCAAGCGGCCATGACTGTTCCCCCCAGAAGCACTCCCCCGCCGATCCAGATCCAGGTCACCAGCGGATTGATCACTATCTGAAAGGCAGCCAGACCGTCCTCATCTAAGCTAGCCAAGATTACGTAGAGGTCTTCCTTCAAGTTGCTACGTATGGTCACCTCAGTCACCCAGGGGTTCTCCAACGCGTAGTGGTAGTTCTTCTCCGGCACCAGGGTAGCTAGCTTGGAATCGCCCGCATAAACGTCCAGGGTGGTGGAGAAGCGGACTCTGCTTTGATATGTCTCTGGCTCGGGGTTCAAGGTCTCAACCGCGTAGTTCTGGTAATGAAGCTCATAGCCCGCGATGGCTGTCGATTCACCAGGACTCAAAGCGATGAGTCGTTCGCTCTTGTAGGCCATTGAGCCCGTGACTCCAATCGCGATGAGGACGACACCGAAGTGGACCAAGTAGCCAGCATAACGGCGGCGAGCCCTGGAGAGCAGCGTGAGAAGGGCGCGTAGGTAACCTTCAGCCGTCGAGCGGTGCCGGGCCATCAAGTCCCTTGCCAAGACTGACAGGAGTGAGAGGACAACGAAGGCAGAGATGGCAGCGGAGACAAGGGGCAACAGGTCCCTCACGCCCAGGACGTAGATCGCCAGGGAGAACAGGAGCCCTCCGATGACGCCAGGAAGGAGGCTGAGAACGGTGTCAACGGTCAGTCGCCGCCAGCCGATGACGGGACAGATGCCCATCAGGCAGATGAGAACCATCGCCAGAGGGCCGGTAGCCCGATCATAGAAGGAGGCATCGAGACTGACCTGGAGCCCTCGAAAGGCCTGAGCGAAGGTTGGATATGTAGTGCCTAGAATCACTATCAGCGCCATGCCACATAGAAGCACGTTCGCGAGGAGAACACCTCCCTCACGGGAGAGAGGGCTGCCCATGCCACTTTCGCTTCGGAGTTGGTGCCGACGGAGGACGATTAGGAAGAAGCTAAGCGCGAGGATGATCGCCATGTAGGTCATCAGAAAGTAGGCAATGGGCTGCAGACTGCGCGAGAAGCCGTGGAGATCGGACACGATGATGCCGCCTCTAGTCACCAGCGTCGCGAAGAGGCACAAGACGAAGGAAAGCGTGGCTAGCACCATGTTCCAGACTCTGTGCATTCGGCGTCGCTCCTCCATCATGGCCGAATGCACGAAGGCAGTCCCTGTCAGCCACGGGACAAGGGAAGCGTTCTCCACCGGGTCCCAAGCCCAGTAGCCGCCCCAGCCTAGCTCCACGTAGGCCCACCATGCCCCTATGATGATCCCTATTCCAAGGGAGAGCCAGGCAAAGAGATTCCAGGGCCTGACCGCCTTTATCCAGTCGCCACTGACTTCGCCGCTCATCAGGGCGGCCAGTGCAAAGGCGAAAGGCATGGTGTATCCTGCGTAGCCGAGAAAGAGGATCGGTGGGTGGATCACCATGCCGGGATTCTCCAGCAGAGGCAACATGCCAACCCCTTCGGTTGGCCTGAACGGCAGGGTCTCGAACGGATTGCTTATGAAGATCAATACGAGAGCGAAGAAGGCCTCGTTCACGGCTAGAGTAGCCAGAATGTATGGACCGAGCTTGCCCAGCCTGCCACTCTGCAGTACTGCTATCGCCGTCAGGATGGTGAGAAACCAGAGCCACAGGAGCCAAGAGCCTGCCTCGCCAGCCCAGAATGCGGAAATAGTGTAGATGAGTGGAAGGTGGGTGCTGGTATAGCGGTACACATAGCTCACCTGGAAATCGTGGGCCACCAGGAGATAGAGCAGAATCGCAGAGGCAAGGCTGACCAGAACGGTCGTTACCAACAGTGCATTCTTGCCGCTTTCGACTGACTGGCGAGACGCGCGACGTGCCCCCATGAATGAGGCTATCGCCCCGTACGACGAGACGATCAAGCAGAGGACAAGGATCCAATAGCCGACGTCAGACATCATTGCTTCTTACCTGGAGATGGTGTACGACCAGGCTATTCCTCGACGTACTTGGAGGGGCACCTGAGGAGCAGGGTGCTGGCCTCGAAGAGATCGTTGGGAGCGTACTTCCCTTCTACCACGGTCTCAGCGCCGTCCCGGAACATGTCGGGGCGGACGCCTTGGTAGACGACGGGGAGACTCCCACCTTCGTCGGCGATCTCGAATCGGAGAATCAACTCTTGAGGATCCCAGTCTATCGTCTCGCCGACCACGAGACCGGAGACTCTTACCATC
>NJBK01000027.1 GCA_005223035.1 Chloroflexi bacterium B3_Chlor
GCCACACAGCACCAGCGGTGACCGGCGTTGGAACCTATGGCACTGCCTGGCGAGAACGGAGCCCAAGTGAGTACGCGTTGACCGAGTGGACACAACACCGCACCGGCTGACTCATGTACCTGGTACCGCTCCGATCAAGACCTGTACTCCCCCGCATTCCGTCGCACACACCTGCGGAGGCTCAGCCGGTCGCAGTCTCCCGGCAGTCTGGTAACACAAAATAGCGGCTACAGATGCCCCCCGAAACCTGCTTCCATGATACAGTACGGCCATCCCAAAGGCAATAGGAAGATGGTACCACTTAACCGTTGCGCATCTAGCTCCCTCAAATCTAGAGACTTTTGCGTCGACTGTGACACGTCCCGGGAGCGCGCGGGTCTCGAAGCGGGTGGCAGCTTGGCGGGGACTCGCACCACGTAGGCAAGGAAGCCTCTGGTCAAGGCCTGTGTGGCTAGAGCCCGGGCCTTGAGAATTTCGGGTCGGGTCAGAGCCCAGGCGACTACCCCTGCCCATCGTCCAATCATGGAAGCAACCCACGAGTACGACGTGATGAGAACGGCGGGCTGTGTGCCACTGCAACCAGGAAGCCTGACTTGCCAAAATCTCAAAGCTATGTCATAATAATCGCAAGGCGAAGAGCCTTCCCAACCCTTCCTCAACGTGAGAGAAGAATCTGCTGGATTGGTGTTTCGTTTGGAGCCCGAGAGGCGGGCTCCGACACGCTCTTGGGCACTGACGACCGAGGAGTTGATGGCGTCGTGCAGATAGGAGGGTTGAGTATGTGCTTCTGACATAAAGGCAATGGCCACGCCAGGCGCGGCACCGACGCCAGCTAGCCGGGGTCTGGGAGTGATCAACAGTGCCGTCGATAGTTTCTGTCAGCCACCATCCAGCACAACGACAACCAGGTGGTGTCGAACCCGTTAGCACAGCCGACACCACAGACTAAGAGAACTACGCTGACGAGGCAAGACAGGAGGCCGTCAAGCATGCCTACACAATCGGTCCAGAGAGCAATGTTCATCCTGAAGCAATTCAGTGTGGACGAACCTCAACTCGGTGTGTCCGAGTTGAGTCGAAGACTTGGTTTGACTAAGAGTACCGTTTCCCGTCTGTTGGCGACGCTACGAGATGGGGGCCTGGTCGTACAGGACCCCACCAACCGCCAGTATCGCCTGGGCCTGGGATTGGTCGAGTTGTCCAACTCGCTGATCAGCGGCCGCGGGCTGACCAAGATCGTACCTCCATATCTGCGTCATCTGTCCGATGCGGTGGGGGAATTCTCGCTCCTAGCTCTGCGCAAAGAAGACGTGGTAATCCCTGTGTTGCGTTCGCCTGGCCCTCCCAGGTTGAGACCGGTGGAGTGGGTTGCTAGCGCGCCTCTTCACTGCACGGCCACCGGAAAGATCTTCTTGGCGCATATGTCTGAAGAGCAGTTGAGCGCGTTCTTGGAGCCGCCGCTATCTCTCCCAGCGACGCAGACCTCCGTGGATCCTAAGGATCTCCGGGTGGAATTGGAGCGCATCCAGCAACAGGGATTCGCCACCAGTTTTGGCGAGTTTCTAGAAGGCGAGAACGCCATTGCTGGGCCGATCGTGCGGTCTAACGGCACGGTCTTCGCGGCGATGGGGGTAGCCGGCCCTGCGTACCGCTTCACGCCTGAAAGGGCCATGGCCTCCGTGGACATCCTCAAAGCAATAGTCAGAGAGGTATCGCGCGAGCTCGAATAGCAGCTCTCAGATGCCACAACTCGGGTCGGGCATTGATCATCTTGGATCGACCCGAGCTTGAGCTACCCTCCAGCCAGGCGGCTGCGGCGGACAGCTTACTCGCTAGTTCTGGGCTCTAGAGAAAAGAAACCCTTGCATCGGCCAGTGTGGACGACGACATAGGAACCCCTATGTCGACCTCGACCGTACAAGGGTTGCTCGCTTCCGTGGGTTGCTCAGGGCGTACGTGGATCACTTCGTCAAATGACCCGCCCAGGACTCGAACCTGGAACCTACTGATTAAGAGTCAGCTGCTCTGCCAAATTGAGCTAGCGGGCCTCGATTATCAATTATACACCGGGCGCGCCGCGGTGTCAAACTTGCCACCGCCCAGTCGACGACCCTACTTATGTCAACCGTGATGTCTGCGTCGAATCCGGAGGGTACGGGCAGCTTGACACCCGGTCTCCACGTGCCGGAATGCCCTCCTAGGGAAGCTCCGGCAGATAGTACGTAAACAGAGCCTGATACTCCTCGTTCAGGTTCAGGAAATCCCCGTTCCACCCACCGATGGCATAGATCCTCGTATTGGTGGTAACCACGCCCAGGTTGCGCCATTCGCCGAACACCGGCGTCTCGAGGATGGACCACTGGTCTTCCGTCGGGTCGTATTTCTCATTATAAGCCAGATAGCCGTCCCATCCTCCCCCAATCGCGTATAGAGTGCCAGCGATGGCAGCCAACCCCAGGCCACCACGTCGCAGCCTCGTGGGCGACTTCACGCTCCATGGATCGCCCTTGCCCTCCAGAGCAGGGTCATACTCTTCCACAGTGGCGAATTCGTGCCGCCCATCGTATCCTCCCACCACGTAGACCTTGCCCTCGATCACCCCGGCTGCGGCGAACCCTCGCGCCGTAGGCATCGGTGTCTTCTCCCACCAGGTGTCGCTGTCCGGATCGTATTCATAACTGGAGGCCACGTAGCCAGAGCCATCCCACCCGCCGAAGACACACAGCCTGTCATCAACGACCGCGATGGCATAAGCGCATAGGGGAACTGGCAGCGGAGCGCCACGCGCCCACGAATCGTCGCCGGGATTGTAGATCTCTAGATCGGCGACTACCTCTCCAGCCGCTGTGTAGCCTCCGGGGACGAAGACCCTTCCCCCGATGACTGCAGCGCTGACGTTATGCACCGGGATGGGCTTGGAACTCCTCACCCGCCAGCTGTTGGTCGAAGGGTCGTATTCCTCCACAGCCCCCGTCACACCATCAGCTGTATCCCCGCCGATAGTGTATATCTTGCCCTCGTGGTATGCCGCGGCAAGGCGGCTTCGAGCAGTAGGCATAGGAGCCATGGAAGTCCAGCGATGCAACTGCAGAGAGGGACCACCCAGGTTGGTGGAGCTACCGACGTCGACGAACTCGCTGGATGGAGCTGAGGCCGGTTGCGTCTGTGCCTGCGGAAAGAATATGAGTAAAGCGACAAGGATGGTCACAAACACGAAGAACAGGCGCTTGCCCAAAGAGATCGGCTCCCGACCCGCCGCCTCAACTTCCGACACCGCCTCCTCGGGCGCTGGCGTCGGCCTGTCTATCTCTATCCAACCTTGACCCACCGCGTAGAGTGCGACTTCCGTGCGTGACTGAATTCCCAGCTTGTAAAAGATGTTCTTCAGGTGAACCTTGACCGTGTTGACGCTGATCATCAACTCCCTGGCGACCTGCAGGTTCGTGGCCCCGGTGGCCACCGCGCGTACTATCTCCAGCTCACGCTCGGTGAGGATGCTCTCCTCATCGGTCATCACGCCTGTCTCCAAAAGAGGCCACTGCCCAACATCGGACAAGTGGCCCCTCCCCTGCTCTCGTGGTCAGTCCCCTGCAGGTCGCCCCTGAACCATCAGAGACGAACTCTGAGAGGGCGGCTACGACTCATCGAATCTTTCGCTAGGCCTCTGCACAAAGTAGTTGGCACAAGCCTGATCAATGCTCTCCTTGCTCAACGCCGGTTCCCGTTCATTGTACCGGGCGACAGTCACCATCTGGTCTACCAGGTCGCGTGGATGGCACGCCCTCAGGGGCCGATTCGCCTTCCGATAGTACCTGTCCACCAAGTAGGAGAATCCGTCTTTGTCGAAGGGCACTCCCTTGGCCTGGCATACTCTCTCGAACAGCATATAGTACTCGTACAAGGTAGGATTGGGGATCATTACCTTGTGCGGAATTCGCCGTAGGAACGCTTCGTCAAGGGTGCCGGGGTCGAGATTGGTCGAGAATATCACCAGCGAATCGAAGGGGATCTGGACCTGCTTGCCTGTGTGAAGTGCCAGGTAGTCAACCTGGGCTTCCAAAGGAACTATCCAGCGGTTCAGCAGTTCCTCTGGCAACAACAGTTGCCTCCCGAAATCGTCTATGAAGAATATCCCACCGTTGGCCTTCATTTGCAGGGAGGCCTCATGGCACTTGGAGATGGGATCGAAGACCAGACCGAGAGAGGTCAAAGTAAGCTCCCCGCCTACCATCACCACCGGGCGCTTGCACAAAGCCCACCGATTATCCCGGTCAACATCCCTCCCCTCTACGCTTCCATCCACCAGGGAATGATACTCAGGGTCGTATATCTTGATCAATTGTCCCTCGATTTCACAGGTGTAAGGGACAAATATGCTACCCAGAACCAAGTTGACTATATTCTGAGCTATGTAGGTCTTGCCATTCCCTGGAGCCCCATACAAGAGGATAGGCTGGGCTGAATTGAGCGCTGGCCCCAGTTGATTGGTCACCGATGGGCTTACAACCAGCTCATTCAAAGCGCGCTCGAGATCTTCCCGCTTGATGACAGAGCAAGCCATGGCAACACTCTGCCTTCTGACGATCTCCACGTAGCCGCCCAAAGATACAGGAGCAGGTCCCACATATTCGTTCCGCGACAAGGCTTCACGAGCCCTGGCGACGCCCGCCTCGGTGATGCCATAGCGATAGACCGGTACCACCCCTCTATCACTTCCGAGCACTGTGCACAATCTTTCTTTGCGTAGCACGTCCAGAAGCTCAATGGCCACGGGCAGAGGGGTTCTCATGCTGTTGGCAATCTCGGAGCCATCCATTTCTCCTTCGAAGTACAGGAACTTCAAAGCCAGATCAACCAAGACACCCCTTGACACCCCCAGATCATCAACGGACAGAGGCTTGCTCAGAGGACCACCAGCCAGTGTCTTTGGACTCTCCGATTCCCCCCTCATCTCGACTCCTTGAGCGCCGGTGTCTTTCGGCCTCCCCTCTGTTCCCTTCCGGGTCGCTACCGCGACGATAGGCAGGCCTTTCTTGCCTATCTCGGCGCTGCAAGACCTATTATAGTGCATTTTGGAGCCCTGGGCAACACCAGGCTGATGCACGGTATTGCCTCTTACGGCCCCCTCAGCTACAATATCATCAACCCGCTAGCTGGGTCAAGATAGCATCGCGTGAGAACAAGACAATGCGTCTCGGATTTCCGGTCAAAGTACTGGGCCAGCCCGGACTCAAGTCCCACGACACGAGGCGCTGGCAAAACCGCCCCCATCTCAGCGTCAGTCTAGCATACCTCCGAGACGTCTTTGTCTACCTGAGCAGGCAAGACATCCACATGTATCGTATGGCCTCCGACCTTGCACCCTACGCAGCCCACCCCGAAATGCGATGGTTCCACGGTCAGATCGACGAGTGTACCAAAGAACTCGCTATGGTTGGTAAGATGGCTGAGAAACACGGGCTACGTCTGTCCTTTCACCTGTCCATGTCCACTGTCTTGAACTCCCCCGATGAATCTATTGCTCGCCACAGCGCGGCACAGGTCATAGCACAAGCGAGAATGCTGGAGAACATGGATCTTGCTGCAGAAGCGGTACTAGTCACCCATGTGGGAGGAGTGTATGGCGACAAGGAATCCGCCCTCGGACGATTCCTGGAGCGGTGCGAGCAGTTACCCGACCTCTCCCGCCGACGGCTGGTGGTTGAGAATGATAACAGCCGTTTCTCGGTGGGCGACATCAGCCGGATTCACGAGGAGACCGGTGTGCCGTTGCTCTTTGACTATCTGCATTTCCACAACTACAATCCAGAAGACATGAGCCTGACGGAGGCCTTGGAACTATGTTTGCAGAGCTGGCCTCAAGAGGTGAAACCGAAGATTCATTTCAGTTCTCCTCGTACGGGGATGCGGGTAGTAGAGCGAAGGACCACTGGTTCAAACGATAGAAGTCTACTACTACGGGCGCCGCACTCGTTCCAGCACTCTGACTTCATCGACCCCTTCCAGTTCATCAGCTTCATAAGAGCGGCCAAGCGAAAGAATCTGCGTCCATTCGATGTGGTGCTCGAAGCTAAGGCAAAAGATCTAGCCCTCCTGCACCTTCGCGAAGACCTGGCTCGCCTCGCGCCTGAAATCGCGTTCGATTAGACGATGACGGAAAACGATCTGACGAGAGAAGAGCCTCGTGTACTAGTGGCTGTGATGAACAATCACCGCGACTTTCGTATCGCCGGTGAGGAAGGCTGGTACCGCGTTCCCTACGAGCGAGCTCCCTCCCGCCTGGGAGCTGACTTCCTGGCACTGTATCAGACCAAGGCCTTTGGCGAAGAACGCTGGGCGGTCAACTACTATGCCCCTATCAGGCGCTATCACATCGTTTCGAGGAGGTCTCTTCTTCCGGATGAGCCAGATCATCCGCGAGCGGACCACTTGTACTACAAGATCGAAATCGGAGCTTTGCACCGTCTGCCCCGGCCCATTCCCAGCCGTCGCCTGCGCAGAATCACCTTCATCCCCACCACGTTGGACCGCCTGCTACGCGCACAAGAGATCAACGATCTCTGGTTCGGCGATGCAGTGGAGGAGAAGCTGTGGCAAGCCTTTAAGGAGAACGGGATCAGCGCAGAACGGTACTATCCCCTCAAGGAGGAGGAAGAAGCCTACCAGATAGACTTCGCCCTGTTCTGCAAGGACGGTAGGATAGCCGTTATTCTGGAAGGACAGACATCTGTAGACAACGTCAGCGTCGTACGAGAACAGCCCAGGATAGACGACTATGACCTGGCTGCCCGCGGCTGGACTGTGCTACGCTTCCCGGGTCTAGAGCTGATTGAGTCGCTACCCAGCTGCCTGGATCGCATACAGGGCGCTGTCGCCAAGCAACGCGGGCTCTCTTCTGAGCAGTGGGGCTGAACTCACTGGGTATCTCGATGAAAATATGTCACTCAAAAAACGGGCGCGCCCAACTTGACAAGTTTTCGCAACTGTGCTATGATTATCGCCGGTACTAGGATCTGGAGACTGCTAAGTGAGGTTTTCGAAGGTATCTGACAACAGAAGGGTGCTTGATCTCACCGGAATCGCAGGTAGTTCGCTATTGTTATCGAGGCAATGACCACGCCGGGCCATTGCCTCGATTGTTTGTGGCCCGTGTGAAGGCACCAGCAGACTATGAGGAAACAAGGAGGTAAGTGATGGCAAAAGTACCGTCTGATCTCGAAATCGCCCAAGCGGCGAAGCTGAAGCCCATCCTAGAGATCGCCGAATTGGTGGGCTTGACCGAAGATGACTTGGATCTCTTCGGGAAGTATAAGGCCAAGGTGCATCTGGATGTCCTTGAGAAGCTCAAGGATCGCCCTAATGGTAAGTACATTGATGTCACGGCCATCACCCCGACCCCTCTGGGCGAAGGAAAGACTGTGACCACAGTTGGCGTAAGCCAGGGCCTAAACTACATCGGCAAGAAGGTATTCACCGTTATTCGACAACCTTCTCAAGGTCCCACCTTTGGCATCAAGGGTGGGGCGGCCGGTGGCGGCTACTCGCAGATTGTGCCCATGGAGGATTTCAACCTTCACCTCACCGGCGATATCCACGCCGTCGGTGCTGCTCACAACCTCCTCGCGGCGGCGATAGATGCCAGGATCATGCATGAGGATAGGTTGAGCGACGAGCAGCTGGCCGACATGGGGCTAAGAAGGCTCGCCATCGACCCCTACAGCATCACCTGGAACCGCGTGGTCGACGTCAACGACCGGGCGCTACGTAACGTAATCGTGGGCCTTGGAACCAAGTGGGATGGCCGTCCTCGCGAGTCCGGTTTCGACATCACGGTCGCCTCGGAAGTCATGGCCATCCTGGCCCTGACGATCGGGTTGCAGGATCTACGTGAGAGATTGGGCAGAATCATCATCGGCACCGACAAGAAGAGGAACCCTGTGACTGCCGAGGACTTGGGTGTGGCTGGCGCAATGACCGTGCTCATGAAAGAAGCCCTCATGCCCAATCTGATGCAGACTCTCGAAAACAGCCCAGCTTTCGTTCACGCCGGCCCCTTCGCCAACATCGCCCACGGGAACTCGTCCATCATCGCCGACATGATCGGCCTCAAGATGGTATCTGATGGCTATCTGGTCACCGAGTCGGGGTTTGGCGCTGACTGTGGCATGGAGAAGTTCTTCGACATCAAGTGCCGGTATAGCGGTCTGATTCCCAACTGTGTAGTTATGGCCGCTACGATCAGAGCGCTGAAGATGCACGGCGGTGGACCGAAAGTTGTGGCCGGCCGGCCCTTGGACCCAGCCTACCAGGAAGAAAACCTGGAACTGCTGGAAAAGGGCGTCGACAACCTGAAGACCAATATCGCCATCGCCAAGCAGTACGGCGTCCCCGTAGTTATCGCCGTGAACAGGTTCACTGCCGACACCGATGCTGAGGTCGAGCTGGTGAGGCAGGCGGCGCTAGACGCCGGCGCGGATGACTCGGTGGAGAGCAACGTTTGGGCCAAGGGTGGCGAAGGTGGTGCGGCCCTGGCAGAGGCGGTGGTGAAGGCCTGCGAGAAGCCCAGCAAGTTCGAGTTCCTCTATCCTTTGGATATCCCCATCAAGGAGAAGATAGAGATCATCGCCACCAAGGTGTACGGAGCAGATGGGGTGGAGTATACGTCTCGGGCGGAGGCCAAGGTCAGGCTCTACACCAGGCTTGGCTATGACAAACTGCCCCTCAACATGGCCAAGACCCACCTCTCTCTCTCGCATGACCCAACCTGGAAGGGCGTGCCCAAGAACTACAACATACCTATTACTGACATCAGGGCTTCGGCAGGTGCGGGCTTCCTGTATCCGCTACTCGGTGAGATGCGCACCATGCCCGGACTGCCGTCCCGGCCGGTCTTCTTCGATGTGGACATTGACGAAACGGGCAAGACGCTGGGCTTGTTCTAGGATGTGTGGCGGCAGGGAGCGAGCGCGCACCCGCACCCACGCTGACCGAGGATAGACCAGAGAATACCAGGGGGCGAGCTGACCACCATCGGTTCGCCCCCCTACCCCGCTCAAGGCCTCTGACTTCCTGTTGCGGCCCTGAACGAGCTATGCTATCATTATAAATAGGAGCAAATGAGTCCACTTTGAAGGAGGTGATACAACATGGCAGTCTCAACCTTACCGGTGCCTTCGATGTATGCCGATCACCACGTGACGGCGGTACGAGAGGCACTCAGCGGCCTGTCCGGCGTGCAGGACATCCAGGCCAGCGCCGCTTTCAAGGAGGTGACCATCAAGCACACCAACGAGGTCAGCAAGAAGGCTATCACCGAGGCTCTGGAGAAAGCGGGTTATCCCGCGGGGGAAGAAGAGCCCATCGAAGAGAAGCCCTCCCGCTTCGGTGACCCGGCCTGGTACGAGTGTGCCTCACGGAGCATCAAGACCGACCAGGCAGATCTAGAGATGTCTGGTGACTTCCGAATGTACTAGAGCTGAGGGGCACGGACACCATGCTCTTCCCGAGCGCTTGGACACTAGGTGCAAGAGTACACTCAGTGAGAGGAGAGCCAAATGGCAAAAAGCCACAAGACTATTGATCCCGCAGCTAAGGCCATGTTGGAGAAGGCTGCGGAACTAGAGATCACGACAGCTTTCGACCGTGTCGATGAAATGAAGCCCTGTCCTATCGGCTCCAAGGGACAGTGTTGCAAGAACTGCGCCATGGGGCCCTGTCGTCTGACCAAGGAAGGTCAGGTGGGCATCTGCGGGGCCACCGTCGAAACCGTTGCAGCCAGAAACCTGGCACGCGCCATAGCGGCGGGTGCCGCAGCCCATTCCGATCACGGACGGGACATGGCCTTCGTCCTCCATGGTGCAGCCACGGGTGAGGCGCCCGGGTACCAGATCAGAGATGAATTCAAGTTGAGGGAGGTCGCCCGGGATCTGGGTCTAGAGGTTGAGGATCGCACCAAGGAGGAAATCGCCATCGATGTCGCCGAGAAGGCCCTGGCCGAGTTCGGGAAGCAGTCGGGAGAGCTCACATATCTCGCCCGCGCCCCCAAGAAGCGCCAGGAGATATGGCGTGAGTTGGGCATCGCCCCGCGGGGCGTCGACCGAGAGATAGTGGAAATCCTGCATCGCACTGTTGTGGGCAACGACCAAGACCCAGAACATATTCTCGATCAGGGCATGCGCGCGGCTCTCGGCGATGGCTGGGGAGGTTCCATGCTGGCCACAGACATCTCGGATATCCTGTTTGGTACTCCCAGCCCGCTGGTTACTCAGGTGAATCTGGGAGTGCTGAGAGAGGACGAGGTCAACATTGTCATCCACGGGCACGAACCGACTCTGTCCGAGATGGTCGTGGCTGCGGTCAGGGACCCCGAGATGATCGAGTACGCCAAGTCCAAGGGGGCCAAGGGTATCACTCTAGCCGGTATCTGCTGCACCTCCAACGAGACACTGATGCGGCAAGGTGTGCCTTCGGCGGGCAATTTCTTGGATCAGGAACTGGCGATCCTCACCGGGGCCGTAGAGGCCATGGTGGTAGACGTGCAGTGCATCTTCCAGAGCCTGGTGGACCTGGCCGAGAACTATCACACCAAGGTGATAACCACCTCCCCCAAGGCGAAGATCACCGGTGCCCTCCACATGGAGTTTGACGAGCACCGCGCTCCTGAGATCGCCAGGGAGATCGTCAAGACCGCGATTGACAACTACCCGAACCGCGGGTCAACTTACATCCCTGACATGCAGGAGAACATGGTGCCTGGTTTCTCCCACGAGTATGTCCGTTACATGTTGGGCGGCTACTACCGTGGGTCCCTGCGTCCGCTCAACGACGCCATCATGGCTGGTCGTCTGCGGGGTGTGGCGGGCGTGGTAGGATGCAACAATCCTCGAGTCGTCCAGGACGAGGCCCATTTCGAGATAGTGAAGGAGTTCTTGAAGAACGACGTGCTGGTCGTGCAGACCGGATGTGGCGCTCTGTGCAATGCGAAATACGGCTTGCTTCAGGGTGAGGCGCTCGAGGTGGCCGGCCCTGGATTGCGGGAGATCTGTGAGACGGTAGGGATACCCCCGGTATTGCACGTGGGTTCCTGTGTGGACAACAGCCGCATTCTGACCGTCCTGGCAGAGATGGCCACAGAGGGTGGCCTGGGCGACGACATCTCCGATATCCCGGGAGTGGGCATCGCCCCAGAATGGATGAGCGAGAAAGCCCTGGCTATCGGGACGTATTTTGTCGCCTCAGGAGCCTATGTGATCTTCGGGGTTAAGTCGCCAGTCGAGGGAAGTGAGGCAGTAACGGATTTGATCAGCCGCCGCTGGGAGGAGAAGACCGGAGGAAAGCTGGAGTTCGAGCCCGATCCAAAGAAGATCGTGAAGAAGTCACTTGAGCATATTGACAAGAAGCGCGCGGCCCTCGGCTTGCCCGAGTACGATCCTGCTCGCTTCGGGCAGAGTGGAGATCGCCGTTGGCAGGCTTGGCTCAAGGCTCGAGAAGAGGGGGCGGAGGTCAGCCTGTACAGCATGGCTGGTGTGCCCGCCGGAGAAGAGTAAGGAGGGTAGAGATCAATGTCGAAGTACATAGCTAGTGCCGCCATTCGTGGCGCTAATAGCATCTATCAGGAAGCCGACCAACTGCTCCAGAAAGTCTTGACGGAGAAGGGACCGGAGACACCGGTACAGTTCCCCAGCACCGCCTACTACCTGCCGGTGATCAACGGCTTCACGGGAATCGAGGTGTCCAAACTGGGAGACCTGCCACCGGTGCTTGACCATGCCAAGAAACTCCTTCACCCTGTGCCCAGGGAAAGCCTGTGGACCCCATATCTGGGCGAGGCGCTGGACTGTGGCGTGGCTACCCTTTTCGCCGAGGAAACCATTATGGGAATCAAGTACGCCCTCGGTGAGCAGCCGGAGAAGCTGGATGGCTACCCCGACTTGGTGACCGCCGGCGGCGAGGGGTACTGCAATGGCCCCATTGACGATGTGCAGTTGCGCGCGTGGGGCATCCAACTGGTGGATGGACGTATGCCAGGCTTCTGCGCTCTAATCGGTTGCGCGAAGTCCAATCAGGTTGCGGTGCAACTCGTGCGTGAGTTGCAGCGCCGTAATATCCTGGTGTTCCTAAGTGGCAACGTGAACGGCCGCAGCATCATCCATCAGTTGCTGGAGGAGGGTGTGGAGATGGGGTATGACACCTACATCATCCCCTTCGGCACCGACACCATCGCCACCATCTATCCCGCGGGCTTCGCGACCCGCTCAGCGCTCACCTTCGGAGGCCTGAAGGCCGGCCAGGCGCGGGAGATGCTGATCTACAATAAGTTCCGCGTCTTCGCCTTTGCCCTGGCCCTGGGTGAGGTGGATGACCTCAAGTACGCCACTGCTGCCGGAGCTATCAACTACGGCTTTCCCGTCATCGCAGACACCGTCATCCCGGAGGTACTGCCCACCGGCGTAACCGAATATGAGCACGTCATCTCTATGCCCTTCGATGACATCGAGGGCAAAGATGACCTGGAGCGAGCTGAGAGGCTGATCGCCAGGTGTATAGAGGTACGAGGGGTGAAGGTGACGATCGCCGAGATCCCCATTCCCGTCCCATACGGGTCAGCCTTTGAGGGAGAGAGAGTACGCAAGGATGACATGCGTGTCGAGTTGGGCGGCAAGAAATCGCGCGCCTTTGAGTATCTCTTGATGAAAGACCCCGATGAGATCGAGGATGGCAAGATCGAGTTGATAGGGCCCGACTTCGACGATGTCGAGGAAGCTGGGGCAATGGACGTGGGCATCGTCATCGAAGTGGGCGGCCGAAAGATGCAGAAAGACTTCGAGCCGGTCTTGGAGCGCCAGATACACTACTTCCTGAACGCCGCATCAGGCGTGCAACACATCGGGCAGCGGGACATCGCCTGGATACGCATCAGCAAGGCTGCGGCGGACAAGGGGTTCACACTGAAGCACTTCGGCGAGATCGTGTACGCCCGTTTCAAGGGTGAGCCTTGGAACAGCATTGTAGACAAGGCGCAGGTCAAGCTGATCACCGACCCTGAGGAGATGAAGAAGTGGATAGAGTTGGCTCGTGAGGCGTACAGCGAACGAAACGTTCGGGTTGCAGGGCTGACCGATGATGCGGTAGAGGAATTCTACTCGTGCACGCTTTGTCAGTCCTTCGCACCGACCCACGTATGTGTCATCTCACCGCAACGGCTCGGTCTTTGTGGGGCGTACAACTGGCTGGACTGCAAGGCCGCCCACCAGATCAACCCCACCGGGCCCAACCAACCCATCCCCAAGGGGGAATCCCTGGATCCGGAGGTGGGACGTTGGAGCGGGCCTGAGGAGTTCGTGCACTCTCACTCCAACCAAACGGTAGAACACGTGACGATGTACTCCATCATGACCGACCCCATGACTGCATGCGGGTGCTTCGAGTGTATGGTGCTCGTCATCCCCGAGGCGAATGGCGTGATGATAGTCTCGCGAGAGGACCCGAGCATGACGCCCTCAGGTATGACCTTCTCTACCATGGCTGGCATGTTCGGCGGTGGTCTGCAGACGCCAGGCGCCATGGGTGTTGGCAAGTACTATCTCACCAGTCCCAAGTTCATCTCCGCGGACGGTGGATTCAAGCGAGTGGTGTGGATGTCCTCCTTCCTCAAGGAAAGCATGCCTGAGGAGTTCAAGGCCGTCGCCGAGAGTGAGGGCATTCCGGACCTCATAGATCGCGTCGCCGACGAGCGTAACGTGACCACGGTCGAGGAACTGCTGCCCTGGCTTGAGCAGCATCACCACCCGGCCTTGCAGATGGACCCGATAATGTAATCGCCTTGTCGGAAGGGGTGGTCCGCCCTCGATGCGTCACCACCCCCTGCAGTATTGCGGTTGCGTTGCCATCGGGGATACCGAGGGCGACAAGACCAACTTAGAAGGAGTAGCAGTAATGCCTGTTGCTGTGGAGACCCCGAAGAAGGAATGGACAGGTCAGGTAAGGGAAGTTGTTCTGGGTGCTACCGAGGCCGAGGGCGGTACCCGCAGCAAGACCGTGACCGTGGGCGGTGAGAGTACACTGCCCTTTCTTGATTTTGAGGCCCCGATGCCCAACCCTCCTCGCATCGCGGTTGAGATTCAAGATCGCAAGCCCAGCGACTGGTCCTCTGTTCTACTAACCGTATGGGGACAGGTCTTGGATGACCCTGCGGCCTGGGCCAAGGCGGTGGAGGAGCTGGATGTGGACCTTCTGGTGCTGAAGATAAACCTTACTGATGCCGACGGCAACGAAACCACAGCAGAACAAGCCAGGGCTTCCGTGAGGAAGGTGCTCGACGCGACAGGATTGCCCCTCATTGTGTTTGGTCCCGGGCAGACGGAGTTGGATATCGACCTCTTGGTGGCCGTCGCCGAGGAAGCCGCGGGGGAGCGTGTTGTGCTCGGAGTGTGCGACGACAAGAACTACAAAACCATTGTGGCTGCAGCTCTGGCCCATGGGCACCTCGTAAATGGTCGCACCGCGATGGACGTGAACCTGGCCAAACAGCTGAACATTCTCATCAGCGACATGGGATTGCCGCTGGATCGTGTCATCATGGACCCCACCACTGCGGCGCTTGGCTATGGTGTGGAGTATGGATATTCAGCCATGGAGCGGCTCAGATTGGCTGCCCTCCAAGGCGATGGGATGACACAGCAGCCTATGTTAGTCACGCCAGGTGAGGAAGCCTGGCGCATGAAGGAGGCTAAGGTTGGCGAGGATGTGCCGCAGGCCTGGGGAGACTGGGAAGAGCGGGCCATAACTTGGGAAACCTTGACCGCCACCACCCTCATCCACTCAGGGGCGGACATAGTGGTCCTCCGTCACCCAGAGTCGGTACGGCGTGTTGAAGACCTGATCAGCAGACTATGGAACAAGGGGGACTAAGGCATGGCCCTGACCGGCTTAGAGATCTACAAACTACTGCCCAAGACGAATTGCAAAGACTGTGGATTTCCCACCTGTCTCGCTTTCGCCATGAAGCTAGCGGCCAAGCAGGCCGAGTTGGCCGCCTGTCCCGACGTTAGTGAGGACGCAAAGGCTGCGCTGGAGTCCGCCGCGGCCCCACCCGTTCGCCTCATCACTATAGGTGCTGACGAGTACAAGATCGAAGTCGGCAACGAGACCGAGTTGTACCGACATAACAAGGCTTTCTTCCACATGCCAGGCCTGCTGGTGCGCGTGAGGGATATCCAACCTCTGGCTGAGGTCGAGGAGTTGGTTAGCCAGGTTGACAGTTATGCTGTGGACTATGTAGGTATGGTGTTGAACCTCGATGGCATCGCCGTGGAGAGCGCATCGGGGGACGGCGCAAAGTTCGCCGAGTATGTGAAGGTAGCATGCGCCAATACCAAACGCCCCCTGCTCTTGATGGCTGATGACCCCGAGGTGATGAAAGCCGGTCTGGCGGAAGTTGAGGGAAGCACGCCACTTATCTATGCAGCAAGAGCAGACAACTGGCAGGCTATGGCGGAACTGGCGAAGGAGCACAGTGCACCACTGGCTGTCTATGCCGAGGGATTGGAGCCCCTCGTCGAACTGGTGAAGGAGGTCAAGGAATCCGGGGTAGAAGACATCGTTCTCGACCCAGGAACTCGAGACTTTCACGGTTCCTTGAACGTCCTGACCGAAATACGGCGCCTCGCTCTTGAAGCGAAACCAGATCGGCTTCTCGGCTATCCGGTAGTCGCCTTTCCAGGTGAGTCCACAGAATCCCTGGCTGAGGAGTCTATGCTTGCGGGTCAGCACATCGCAAAGTATGCCGGATTCATTGTCATGGATCATTTCGATCCGGCCGTGGCCTATCCTCTCCTGGCTCTGCGGCAGAATATCTATACAGATCCAAGGCAGCCTGTCCAGGTTACGCCAGGCATCTATGAGATCAACGAGCCCGGACCTAACGACCAGTTGATGATCACGACTAATTTCTCCATCACCTATTTCTCGGTGGCAAACGAGGTTGAGGGAACTGGCATGCCAGCCTGGCTGCTGATCGCCGACTCTGAGGGATTGTCGGTGCTCACTGGTTGGGCGGCAGGCAAGTTCGATGCCGACAAGATTGCTACGACCGTGAAGACTTCCGGCATCGCGGAGAAGGTTAGCCACAGGAAACTGACCATCCCCGGCGCGGTGTCCGTTCTCTCAGGAGAACTGGAGGATGAACTGGGTGGCTGGGAGATTCTGGTAGGGCCGCGCGAGGCCGTCGACATACCAGCGTTCATGAAGCTCTGGAAAGAGTGATCTTGTGCCAGGTACTGTAGGGCCCCTTGTCGAGTCCTCGAGGCCGGTATCCCGGAGGAGTGATTCACTAGCCTACTCCATCCGATTGTGTCCTGGCCCCAACGGTGGGAGAAGGGGGCAGTAGCGCGGCTGCGACATTGTATCGGCCCAGTGAGACCGGTCCGTTGAAAAGCGACGCCTCGTGATGGTGGACCGTCTTTGCTCGTTGCGCTTCTGCATTGGCCATTACTGCAAGGAGGAGTCCCATGTATAAGATCGGTGAGGAGATACAGGTCATCTCCACCAAGGTGAGAAAAGCCATAGAAGAAAGAAGCAAGGCACCCATTCAGCAGTTGGCCGTTGCTCAAGTGGAGGCTGGGGCCGACGCGCTGGAGGTCAACATCGGCCCCCAGAAGAAGAAGGGGCCGGAAGTCATGGAGTGGATGGTGGACACGCTACAAGAGGTGGTTGATGTTCCTCTGTGTCTCGATACCACCAATCTGGCCGCGATGGAAGCGGGCTTGAAGAGAGTCAAACAGCAAGCCATCGTCAATTCCACTTCTGCCGATCCCGATCGTCTGCGAGATGTGCCGCCGCTGGCGGCTAAGTATGACGCCAAGCTTATCGCACTGACCATGGGAAAGAACATAGCAGTGGAAGCGGACAAACGTGTCACCATCGCTCTGGAACACCTAGTGCCCCGCATCATGGAAGTAGGCATTCCGATGGATCAGGTTCTCATGGACCCGTTGATCTTGACAGTCAGCGGGATGCAGGAGTATTGCCCTGAGGCGATAGAGACGATCCGCTTCCTGAAGCAGATATCCGATCCTCCTCCCTTGACGCTGGTAGGGCTCTCCAACGTGTCCAACGGCGTACCGCGGGGGAATCGCAGCCTGGTATATTCCACCTACGCGGTGATGCTCCTGGGGGCCGGGTTGGACGCGGCGATCGTTGATCCCAGGGATGAAAGATTGAAGGAATGGGTACGCATTGTTGAGGAACGAGACGACAGCACTCCCGTGGGCCAGCTGCTCCTCAATCTATACGACGCCACAGCGGTCATGGAAGACCTGGACCCGGGCATCGTCGACATGGACGATCCCGACCAAGCAGCGATTTTCAAGACGGTTCAAGTCCTGCAAGACAAGATTATCTATGCGGATGGGTACCTACAGATCTAGGTCCATCGCCTCGCCATTAGTGTGACCTCCACTGGAAGTGGAGGGTTGCCGGCATGCCGGAAAAGAAATCGAACAAAGAGCCCATTGGAGCGGTCCTGGTCGTCGGTGGCGGCATCGGAGGCATGCAAGCTGCCCTTGATCTGGCCGAAGCAGGTATCAAGGTATACCTGGTGGAGAGCAAGAGCGCCATCGGGGGCCATATGGCGCAGTTGGACAAGACCTTCCCCACCAATGACTGCGCCATGTGTATCATGTCTCCCAAGATGGTGGACGTCGGGCGCCACACCAATATCGAGGTCCTGACCAATACCGAAGTCATCGGCATCGAGGGAGAAGCCGGGCACTTCACCGCCAAACTTCGGGTGAAGCCCCGCTACATAGACCTGGAGAAATGCACCGGCTGCGGCGATTGTGCCAGCGTCTGCCCGATTCTGTTGCCCAGCGAGTATGAGGAAGGACTCACTACTCGGCACGCCGCTCACCGGCTCTATCCGCAGGCAATCCCCCACGCCTTCGCCATCGAGAAAACTGGGCTTGCGCCTTGTCGAGATGCGTGTCCGACCGGACAACGAGCGCAGGGTTACATTGCGCTGATCAGGGAAGGACGATACGAGGAGGCCCTGAGGGTCATCAAAGAAGACAACCCCTTCCCGGCTATCTGTGGGCGCATCTGCAATCACCGCTGCGAGGATGCGTGCAACCGTGGCTTGATAGATGAGTCCGTCGCCATCGCCTCGCTCAAACGGTTCGTCGCCGATCAGGTCTACTCCAAGCCACGGCAAGCGGTGGAACCCTTGCCGCGGACACGCCAGGAGCGAATCGCCATCGTGGGCGCTGGACCTGCTGGGTTGACGGGGGCTCAAGACCTGGTCAAGCTGGGCTACGGTGTTACTGTCTTCGAGGCCTTGCCCGTGGCGGGAGGAATGCTTCGCGTCGGTGTACCGGAGTACCGCCTCCCAGCGGAGTTGATCCAGCGCGAAGTAGATGACATCCTGGATCTAGGCGTGGAATTGAAACTGAACACTCGAATAGACAACCTCCAGGAACTGATCGACGAGGGCTACGACGCCATCTTCCTGGCTGTCGGTGCACACGAGGGCAAGAAGATGAACATCCCCGGCGCAGACCTGGAGGGCACGATGATCAGTATCGTGTTTCTCCGGGACGTGAGGCTGGGCCAAGAGGTTGAGCTAGGGAATAAAGTGAGCGTGGTGGGCGGCGGCGATGTCGCCGTGGATGCTGCCCGCACCGCACTGCGCGTGGGAGCTGAGGAGGTCACCATCGTCTACCGTCGTTCCGAGGCGGAGATGCCATGCCGTCGCGAGGAACTGGAGGGCGCCAAGGAAGAGGGCATCCGCTTTGAATTGCTGACTAACCCCGTGCGCGTCCTCGGCGAGGAAGCTGGGCGAGTGACCGGCATAGAGTGTGTCAAGATGGAATTGGGCGAACCCGACGAAAGCGGACGCCGTAGACCCGTTCCTATCCCTGGCACCGAACACGTGATCCCCACCGACAATGTCATCTTCTCCATCGGACAGGCAGCGGGTCTCTCGTTCATTCCCGAAGACAGCCAGGTGGTGAGTTCCTCCTGGGGGACCATCGTTGCTGACTCAGAGACGTTGGCCTGCGGTCGTCGCGGTGTCTTCGCTGGCGGGGACGCTGTAGCTGGGACCGCTTTCGTGATCGAAGCTGTGGCCGATGGTCACCGGGCTGCTGCCTCCATCCATCGCTACCTCAGCGGCGAGGAGTTACCACCTCTCAAGCCCGACCTACCCGTGGTCAAGATGGCTTCCGAAGAAGCCGAAGCAAGGATGCAGGAGCTGAAGTTCTCTCGCCAGGGCCGTCTGGGGATGCCGGCGTTGCCTGCCGCTGAGCGCAGACTGAGTTTCGAGGAGGTGGAGCTCGGCTACACAGCAGAGATGGCCCAGGCAGAGGCAGCGCGGTGCCTGCAGTGTGGGATTTGCTCAGAATGCCTGGCTTGCGTCTACACCTGCCAGGCCGGAGCCATCAACCATGAAGATGTAGAGCAGTTGAGAGAGATTGGCGTAGGCGCTGCAATCCTCGTTCCCGGCTTCGAGGCCTACCACGCCGAGCTGTCCGAGGAGTTCGGCCTTGGAAGGTACCCCAACGTGGTGACCAGCATCCAGTTCGAACGTCTTCTCTCCGCCTCCGGCCCAACCGAAGGTCATGTGAAGCGCCCATCCGATGGCGAGCGCCCGGGCAAGATAGCTTTCCTGCAATGCATCGGCTCACGGGATCAAACCCACGACTATTGCTCCTCAGTCTGCTGCATGTATGCTACCAAAGAGGCTATCATGGCCTGCGAACACGAGCCGGATACCCAGATCCATGTCTTCATGGTGGACATGAGAGCCTTCGGCAAAGGCTATCTGGAATACTACCGCCAAGCCCAGAAGAACTACGGGATCAAGTACACTTATTCCCGCATCTCCACCCTGAAAGAGGACCCTGTGACCAGGAATCTCATCGCCAGGTACTACACAGATGACGGTAGGTTGCAGGAGGAGAGCTTCCATCTCGTTGTCCTCTCGGTAGGCATGGAAATGTCACCCCAGGTCAGGGAACTGGGACAGACATTGGGCATCGAGCTGGACGAGTACGGTTTCTGTCACACCCTCGAATTCCAACCTTTGGAGACCAGCCGGCCAGGGATCTTTGCCTGCGGCCCGTTCGTCGAACCCAAGGACATCCCGGAGACGGTGGTGGAGGCCAGCGCGGCAGCGAGCAGGGCTGAAAGCCTTCTGGCCGAGGTCAGGGGAAGCTTGACCAAGGGAAAGGACTATCCGCCGGACCGAGATGTTTCCGAAGAGGAGCCGCGTATCGGCGTTTTCGTTTGCCACTGCGGCTCCAATATAGGGGGCTTCCTCGACGTGCCCGGTGTGGCGGAATATGCCAAGACACTGCCTTTCGTCGTGCACTCCGAGGACAATCTCTACACCTGCTCTCAGGACTCCGTGGAATTGATCAAGCAGAGGATTCACGAGCATGACCTGAATCGAGTGGTTGTAGCTTCCTGCACTCCCCACACTCACGAACCCATGTTCCAGGATACCATCCGTCAGGCGGGGCTGAACGAACACCTCTTTGAGATGGCCAATATCCGCAACCAGTGCTCCTGGGTTCACTCGCACGACTGGGACAGGGCAACGGAGAAAGCCAAGGAATTGGTGCGTATGTCGGTAGCCAGGGCCGCGCTCTTGGAGGCTCTGCATAAGGTGGACCTGCCCCTGCATCATTCAGCGCTCGTCATCGGTGGCGGGGTGGCTGGTTTGAACGCGGCCCTGTCGCTGGCCGATCAGGGCTTTCCAGTACATCTGATCGAGCGCACGGCGAAGCTCGGGGGAAACCTTCGTCACGTCCGCTACACCCTTGACGACGCCGATCCACAAGCCTACCTGCGAGATCTCATCGACCAAGTGGAAAGTCACGAACTGATTACCGTTTATAAGGAAACGGAGTTGACGAATACGTCAGGCTTCGTGGGCAATTTCTCGTCGCGCCTCAGGGTCCACGGTGACGAGAGGGCGGTGGAACACGGCGTGGTCATAGTGTCCACCGGCGGGCAAGAGTATCGAGGAGATGAGTACTTCTACGGACAAAATGATAAGATACTAACGCAGCAAGAGTTTGAAATCAAAGTGGCCGAGGCCCCCGACGAGATAGCCAGAGTACACGACGTAGTGATGATCCTGTGTGTGGGGCCGGGCACTGAGTACTGCAGCCGCATCTGCTGTGCAGGGGCCATGAAGAACGCGCTAAAGATCAAGCAACTCAACCCGCAAGCCAACATACATATTCTGTTTAGGGATATCCGAACCTATGGCTTCCAGGAGAGGTACTATCGTCAAGCCCTCGAACAAGGCGTGATCTTCGTGCGCTACGACGACAGCAGGCTGCCGCAGGTAACTGCCAACGGTCAGCTGAAGGTGCGATTCTGGGAGCCAGCCTTGGCAGAAGAGATACTGGTTCAGCCAGATCTCTTGATCCTCAACACGGGCATCGTGGCGGCCGAAGGAGCCCAGGAATTGGCATCCACACTCAAGGTCCCATGCGGCCTGGACAACTTCTTCCTCGAAGCGCACATCAAGCTGCGTCCCGTGGACTTTGTCACCGAAGGCATCTTCATGGCCGGGTCCGCTCACTATCCCAAGTTCTTGGAGGAATCCATTGTCCAGGCTCAAGCGGCGGCGGCGCGAGCGGCGACAATCCTGAGCCAAGAGACCTTGAGCGCTGGTGGCGTGGTGGCAACGGTAAATGCTGAGAAATGCACGGGTTGCATTACCTGCGTGCGGGTCTGCCCTTACCATGTGCCCGTGATTGACCCCTCTCAGAGAGGGGCCGGAGGTATTCTGGGAGCAGCTCAGATCGAGATGGCCGCCTGTCAGGGCTGCGGCATCTGCGCTGCGGAGTGTCCAGCCAAGGCAATCCAATTGATGCACTACACAGACGCCCAGGTGATGGCCGAGGAGAAGGCCCTGTTTGAGAAGGTTCCAGCGACCTGATCGGGGGTAGTAGACATGAACGAGTTCGAACCGCAAATCGTGGCTTTCTGTTGTCACTATTGTGCCTATGCTGCCGCTGACTTGGCCGGTTCCTTGCGCCTACAGTATCCAACCAACCTTAAGGTCATACGGCTGCCCTGTACTGGCAAGCTGGACGCCCTGCACGTTCTCAAGGCTTTCGAAGAGGGAGCCGACGGAGTCATGGTAGCCGGTTGATTGTTGGGAGACTGCCATTACCTGGAAGGTAATGTAAGGGCGGAACGGAGGGTAGAATACGCGAAGGGGCTATTAGATCAGATAGGCCTGGGAGCCGACCGTCTGGAGATGCATCTCATCTCCTCGGCGATGGGCCGAAAGTTCGCGGAGACAACGGCGGAAATGACCGAGCGAATGAGGCAACTGGGCCCAAGCCCACTACGAAGAAGAGGAAATGAGAAATGATCGTAGGCGAACAGAAACCGCTGGAGGAGATCAAGGAGCTAGTTGCGGACCACGAGAGGATTCTCGTTCTCGGGTGCGGCACGTGCGTAACGGTATGCTTCACCGGTGGCGAGAAGGAAGTGGGCATTCTGGCATCCAGCCTGCGCATGGCCACCAAGATCGACGGCCAAGGGAAGGTCTTCGACGAACAAACCGTCCAGCGACAGTGTGAGTGGGAGTTCTTGGACACCATTGAGGAAGAGATCAAAGAACACGATCTCATCCTGTCCATGGCTTGCGGCATCGGGGTCCAGGCGATAGTGGAGCGGTTTCCGCGAGCTCGTGTGGCGCCTGCGATCAACACCACGTTTCTCGGTCTTCCGGAAGAGCATGGACTCTGGACCGAGCGGTGCGCTGCCTGCGGGGAGTGCGTGCTGCATCGCACTGCGGGCGTCTGTCCCATCGCTCGTTGCGCGAAGAGTCTAATGAACGGGCCCTGCGGAGGTTCGCAGGATGGCAAGTGCGAGATAGACCCAGAGGTTCAATGCGCCTGGCAGCTAATCTACGATCGCCTGAAGGCGCAGGGTCGACTGGATCAGATGCTGGAGATTATGCCGGCCAAAGACTGGTCTACCAGCCGAGACGGCGGCCCGCGCAGACTTGTGAGGCAGGATCTGCGCATAGACTGATATCATCAAGAACAGGAGATTACTGTACATGGCAAAGCCCAAGACCCAGGAATACCCGGTACTTTGGCTTCAAGGCGGAGCGTGTACGGGTTGTTCCGTGTCAGTACTCAATTCGGTGAGCCCCAGTGCGAAAAACATCCTCATTGACGAAATCATTCCCGGCAAGCACATCAATGTCCGATTCCATACAACTGTGATGGGTGGGACTGGCGATTCCGTAGTGGCCGAACTGGAACAGACGCGCGAGGAAGCCAAAGGAGCCTACCTCCTGGTAGTCGAAGGCTCCGTACCACTGGGCGCCGATGGTGTCTATGCGGTGATTGGGGAGCGGGACGACGAAGGGATTCCCATGCTCTCATGGGTGAAATCCCTTGGCCAGGACGCTCTGGCTGTCATCGCCGTGGGCACCTGTGCAGCCTTTGGAGGCATCCCGGCGGGAGCTCCCAACCCCACTGAATCAGCCAGCGTGCAGCAGGTCTTCTCCGCAGAGGGAATAGACACACCCTTGATCAACGTTTCAGGCTGCGCACCCCATCCTGCTTGGTTCGTGGGCACGGTAGCCAGCCTCCTGATCCAAGGGCTTCCCATGGAGGGAGAGCTGGATGAGTTCCGCCGGCCCAGGGCTTTCTACGGGCAGCTGATCCATGAGAACTGCCCGCGCCGGGCCTATTTCGATGAGGGCAAATTCGCGAAGAAGCTTAGCGACCCATACTGTCTGTATGAAGTGGGGTGTAAGGGACCGGTAACGCACGCCGACTGTCCCACCCGACTCTGGAACAACGGTGTGAACTGGTGTGTGGGTAGTGGCGCCCCTTGCATAGGTTGTGTGGAACCGACTTTCCCCGACGTGGTTGCGCCGGTGTACGAGAAAATCACTGATGAAGCTTTGCCCAACATCGGGGCAGAGTGAGTAAGGAACAGACTAGGTTATGGGTAAGATAACCATTGATCCCATCACCCGCATTGAGGGACACCTGAAGATCGAAGCCGTGGTGGAAGACGGCGAGGTCAAGGATGCAAGGAGTTCGGGCACACTGTTTCGAGGCTTCGAGTTGATTCTGCGTGGCCGAGACCCGCGCGATGCTTCCCAATTGACGCAGCGTATCTGCGGCGTGTGTCCGCAGGTGCACGCTACGGCGTCCGTCTTGTGCTTGGATAGCGCTTTTGGCGTTGCCGACAAGATCACTGACAACGGCAGGATCATTCGCAATCTGCTCTTGGGCGCGAACTACGTTCAGTCCCACATATTGCATTTCTACCACCTCGCAGCGCTGGACTACGTGGATGTGACGAGTGTGGCCACGTACGAGGGGGACAACGCCGCTCTGAACTCCATCAAGAACTTCATCGCCCGCGGGGAGTTGGGTCCTTTCGTGCCGCGCTACGAGGGGGACTATCGACTGTCAGATGAGATGAATAGAGCGGCGACAGCCCACTATGTGGAGGCTCTTCGGCTAAGGCGGAAGGCTCAGGAGATGTTGGCGCTGTTTGGCGGCAAGATGCCGCACAACTGCGCCACAGTCGCAGGAGGAGTGACTGAGCATCCTACCGTGGACAAGATAGTCTCCTTCCTGTGGAGACTGAATGAGATAAGGGACTTCATCGACAACACCTACATTCCAGACGTGCTAGGGGTCGCCGAGGCCTATGCCGACTACTTCTCAATCGGGGCAGGCTGCGGCAATCTGCTGGCCTACGGCGTCTTTGACCTAGACGGTTCAGAACCAGACTACTTGAGGAGGAAGCGACTGCTCCAGTCCGGTACTGTCTCGACGGATTTGAAGCTTGGAGACGTGGCTGCTGAGAGAATCGCAGAGTATGTCAAGCACTCTTGGTTTGCCGACTCCAGCACTGGCAGATATCCCGGACTGGGTGAGACGGTGCCTCAACCAGGCAAGGCCGGAGCCTATTCGTGGCTGAAGTCTCCCCGGTATGACGGGAAGGTGTATGAGGTAGGTCCATTGGCCCGCACGATGGTCAATTATGTCGCCGGACATCCTACAGTCAAAGGGCTGGTGGATCCAGTCTTGTCTCGCTTCGAGGCCGGACCAGGAGCCCTGTTCTCAGTGCTGGGACGCCATGCTGCGCGAGCATTAGAGTGCAAGTACGTGGCCGATTCGATGGCCGACTGGGTGCTGCAGCTCAAGCCTGGTGAACCGGTATATACGGAATACGATATCCCCGAGAAAAGCTCAGGGATGGGATTAGTGTGCGGCCCTCGAGGGGCATTAGGCCACTGGATCAAGATCGAGGATCACAAGATCGCCAACTACCAGTGCGTGGTGCCCACCACCTGGAACGCATCCCCAAGGGATGACGAGGGGACACCAGGGCCTATCGAACAGGCGTTAATAGGGACTAAGATCAAGGATGAGAACAACCCCTTTGAGATAGTGCGCATTGTGCGCAGCTTCGACCCTTGTCTGGCGTGCGCCGTCCATGTGATAACACCGAAGGGTTCGGATTTGGGGCGTTTCCGCGTCTCGTAGCGACTTCAGTCTGGGACGGAGTGGCATCCGCGACTGGGACTGAGCTTTTGAGAGAGTTATGTCCAGATGATCCCTATACAACTGCTGCGTAAGGTCTCCATCTTCGAAGGACTTGACGACGATCAGCTGGAGAAGATAGCAGAGTTATGCACGGAGGAGATCCACGTTGCAGGCGCCTTGATTTTCAGGGAGACCGAACCAGCGAAGCAACTATACATCCCCAGGGAAGGCACAGTGGCTCTGGAGATGGGCATACGGTTGTGGCCAGAAAAGACGATCAGAGACATGACCATCGAAATACTGAGTCCGGGTGAGCCCTTTGGCTTGTCGGCCCTCACGGAATCTGACGTTCTGACCATGTCTGCCAGGGCGTTGCACCGGTGCAGACTCATCGTCTTGCGGTCAGATGCCCTGCGGCGCTTGATGGACTCTGATCATGTCATGGGTCACAGGGTCAGCAGCGGGATTGCCGATCTGGTTGCTGAGCGGCTGCGTGACACCAGGCTGAAGCTCTCAGAACTCCTGGGGCAGAGCCAGGTGGCGCGCGAGCAGACGCCCGAAGAATCGACCGCCATTCGAAGGATCCAGTACGGCATCAATTTCAGATGGATCGCTGTGGCCGGCGTGATCTCGATGACACTCGCTGCCAATCTGCTGTTCGGCATAAGGTTCCCTGCACTTCCTGTGGTTATCATCGCGGCCGTGATCGCCTTATACAACCTGTTGTTCTGGCGATATACCGAGCGTCTCGAGGCTGAGGAATCCATCCACGTAATCGCCAAGGTCAGGAGGTATGTCTGGGTACAATCTGCTGCCGATCTGGTCGCAACAACGGCCATCATTCACTACACGGGAGGCGTGGAAAACCCCCTCATCCTGTACTACGTCTTCCACGTGATCCTGGCCAGCATCATCTTGCCCTATACATTGGCCTACCTGTTGGCGACTCTTGCCGTGGGGTTGCTTTCCGCACTGGTGGCACTCGAGTACTTCCAAGTTATCCCCCACGTTCACCTGGAGGGACTGGTGCCACCCGACCTTTACCTTCACGCGCCGTTCGTGCTGGCCGTCCTCTTCGGCTTCGGAACCACGCTCTACATCAGCGCTTATCTGACCACGGCCATCGCGGGAGAGCTGCGAAAGAGGCAACGCGAAACGGTTGCACTTCGGGATCGGCTGCTGCTCGAGGCCGAGGAACTGCAGAAGGCCAACGAGGAACTGGTCAGACTCGACAGGCTGAAGACCTACTTCCTGGCCATGGCATCTCACGATTTGAAGACACCCCTCGCGGCCGTGCAAAGCTATCTGCAGGTGATGCTTGGCGGGTTCGTCGGCGAACTGAGCGACGAGCATACCCACATGCTCAAGAGAAGCAGCGCGAGAATACAGGAGCTCTTTGAGCTTATCAACCGTTTCTTGGACCTGGCCCAGATCGAGAAGGGCAAAGTCGTCGAGGAGATGGAGATGATATCCCTGCAAGGCGTACTCAACTCCTGCGTGGAAGAAATCGAAGTGCTTGCCGCGGAGAAATCGCAGGAACTGATAGCAGACATCCCATCTGACTTGCCAACGACCTACGGTTCTGCGAGCCATTTGAGGCAAGTGGTGACCAATCTGTTGAGCAACGGTGTCAAGTTCACGCCGGAAGGGGGATCCATCACGATTCGCGCACAGGAAAAGGGCACCCATATTGAAGTAGCCGTCATGGACACCGGAGTGGGCATTGCCCCCGATGACCTACCGCATTTGTTCGAACAGTTCTTTCGCGGTGAAGGAGGCGCCACAGCCACCGGTACAGGCCTAGGCCTTTCCATTGTCAAGAGAATAGTGGAAGCACATCAAGGCGAGATCTGGGCTGAGTCACCCTACATCGAAGGGCAGCCTGGAGCGAAATTCGTGTTCACTCTGCCCAAAGGCCAACCTGCGGGGATAAAGGTCTTTGGCGACTAGCACATGGGAAAGCTATTGGGAGCAGGTGAGGCAGCATGAAGAGTGGAAGCAATCTGGAGAAAGTGTTGACCGAAGGCCACTTCGCGGTCACGTCAGAGATGGGGCCTCCCAAGGGCACCAGCGCCGACTTTGTTCGGAAGACTGCCGAGCACCTCAAGCACTGCTGTGATGCCATGAATGTCACCGATAACCAAACAGCCATCGTACGCATGTCCAGCCTGGCAGCCTGCGCGATCCTGAGGCAGATGGGCATAGACCCTGTGATGCAGATGGTAACGCGTGACAGAAACAGACTGGCTATGCAGAGCGACATCCTGGGAGCGGTGGCGCTGGGCATACGTAACCTGCTGTGCCTTACCGGTGATCACCAGAAGTTCGGCAACCACCCCACTGCCAAGAACGTCCACGACATTGACTCTATCCAGCTGGAGCAGATGATCAAGACGATGAGAGATGATGGTCTGTTCATGAGCGAGGACAAGATTTCTGGTGATGTGCCGATCTTCATCGGGGCCGCTGCCAACCCTTTCGCAGACCCCTTCGAGTTTCGGGTGCTTCGGCTCGCCAAGAAGATCAAGGCAGGCGCCGATTTCATTCAGACACAGGCCGTCTTCGACATCCCTCGCTTCGCGAAGTGGATGGAAATGGTACGGGATCAGGGCCTCCACGAGCAGGTGTACATCCTAGCAGGGCTGATCCCCATGAAATCGGTCGGTATGGCCCGCTACATGAAGAAGTACGTGGCCGGTCTGATGATCCCTGATGAGTTGGTCGAGCGGATGGCAGGCACCTCGGACGCCAAGGAGGAAGGTGTCAACATCGCCTGTGAGTTGATAGAGCAGATTCGGGACATCCCTGGCGTTCGCGGAATACACATCATGGCTGTGGCCTGGGAAGAGATCGTGCCGGGGATTGTGGAGAGAGCACAGCTCTTGCCTAGACCGATTGTGTGACCTTGAGAACTGGGGGGAGAAATGGAGACGCGGCCAAAGTTGTTGGTGGTTGATGATGATCCTGATATTCTGGACGCCATCACGACCATCCTCGGAACCCAACCCTACTCCATAGAGACGGCCCGTGACGGGGTAGAGTGCCTGGACAAGGTGAGGGAGGACACCCCAGACCTGATCATCTTGGACCTCTTGATGCCCAGGAAGGATGGTTTTGCTGTCGTTCGAGAACTGAGGGAGAATCCCAAATACGCTAAGGTACCGATCCTCATCTTGACTTCGGTCAGAGAGGATGCAAGCCGCAGGCGGTATGAACTGGAGACTGGATTGGCGATGGATGTCCAGGACTACGTTGAGAAACCCATCTCGCCCATGGATCTCATTGATCGGGTGAGATCGTTGCTAGGGAGCAGCAAGTAGACAGTTCGTATTCGAGAATCAAACTTGGAGGAGGCAAATGGCTGACCCGGCGAAGATATTGCTCGTTGACGATGACCCTGACTTCGTGGAGGCGACGAAGATCGTCCTGGAGAGTGCACCTTACGACGTGGCCGTGGCTTACAATGGCGAGGAGGCGCTGCAGAAAGTGAGCGAAGTCAACCCAGATCTGATCATCCTGGACATTATCATGCCTGAGCAGGATGGCTTCAAGGTCTGCGAAGCCCTCAAGAGCGACCCGGAACTAGCGCAGATACCGGTGATCATGCTGACCAGCCTATCACAGCGGATGGGTGAGACGGCTTTTTCTCTGACCGACGGGATGATGCTAGAGGCGGACGACTACGTGGACAAGCCGGTCACTCCCGACGAGCTGCTCAACCGCGTGAAGAAGTTTCTAGAGAGAGGAACAAAGTAGCTAGTATGGCCGTTCCACAGGTTCTGAGCAGGAGAACCACTCGCTCTGGAGAGCGATAGTAGAAGAGGAAACGTAGGAAATGCTTGTCTCTGAACAGAAACCTTTAGAAGAGATCCTGCACTCCCTGGATGGCGATGGCACTGTCTTCCTACTGGGTTGCCGGGGTTGCGCCGAGGCATCTCACACCGGCGGAGAGCAAGAAGTTCGGACCATGAAAGCCAATCTTGAAGAGGCGGGCAAGATTGTCTCGGGCTGGACCGCGCTGGACTTTCTGTGCCAGAAAGCCCTGGTCAAGACAGGTCTACAGGCTTTCCGCGATCAGATCTTGGCCAGCGATTCGCTCCTGGTGATGTGCTGTGGTGTCGGTGTGCAAGCTACGGCAGCGGTCGTGGATAAGGTCGTACATCCTGGCTGCAACACTCTCTCGATGGGCGGGGCGCAAGGCGAATGGCGCGGTAGCGAGCGCTGCGCAGAGTGCGGTGCCTGCCTGTTGGACTACACTGGTGGTATCTGCCCCATCACCGCCTGCACCAAGAGCCTGATCAATGGGCCGTGCGGCGGCGCTCGTGATGGCAGATGCGAACACCAGCCCGATGTCCGTCCCTGTGGCTGGCAACAGATATACGAACGTCTCAAGAAGCTAGACCATCTGGACAAACTAAGGGAGATCCACACGCCTCAGGACTACGCCAAGGCGGAGCCCCCCAAGGCCCTGCGATCCACAACATTCTGGGCTCTGGAGCACGTGGAGGAGTAGACGCGAGGAAGACATGAAGCTCACGCAACTCTTCGCCGATGGCAGGTTTGTAATAACCTCGGAGGCTGGCCCACCCAAAGGCGTCGACACGACAAAGATGCTGGAAGAGGTCGCCCTGCTCAGAGGAAGAGTGGACGCCTTCAACGTCACTGACCAGCAAAGCTCGGTTATGAGACTGGGCTCCTTGGCGGCCAGTCACCTTCTCAAGCAACAGGGCGCGGAGCCCATATTCCAGCTCACGTGCCGAGATCGGAATCGGATAGCTTTGCAGTCCGATCTTCTGAGCGCTTACGCCTTGGGGATCGAGAACGTCCTCTGCCTCACCGGTGACTATGTATCCTTGGGAGATCACCCTGGGGCCAAACCCGTCTTCGACTTGGATTCGGTGTCCTTGATCCACACGATCAAGACCCTGTGTGAAGGGCATGACTTGGCCGGCAATGAACTGATGGGAAAGCCTGACTTCTGTATCGGGGCTGTGGTGAGCCCAGGCGCCGACCCTATAGAGCCCCAGATCATCAAGATGGAGAACAAGATTGAGGCCGGTGCACAGTTCTTCCAGACACAGGCGGTCTATGACTTGGACCAGTTCAGCGACTTCATGAAACAAGTCAAACACCTGAGGGTGCCCATTCTAGGGGGAATCATCCTCTTGAAGTCGGCTGGTATGGCGCGCTTCATGAACCGAAACGTAGCGGGGGTCTACGTACCCGACAATCTCATCGACAAGATGGATGAGTCGACGGACAAAGTGGCAACGAGCATCGAGATAGCGGCTGAACTCATCAAAGCGATCAAGGACGTCTGTCAGGGAGTCCACATCATGGCTCTGGGGTGGGAGAAGTGGGTGCCCGACCTTCTAAGAGAAGCAGGGTTGTGGGACCGCCTGAGCTCGTCATGAGACCCTAAGGAAGAACAGGATGACAACAACTGGTGCAAGAGTCAAGGAAGAGAACCTGGCTCAAATCATGGAACACCGCTTCGGTGAGAATGTATATGCGTGCTACCAGTGCCTCAGATGCAGCAGCGGCTGCCCGTTGTCCGAGCACTTCGACTTGACACCCAGCCAAGTGATGCGCTACCTCCAACTCGGCATAGATGACCCGGTCCTCCGGTCCAAGACCATCTGGCTATGCAGTTCCTGCCAGGCCTGTAGCACACGTTGTCCCCAGGGGCTGGATCTCGTTCGCATCATGGACGAACTGAAGGCCATCAGCAAGGAGAAGGACATCGAGCCAGCGGTCTCCAGTATCCCCCGGTTGTACGACATCTTCCTCAGAGATGTCCGCCTGTTGGGCCGTACTTATGAGCTGGGCCTGGCTGCAGAACTGGGGCTGCGCAGCGGCGATCCGTTCAAGGACCTGCCCATGGGTCTCGAGATGTTACGCAAGGGGAAATTCAGCATACTGCCCAGTCGCACATCCTACCCTCGGCGGATTACGCGACAAGAAGTCAAATCCAACCAGATGGCCTACTATCCTGGCTGCTCCTTGCATTCCACCGCCGCGGAGCTGAATGCGTCAATTAGGTCAGTATTCCGAGAATTGGGCGTCGACCTGGTGGAACCCAAAGGCTGGGTTTGCTGCGGCAGCACGCCCGCTCACGCTACGGATCACTTCTTGGCCACCCAAATGGCAATGAGGAATCTTGCGCTCATCGAGCGGAGGGGCTTTGAGGAAGTGACGGTGGCTTGTCTCGGCTGCTTCTCCCGCTTCAAGTGGGCCCTGCACGATATCGCGAATGAACCCGAACTCAAGGAGCGGGTGGATGAAGAACTTGGCTACGAATATCAAGACAACCTGCGTGTGCGATACGTTGTTGATGTTCTCGCTGACAATGTGGGCCTGCCGTCCATAGCTCAAAGAGTTCGCAACCCCCTAGAGGGACTGCGCGTGGTGTGCTACTACGGGTGTGTCTATACGCGTCCCCCGAAGGTCACTCAGGCCGAGCACATCGAGTATCCCATGACCCTCGATCACATTGTGGAAAGCGTAGGTGTGGAAAGCCTCGACTGGTCATATAAGACCGAGTGCTGCGGGGCCACGCTGTCCATGACCGAGACGAACCTAGCCCTCCACTTGACGAGGAAGATCCTTGACAATGCTAGAGCGGTGGGCGCTGAAGCTGTGGTGGTGTCCTGTCCCCTGTGTCATATGAACCTCGATGCGCGGCAAGGACAACTGGAGCTAGACTACAGCATGCCAATCCTATACATCACCCAATTGATGGGACTGGCCTTCGGGTTGCCAAACAAGGAGTTAGCCATAGACAAGAACATAGTTAGTCCCCACAGCCTCTTGCAGGAAAAGAGGCTGCTGGCTACTGCACACCAAGAAAAGAGCGAATAGAATAGGGAGGATGGAGTTCATGACAGCAAAGGTAATAGATGGAAAAGCGATTGCCGCACGGGTTCGGGAAGAGGTCAAGGAAGAAGTTGCCGAGATCACCTCCGAGTACGGCATGCCGCCTGGCCTGGAGGTGATTCTCATCGGCGACAACCCAGCCAGCGCGATATACGTGCGCAACAAAGGTCGTGCCTCAGAGAAAGTAGGCATCCGATCACAGACCCATCGACTACCCAAGACGGTGACTACTGAAGAAGTCCTGGACCTGATAGACGAGCTAAACGCGGATGAGACGGTCCATGGCCTCTTCGTGCAGCTTCCTGTTCCGGACCAAGTGGACGAGAAGGCGCTGCAGCGTCGCATATCGCCGGCCAAGGATGTGGACGGGCTTAACCCTGTCAATATCGGGTTGCTATCGTTAGGTGAGGACTGCCTGGTCCCTGCCACACCCTCAGGCATCATAGATATGCTGAAGAGAGAGGACCTCCCCATCTATGGGCAGAATGTGACCATTGTGGGTCGCAGCAATATCGTAGGTAAGCCGTTCTACATGCTCTGCGTCCGGGAGCACGCCACACCTACCATTTGCCACACCCGCACTCGTGACCTGGCTGCCGAGACCAGGCGAGCTGACATTCTGGTGGCTGCCGTAGGCGTCCCTGGCCTGATCAAGGAGGACATGGTCAAGCCAGGCGCGGTCGTGGTAGACGTGGGTATCAGTCGGGTGGATGACCCCAGCACGGAGAGGGGCTGGCGCTGGGGCGGCGACGTGGCCTTCGATGAAGTCAAGGAAGTGGCCTCGGCTATCACCCCTGTACCAGGGGGAGTGGGACCCTTGACTATTGCCTGGCTGCTGAAGAACTGCGCCAAGGCCGCCAGACGCCTGATGTCCGGCTAGGTCGAGGCGTAGAACAAGAGGACAAGGCCAGACCTCCGAGGTCTCAGCGGGAGTTTCAAGTGCTGCACCCAGGGGGGGTCGAAGAAGGACCATACCCCCTGGGAGTTCTTTGTGTAGGGGGAAATGGACAACGCATCAGAAGGACGAGTCCTAGTCCTCGGTGTGGGCAACTTGTTGCTCGGAGACGAGGGTGTGGGCATCCATGCAGTTCGCGAGCTGGAAGGTCGAGCCTTGCCGCCTCACGTAGATGTTGTTGACGGTGGTACTCCGGGGTTGGATCTCCCAGATCTCATCAGCGGCTACGAGCGGGTCATGATCATCGATGCCGTAGATGCAGGGGCGAAACCGGGAACCATTTTCCGTTTCACCCCAGGAGACGTCACCCCTAAGGCGGATGCCTTTCCCCTGTCACTTCACCAAGTCGAGATACTGAAGGTTCTTGAGCTAGCTACCTGCCTTGGGCAAGCCTTGCCCCCGATTGTCGTCTATGGAATCCAACCCGAAGACCTGAGCTGGAGGATGAACCTCTCCACTGCGCTGCAGGAGAGACTGCCTGAGCTAGTGGAAGCAATCTTGGAAGAGTTGTAGCAAGGAGAGGGATCAAGCACATCGATTCAGCGTCCAAGCGACAGTGCGTATCACTTCGTCCGCCTGTGCAAGCCTCCCATCGTTTCTGGAGAGTTGACGAAACGACCTCCTACTCAGTGCACCCTCCTCTTGCGTCCCCTCCAGTAATCCTCTCGAAGCACGTTCTTTGATATCTTGCCGGACCCAGTCTTGGGCAACGCTGCGACGAACTCCACGGACTTGGGAGCCTTGAAATGGGCGATCTTTTCCCTGCAAAACCCGATTATCTCCCCCTCACTCGCCTGCTCCCCTTCCTTGAGCACAACGATGGCCGTCACCGCCTCGCCCCACTTGTCATCCGGCACCCCGATCACCGCCGCCTCCAGTATAGCTGGGTGGGAATAGAGTACGTTTTCCACCTCCACGGAGTAGACGTTCTCCCCGCCGGTGATGATCATGTCGCGCTTGCGATCCACGATGGTGACGTATCCTTCTTGGTCCATCACCGCCATGTCGCCTGTGTACAGCCAACCATCCCTGATGGCCTCCTCAGTAACCTGGGGTAGGTTCCAGTACCCCTGCGTAACGCTGTCGCCACGAACGATGATCTCTCCCACTTCCTCTCCATCCGGCTTGACATCCTCCCCTGCTGAGTTGACCACCCTCAGCTCTACGGTGATGAACTCGCGGCCAGTGCTGGCTCGGAACTGCATCTGCTCTTCACGACCCAAGGCCTTGAGGTGATCCTTCAGGGTAGATACCGTCAGGTAGGGGCTGGTCTCCGTCATGCCATAGGTCTGCGCGTAGTCGCAGCCAAAGGTCTCCATGATTCGCTCCACAAGACTCTCGGCTATGGGAGCTCCCCCGCTCAGGAGCAGCCGCAGACTAGAGTACTCATGGTCGCCCACTTCACGGTAGTTCACCAAAGCGTTGAGCATGGTGGGTATCATGTTGGTGATGGTCACACCCTCGCTCTCGATAGCCTCCAACACCGCCCTTTCTCGGAACTCAACCACCAGGACATGGACGCCTCCCACCCAGGTGATCGACCAGGTCGCCCAACCATCAGCGAGGTGAAAGAGAGGCGCGGCGTGAAGCCACACATCACCGTCCGTCAACTGGAATTCTGCGATGGTCCCCAGCGCGTGGGCGTACACATTGTGGTGGGTAAGCACCACTCCCTTGCCTCTACCCGTGGTCCCGCTAGTGTAGTAGATCTGGGCAATATCCTCGGCCTCGATATGAGAGGCCGGAGGAGGTTCCACGCTAGCAGCGGACAAAAGCCCTTCGTAGCTCCTCTTTGGGGCTTCGCCTTCTTCCCCAGTGTCTTCGTCGCTTGCCCACACGACCTCACACCTTTCGCTCACCGCATCCTCAACGGATTCTATTCGGTCACGAAACAGGTCGTCGACGATCAGCAGCCTGGCCCCCGAGTCGGTAATTATGTCAAGCCAGTCCGACGAGCTCAGGCGATAGTTCATGGGCACCAGGACCGCCCCTACTTGCATCACCCCGAAGTAGCACTCCAAATAACGGTGGCAATTGCGGTGTATGATGGCTACCCTGTCCGCCCTCTCTATTCCGAGCGAGCGCAGAGCTTGCGACAAGCGGTTGACACGCTCCCCAAACTGAGAATATGTCCAGGACTTGTCCCCACACACTACTGCGCGCTTGTGGGGATACAATCGAACTGCCTTTCTCAGCACCTCAGTCAGTACCACGCCTATCTCCTCTAGCTCGTGTCGCCCGGGACCCCAGATGAAACAAGGCCACGCAGCACCCTCAGGTTCTCCCTGTCCTCCTTCAAATCAGGACCTTTGGGCGTTTCCAGCACCATCGGTAGATGGCGAAACCGCTCATCGTTCAGCAGCATACGGAAGGGCTCCAAGCCTAGCGTTCCATGTCCGATGTGCTCATGCCGATCCAGCCGACTGCCCACTTCACCTTTGGCGTCGTTGAGGTGCATGAACTTGAGACGTTCCAAGCCGACCAACTCAGCCAACTCCTGAAAGGTGGCTTGATATCCTTCCTCGGTACGAAGTTCATACCCAGCAGCAAAAGCATGGCAGGTGTCGAAGCAGATTCCCAGCCACTGGTCAGCTGCCACTAAGTCCAACAGCTTGGCCAACTGCTCGAAACTGTATCCCAGATTGGTGCCTTGCCCCGCTGTGATCTCCAATAGCACCTCCACCCTGGATCCTTCGGTCTGCTCATGAGCCAGATCAAGGGACTGGGCGATGCGTTTCAGGCCAACTTCCTCCCCCGTGCCGACGTGAGACCCGGGATGAATCACCAGGTACGGAAGGCCCAGCGCTTCGCAATGACCAATCTCCTCGATGAACACTCGCAGCGATTTCTGCCACAACTCACCGTCAGGGGAACCCAGGTTGATAAGATAGCAATCGTGGGCCACGACGGGATCAATCCCCGTCTCCTTCTTGTTCTCGTGGAAGCGCTGGATCTCGTCATCCTTCAAGCTGCGCGGCCGCCACTGGCGAGGGCTCCTGGTGAAGATCTGGATCGTTTCGCAGCCGACTTCACGGCCACGAAGGATAGCCTTATCTACACCGCCCGCGATGGACATATGAGCACCCAGACGCACTGCTGGCTCCTTTTGCAGAGGGGACACACTCAACACCTGGGCCATCGACGAGTAGTCCGTGTTGCCATCTATGTACGAGTTCCCAGACCCCTCACGTGGCCCGAGGCCTTTACGACACGACGACGTCCACGGGAGTAAACTGCACAGTGTCCACCAAACCCCTGTTGGTGATGCGTAGCTCGGGGATGACGGGCAGAGCCAGAATGGACATGGTCATGAAGGGGGATACAAGGTCACAGCCGAGCTCCTTCCAGGCTTGAGCCAGGGCCTGCACCTGTTCGTTGACCACCTCCACCGCCTCCTGCGACATCAACCCCGCGATCGGCAATGGGACCAGAGCCAGCACCTCCCCGTCTCGCACCGCCACCATTCCCCCACCGATCTCGGCCAGCTTGTTGCCCGCGAAGGCCATATCGGCATCATTGGTGCCCATGATGAGGAGATTGTGGCTGTCGTGGGCGACCGTGGAAGCTACTGCCCCCGCCTGGAGATGGAACCCCTTGACGAACCCCAAACCGATTTGCCCAGTGGCCCGGTGTCTCTCCACCGAGGCCACCTTCAAGAGATCGTGTTGCACAGAGGTGGCCACACTCCCGCCCACCACAGGCCGCTCTATTCGCAAGTGACGCGTGACAACTGGCCCCTCTGGCACTTCGATGACACGCACTGTCACCCTGTTTGCGCCATCTGGGGCTCGGATCACGAAATCCTCCTTTGTCAGGCGCCGCGCCAGCCGCACCGAACTCTGGGCGGAGGTCGGATAGGTGAACTCCGGCAGCTCAACCCGCATCCTCCCTCCTTCGGCCACGAGTACACCATCCACCAGGACCTTGTCGACTTGCATCTCTTCCAGATCCCGCACAAAAATGATATCAGCACACTTGCCAGGACTGATGCTCCCCAGCTCGTGCCCCAGGCGGAAGTACTCGGCCACGTTGATGGTCGCCATCTGGACAGCCCGCACGGGCTCCAACCCCTCCTCGATGGCACGTTTGACTACATGGTTCATGTGTCCGACGTTGATCAGGGTGTCAGGATGGGTGTCGTCGGTGACCATCATTGCATGCCGGCTATCAATCCCCGTCTCAGTAATAGCCCGAATGGTCTCCTTCAAATCGTGCCACGCTGAACCCTCTCGAAGCATGACATACATCCCCAGTCGCAGCTTCGCCAGGGCATCCTCCTTGCGAGTGGATTCGTGGCAAGAACTGATACCAGCAGCGATGAACGCCTGCAAGTCCCGCTCAGTCTCTGGAATAGAATAGTGCCCTGTGACAACCTTACCTGCCTCCAGGGTGGCTCGCAGCATGGAGTGGACCGCTTCATCGGCGCCCAGTACGCCGGGCATGTTCATCATCTCGCCCAGTCCAGCCACATAATCCCACCTCATCGCCTCCTTGATCTCCGCCGGGCCGATGACCCCTCCTGCATCCTCCAACCCAGGCAGTGCGGGCACGCATGAAGGCATGGCTAGATGAACCTTCAGGGGAAGCCGTTTGGCTTCCTCCATCATCAACTTGATGCCTTCCATGCCGAGGACGTTGGCCAGTTCGTGGTTATCAATGAACACGGTGGTCGTGCCGTGAGGCACCACGGCACGCGCGAACTGGGTGGGCGTAATCATGCTGCTCTCGATATGCACATGTCCTTCCATCAAGCCGGGGAGCAAGTAGTAGCCGTTGGCGTCGATGACTTCCGTCCTATCACCGATGGTGTGGTCCGCGTTACCGACCAGGACTACGCGGCCGGCCTTGATGGCCACATCAACCGCTTCCTGGATCTCGGCAGTATGAACATTCACCAATCTGCCATTACGAATGACCACATCGGCCTTCTCTCGCCCCATCGCAGCATTGACGAGGGTCTGCGTTACCTCCGAGAGCTCCCTGCGCTGAGACGCGTACACAACCATCGGGCCTCTCCTCTGACTAGCTTGAGTTCGTAGGGCCCGCCCTACTTACTACACACTATCCCTCAGAAAGAACTGATCCGGGTCCTCGATATGTACTTGCAGGTCTTGCAGGAAACGGGCGGCGGTTGCCCCGTCCAGCACGCGGTGATCCACCGAAAGGGTGAGGTAGACTGTGGGTCTCGCAACCACCTGGCCGTCTTCGACCACAGGCCGCTCCGCGATCCGACCGGTGGCTAGGATCGCGCTCTGAGGCGGATTGATGATGGCCTGGAAGACATCTACGCCCAGCATCCCGAGATTGGTCAGGGTGAAAGTACCTCCCGTGACTTCGTCTAGAGAGAGCTTGCCCTCGGTCGCCTTCGCAGCCAATTCTCTCCGCGCCAACGCTATCTCCGTGAGACTCAGCGTATCTGCGCCTTTTATCACGGGTACGACTAACCCTTCTTCCACTGCCGCAGCCAGGCCTATGTTGATGTCCCGGAGCAGACGAATCCGCCCATCTTGCCAGGTAGCATTCGCGAAGGGATGATCCGTCAAGATTGTCGCCAGCAGCCTGATGAGCATGTCGGTGAAGGTGAGGCGTACCTCAGCCCTCTCCTCGCAGACGGGCAGCAGCCTCTCCCTGAGTTTCACCAGGGCTCCGGCTTTCACCTCCACCCCCAGATAGAAATGGGGCGCACCGGAAAAACTCTGGCTCATGCGCTGCGCCATCAACTTGTGGATGGGACTCAAGGTGACCAGTTCTCCCTCCTCGGCACCAACCGTCCTCCTCTGAGCCACGAAATCCAAGACATCCTGCTCCGCGATGCGCCCACCAGGACCTGAGCCTGGCACCATTTCCAGCGCGATGCCCTCCGCACGGGCCACTCGTCGGGCAGCGGGGGACGCCTTCGGCTTTCCCGTCACCACCGGAGCCCCGGGCGCCACCTCGTGGCGAACCTTCGTGGCGGCCAAGATGTCTTCTTTCACGATCATCCCGTCCTTGCCGCTACCTGTGACGCCGGCCAGGTCTATGCCCTCGTTGCGCGCCAGCCTCCGGGCCGCGGGCGTGGCCACGATGGCCCTTTTGCCCGCCGGGGGAACAGCACGGACCTCCTCCGCCGCAGCCATGTGGCCAATGTCGGGTTCAGGAAGAGGTTCTGGGACCTCCTCACCAGGCGCCACCACGTAGGCCACCACGCTGGCGATGGGCACCGTCTCGTCTTCCCCCACCAGTATCCTGGCTAGTACGCCAGACGCAGCGGATTCCACCTCCATGACCACTTTGTCCGTCTGCACCTCGAAGAGTATGTCCCCCTCCTCTACGGTCTCCCCCTCCCCTTTGAGCCAGCGGACGATGGTGCCCTCTTCCATTGTCAGCCCCAACTTCGGCATGATCACCTCGTGCACCTCAACCCTCCTGCTCCAATTGCTCTCCGTTTCACCTCGCCTGGGCCTCCGTAGTGCCCTTTCAACAACTGACCCGGCGCCGAAAATCAATGGAGGCATCACAATCCAGGTTATGCTGCCTCCGAATGATAGATTTGGGTCTGTTTGGTTTTGCGAGAAGTGAATCCTGTGTCGCGCCCAAGTCACCCCTCCGGTGCTACCATTCAGTCCCCAGGACTTATCGGGTTTGCTCTAGAGAGGTCTGGAACCGTCCGACCTCTTTCAACGGACACGATTCCTGTCAACTCTTGAACATCGGTACAAGTTCAGTAGTCAGGGTCTGGAAGTAGCTGTTGGCCGGCGCAGAGGGGTCGGTTCCATATTCGAAGTCGACGATTTGAGCCTTCAGTCGCAGACCAACTGCGTCAACAGTGATAGCCTGGCCTTTGTCCACCAAGACCGCCTCTCCTCGGTCTTTCATTTTGGTCCGCAAGATCTGATTCGCATAGGCGAAGTCGCTCATCAACACCTTGGTGACTGTCTGCACGTTATCCATGTCCGTCTTGTCAAAGACCCATATCTCGAAGGCGACTATCTTGTCTGGGCTTCCTTCGCCTATGATCTCAGAGAAACCCATGCCGCAAGCGCCATAGAACTCGCCCTCAGGCCCTGGCGTCTCAATGTTGAACGATGTATCGTACCCATCATCGCCGAAGCTGTAGGTGGTCTCAAAGTGCCCCAGGTCAGCCTCTTCGAGCCTTGCCGTGGCGAGCAGTTGCTCCCCCACTCTCTGTGTAGGGGCCTCGGCGGACCGCTGCAAGAAACGGAACACGATGATAACTATCACCGCCACTATCAGGAGGACGATGACCGCGACGCCACAGATAGGCAGTAGTGAGCGAAGCCGGGAAAAGATGCCTCCAGCCGATGGCTGGGGGGTAGGTTCAGGACCTGGTGTCGCCGCCTGCGGGGAAATGTCTAGTGCGACACCCAGGTATTGCAATCGCCTCTTCCCCTCCGCATCGCCCGCCTCCTCGCTCTCTGCAATGAGAGTACCCAGAATCTGCCTGATCTCTTCCTTCTTGAAGCCGGCCATGCGTCTACTCGCCAGTTCCCCGTCGGAGGTGATGCTGTACGAATCAGCAACCAGGGAGACGTAGACCTCTTTCTGCCCCTGTCGGAGGTCGTAGGGGTCAGCACTCGTCCAGCTCACTGGCCAGATCACCCAACCAAACACCATCCAGCCAATGAGCCACCCTACGGCCAGACCTACCGCCCCGGCAATGATCGCCTGCCTACCTATCCTTGCGACCACGTCTTGCAGCATCCCCCACCCCCTGGGCCTTTGAACTACACTTCGACTCTACGTCAACACATCCTAGCACATCGCCACCTTCTATACAAGCGACTTTCGACGCCCCAATAGTGTCTGGCCGGCTGCACGGGCAAAATGCGCACGGTAGGCTGCGGTCTCCTCGAGCAGCGCCCTCAAATGGGCCTCCGCTCCTGGCAGATCAGCTGCTTTCGTCTGGTGGCTCTCACCCAGCCGAATCTCATCACCGTCTTCCTCCAACACCGCGACGTGCCCACGGCAAACAAGCCAGGCGATACCCGCCCTCACGGTTGCCTCGCGCTGCGCGGTCGCCGCTGCCAGAGTCGCAATGCTGGCCCTGCTTTGACTCGAGTTCAGTGCACTCTTCACCAGGCCGCTCAGACGCTTCAAGAACCGTTCAGGATGGTCCGAACCGGGATCCAGACCGAATACGTAGACCGTCTCAGGCGATACCCTCTCCAGGGCCTCCTGCAACTCATCGGGTCCGGGAGGCGCGGTCCAGATGACCAGGCTCTTCGATGGGCCAAGCTCCAACCGGTCCTGGCCAGCGACCTGTGCCTTGGCTGTGGCCTCGCTCCATACCTGTACGGCATCTTGCGCACGAACACGCTCCAGCATTCGTAGAGGACTGGCCTCTCCTCTGTAGTCCACCACCCGTACCGGCTGGACTTCAGGACCACGCTCTACGGCCGGGCCTTCAACCGGACGAGCGTCCAGCCACTCCATCTGCACATCCCGCTGACCACGATAGTCGCTCGCCCGAACGGCATACGCCAGGTCAAAGCGGCCTTGCGGCAGCGAACTAGCCTCACCGCGCCACCAAATCGCCTTTGCCTGAGTGCCCTCATCGTCCTCAACAACCAACTGAAGATGTTCACCATTCCGACCGACCGCTCTGTGGGTCTTGAGCTCAAGCCCCGCAGTCGCCAGTGTCAGCGGCGGATTGCCAGGACCGAATGGAGCCAGCCGCTCCAACTCCTCAACTAGATCGAGTGACAGAGCGGCCAGCG
>NJBK01000028.1 GCA_005223035.1 Chloroflexi bacterium B3_Chlor
CGGGTCAGAAACCCGACGCTACGATGACGCCAAACATGCTGGAAGCATGTTCTCCAACCGGCTTCAGCCGGTTTCCCGCCCGTAGCGCGGGACTGAAGTCCAGCGCGTCGGGTCCTGCCAGCCAACAATCTCGTTTCCCACGTCGCCGCAAACACACGAGCCACGACCGAGAGCTCAACCAGCTTCTGGCCTGTTGTCCGCCAGATTGGCCCCGGACTTCAAGTCCGGCCTCAGCCAGCCCACAAGGGGCGACCTGCGGTCGCCACGGGAGCCTCTCTAGTTCCAATCCCTCAGACACACATACCACCTCGGCTCGAGCCTCTCCATTGGATGCCCGCCCGCTGAGCAAGTGTCGTATACATCCTCTGGATCGTCGGTGGAGATGTAGAGGAGTGGCAGATAGAAGTTGCCTGTGAGGAATTCAATGACTAGCACCTCAGACGACCTGCCATACACATAGCCAGAACGATAGTACGAAGTGGGTGGGAGATCGATGCTACAGCCCTCAGTGCACTGCGCCGTGGCTCGCTCCGCCAACTCCACCAGTTCGCCGCGATGTAGCCAGAACAGTGCAGCTGGCTTGGACGGCATCTTGGACCCAGCGAACACACTCACCACGATCACCACCAATGGTAGACAGTCAGCGAGAGACAGCTGCATCTTGAACAGTCTCAACGCTACCCATGCCAGGCCACCGATGAGAGCAGCAGGCAGAAGAGGCAGCGTAACCATAGCGATCGAGGCTACGCAACAGATATCGCTGAAGAACCAGTCGCCCATTGTGGCCTGAAGCAAGAGCCACCCAACTGCGCACACCGCGCTCAACGCCAGAAGAAGTCGTCGCCAGTTACTCATCGCACCAACTCCTGCGCCCCCGTCCGTCGCTCATCATATGACGGGGCCTGGCGATCCAAGGGCTGGTAGAACGTTTCCGCTGCTCTGGGGCGGACCCAGTGTAGTCCTTGGACCCGTCCTCTCTGCATAGCGTCAAAGGAACGAGTAGGGAACTCGTTCGAATAGTCCTTCTCCCGGACCTTTCTCCCTGCACCGCCTGCCTTGCACCTCATGTGACCCCCTCATCGAGAAAGCGGCCTAGGAGGGGCGGGTCTCAAACCTGCCTCTACCGGGAACTCTCACAGCATGTGCCACATGCTGTGACCGACCTACCCCAGTTCAGACGGACAATAGGCACAACGGGTGGCCTGGACGGGAATCATCGACAGACAATACAGGCACTCCTTCGTCGTCTCCGCAGGTACCTTCTCTTCTTCCCGCCTCAGCCGGTTCAGGGCCCGGATCAGCAAGAAAGTCACCAGGGCGACGATGAGGGAACTGATGACGGTCTTGATGGACGCGCCACAGTTGACCGTCGCCGCCACTGCGGAGCGCATTAAGGGCACCTCACCCGACCGTCTGTGGCCCGCACTTTCATGCTCACGACTGCTTGGCCTTCCGTTTGATGGACCTCAGATGCCCAGACCGGCGAAAATGGCGCAGCAGATCCTGCGTGGAGTGGTCGCCGTACTTCGTCTCTGGATTAGAGATCCTGGCCACGGCGCTGAAATGGCGCGCAGGCGCGATCCCGACCTCCTCAGCGGCAAGCCAAAGCTCTCCCAGGCAAATGAGTAGGTCTCTGTAGTCTACCCTTCTGTCCTCGATGGAAGCTGCTGCCAACCCCAGGCGAAGCCATTTGACATCTCCAGAGGACGCCAGAAGTGGAGCGGCCCTTCCTCCAACGTAACTGTGCAAGTACTTCAATACCCTCTGCTTCTCGTCGAAGTAGGCTCGTACGGCGGCACGCCGTGCGGCATCCACCTCCAGATAGGCGCCACACAGCTCGTCCAACAACTCATGCAGCTCATCGAAAGCGACCGGGGAATCGCCCCCCCTCATCCTCTCCATACTCCGCTGATGGACGGCCTCCAGGGCATCCCACCAATCCATGCCCCGATCTTCAAGTTCTTGCTGTTCCTTGGCCAGCTCCCGGTCCCAATCCTCCCAGCGCTCATTCAGATCCGCCAGGCGCACGTCTATCTCCGCCAGACGCTCATCGGAAAAGGTCTGACTCATCCCCGCCCCCGCCCCAAGGCCTCTCGCTTCGCCTGTCGCTCAGCCATTCCCTACTTCTTGCCTTCCTCTCTCTTCCTGAAAACGGCGATCCAGGGGCTGCCGAAGCGCTTCCGCTCCTCTGCGGTGCGCCTTTTGTAGTCCTTGGTCCCGTCCCCGCTGTATCGGGTCAAAGGGAGAAGCAGCGACCCAGGCTGTCTAGAATTGAGATCGGGTCTGTTCGAGAGGTAGGTCGTCACCGTATATCTACGCTTTTCGCCGAACTGTGCGTATCGTTCGCCGAACCGCTCCCGGTCCTTCGGGTACAACAAGTGAAAGACCTCTAGAAAATCGAGGACGGCAAATGAACTCTGTAACATGCTCCTGATGGTCTTGACGATCTCTTCCTTTTCCACAAGCGCCTTGGTCACCACATCACCTGATAGTGCTGCTGCGGCGCGCCCGTGTCCAAAGGTGTGGCCTGCTCCGCCGCCCTGCTCGAATTGAGACTCCCCGCCTGCCTGCGGCCGTCGTCGAGGTACGTCCGAGAGGCTACGTGTCTACAGGTTCTCAACAAGCACTGGCTCGACCGGATCTGCGAGATCGAAGCCGAATATCTCTGAGTAGAAGTAAAGTTCAGCGTCAAGCGTGCGTTTGATCGTCTCAGCCCGGCGGAAGCCATGCTGCTCACCTGCAAAGGGCACATATGCCACCGGTACGCCCTTCGACCGCAGGGCCTCGACCATCCGTTCAGCCTGGTTAGGTGGCACGACTCGATCGTCGAGACCTTGGAAGAAGATCACCGGACACGAAAGGCGCTCGGCAAAGTTGATGGCCGACCGCTCCCGGTAGAGATCCCGCTGCTCCGGGTACGCTCCGATTAGGCTGTCCAGGTAGCGCGATTCGAACTTGTGGGTCCCCTTGGCTAGAGCCTCCAGATCGCTCACTCCATAATAGCTCGCTCCGGCAGCGAAGACGTCACGGAACGTGAGGGCGCACAACGTGGTATAGCCGCCGGCGCTCCCTCCCCTGATCGCCAGCCGGTCACAGTCCACTTCGCCCCGCTCGACAAGGTAGCGGGCACCGTTCACGCAGTCATCAACGTCAACGACGCCCCACTGACCTTTGAGCCTCTCTCGATAGGCACGGCCGTAGCCAGTACTGCCTCCGTAGTTCACATCGAGCACTGCGATGCCACGACTGGTCCAATACTGTATCTCCAGCCGGAGCGTGCTCCATGTGGCGCTGGTGGGACCGCCATGGCTGATCACGATCAGCGGCGGGCGTTCTCTGGGCGGTCCGACGTAGTTCGGGTTTTGGGGAGCATAGTATAGAGCGTGCGCCGTCAGCCCATGTTCAGTCGGGAACTCTAGGGCTTCCGGATGGGATAGGTAGCCCTCGTCGATCACAACCTCGCTCGAACGGTGCAGCACCTCAAGATCGCCCGTGGTGAGATTCAGTTCAACGACTGACGGCGGTTCACTCGGATAGCCGGCCGCGAAAACGGCACGACCGGGCGCTGCTCGCACGCCCCAGATCTCTGTGTAGGGAGTCTGGATAGGCTCCAGCACTCCCGTCGCAGTATCGAGACTCGCGAGGTGCGAAACACCCTTGGTCGTATAGGAACAAATGATGCGACCCGCTGACTGAAAGGCATACTGGGACAAGCCAAACGCCCACTGGGGCCAGCCAAAGTCGGCCTCCATCTCGTAGAGTGGCTCAATGCCGCCGTCGACCCAACGATAGAGATTCCACCAGCCGGTCCGGTCGGAGACGAAGTGTAGCACGCCGTCAGGCGACCACTCGGGCTGGAAGATGGATTCATCCACACCTCCCGCAACCAGCTCCCTCCGCCCGAGTAAGCCATCGGCCTCGACTTCACCGACCCACAGTTCGGTCCCATCCCAAGGCATGTTGGGATGGTTCCATGTGAGCCACGCGAGGCGTGACCCATCGGGACTGAGGCGGGGCGTTGAATAGAAGTCATTCCCAGAGACGAGCACCTCGCCAGCGTCGGACGCTCCTAGATCGAGGCTCACCAGGGTGTTGATCGGCTCTCTCCCGGGGACCGTGTGATCTTCGCGCACGCAGATCATGCGACGCCGACGGGGATCGATCACTCCATCGGCATATCGGAAGTCCTCCTCGGGGGTGATCGGCCACGGCTGGCCTCCTCGATCCAGACGGTACAGGCGCTGATCGGCGAAGTTGGAGAAGTAGACGGTGCCCTCGCTGACGGCGAAATCACCCCCGCCATACTCGTGGACGCGGGTGCGGGCGTTGAAAGGGGTTGGCGTCACGTCGCTGTTCTTTCCACCCAGCGCACTTCGCAAGATCACGTACCGTCCGCCCTCGCGCGGGCGCAGCTCCAACCAGTATGTGTCGTCCCGGTCGAGAGTGACCATGCGCAGGCTAGAAGTCGGACTCCCCGTCCCCATTGTGCGGGTGGCGACGAGTTCTGAGCTAATGGGCGATTTCCAGGAACCGTACGGTGCTACCTTGGCATCGGGCATGCTTCTTCTCCTAGATCGGTGAGGTGACATTCTGCACCCGTAGTGCGGCCCACAGAGGCGTGGAATCCCCTGGTGGTTCACTATTGACCTATGCTTTCGGTTCCCACGCTTCGAACACTTTGCTTGTAGGCGGTGCTTTGAGGAAGTCACCCAGGGCCTCTTGCATCGGACCCTCTGTCGCTGCCAGTGCGGCCTCGGCGTCCTCCTTGTTCATCCTGTACAGGGGATCGCAGCGTGCAGCCCGCAGGGCCACACTGGAAGACTAGCTGACCGTTCATCATACCAGCTGCACAGCCGTGTAATCGCGGGAAATCAGGAAGAAAGCAGACACCTTCTCGTCCGCTCAGGCCTAGCTGAACACGGCTGGATCAGACAGGTTCGCCGATGCGCAAGGCGAGCCTTGGCCAATGACGAGTCGTGGCCCGGTGCCCCCTCGCACCCTACAACGAGATTATACTATGGCTGAAGCAGGTTTTCAATGGTGGTGCGGTGCTGTTCGAGGATATCGCCATCTCGGTCGGCGACGGCAGTCAGAGAGGAAAGTTGCTGCGCAAAGCAAGGACGTGACGGAAACGCGCGTCAGTCCGTGTGTCGCAGGTAGTGCCTAGAGAGGCTCAACTCTGCCGACGGTAGGGCATTCTCACTTTGCCGGATCTCGCGATGGCGCGAGGGCCGTTCTCAACTCCTCCTCGGACTCTCGATCCGCCGTCGAGGAGAAGCGCTCGTAGCTGTCTCGCCCTTCTGCCTTTGCTCGGCACATGGCAACGTCGGCCCTCTTCATCAGGGTGTCGATATCCTCACCGTGGTCGGGATAGAGGGCAGCCCCGATGCTGGCGGTGACACGGACTTCGCGGCCATCTACCGCAAACGGCTCCCGAAGCGCGTCGAGGATTCTCTGCCCAACTGTGTCCGCGTGTCCCGGCGCTTCCATGCCTACCAGTAGCAGAATGAACTCATCGTCCCCGGAGCGCGCTACACTGTCCTCCGAGCGTATGAGCTCCGTGAGGCGATCACCGACGGCCTGCAGCAGTTGGTCCCCGGCCTGGAGCCCCAGGGTATGATTTATGGCCCTAAAGCGATCCAAGTCAATCATCATCACGGCCAGGCGCTGCGGATTACGATTTGCACCGGCCAGCGCCTGGGTGAGGCGGTCACGGAAGAGAGCCCGGTTGGGGAGGCCGGTCAGATGGTCGTGATCGGCTAGCAGCCTCAAGTCGTGCTCAGCCAGCTTCCGCTCCGTGATGTCCCGGATGATGCTCGTGAGGAAAACGCCCTTTCTGGTCTTCCAGCCCGCAAACGAGAGCTCGAGAGGGAACGTGCTGCGGTCTTTCCGACGCCCAATCATCTCAACCGGTTCTACGAGTGTGCTGGAACCTCCTCCTGATTCGACTTCGTTCACCGCGTTCTTGTAGGCCTCCCGCAGGTCGCCAGGCGCGACCAGGGTAAGTCGCTTGCCAATCATCTCGTCGGCGGCATACCCAAAAATCGCTTCCGCACCTGGATTCCAGGAAACTATGTGCTCATCGCTATCAAAAGTGACGATAGCATCTCCTGTGGTTTCGGCGACCGAGCGGAACCGCTCCTCACTGACCTCCAGGGCTTCCCAAGCTCGAGTGCTTTCCAAAGAGACGGCGGCGAGTTCGCCGAATGCCGATGCCATGCGGGCGTCTTCTTCGCTAAACCCTCCTGGCTTATTGGCGAAACCCAGCACTCCCACCGTATTCTGATCAATCGCCAGCGGGGCAAACAGAATGTTGTCAACTGTTGATTGTCCCCCGGGGCTGAGTTGCCCGCGCCCACCTGCGGCCGATTCGTTGAGATACATCGCTCTGCCCGCCAGATATACCTCTGCTCGCAGCTCTCGCATCGGCCTAGACTCTGCTAAGCCAGTCGTCCAGGAGAAATCGGGCGGATCCGAGAAGAGGATATTGTCCCTGCTCGCGTCTTCGTTGATCAGACCAACGTACCCGGCACCGGCCCCAATCAAGTTCTTGCAAGCACCGAATATCGCTCGTGCCGCGCGCTCGAAGTCCCGATACCCCAACACTGCGCGAGAGGCTTCCAGCAGCGCCGAAGCCTCCTCGCCTTCACGACGAGACTCTGAAACACTGGATACCGGTGTCTCGTACTGCGTGAGATCCTTTGCAGTGGCGACGAAGCCCTTGGGCTTCCCCTGACCATCTCGGATCAAGGCCATGTCCACTGCTCCGGAAAAACGGCTTCCATCTCTTCTCAGCAAGGCAAGTTCTATGTTTCTTACCACCTCTTCTCGGAAGGTCTTTTGAAGGTTCTTGATCAACTCTTCGTGGTCTTCAGCTACGACGAGTTCGAAAGTGCTCCCTCCTACCAACTCGTCGGCATCTTCAAAACCATACAGTTCTAGCGCTCCCTGAGAAACATGAGTGATGCGTCCTCTGAGATCGGTTGCCATGACTGCACCCGAGGTGATTCTCAGCAGCGTTTCGAACATCCGGCGGGGGGCCCAAGCCTCCGGCTGCGCCTGTCCTGTCTCTGTGATCTCACGAACAACCACCTGTATAGCCGGCCTCTCTTGGTACATGAAGGGGAAGATCGAATGAGCGTCCACACTGACAACAGATCCATCGAGGCGCACAAGCTTATCCTCTATCAGGGCAAGCTCCGTGTCGTGTTGGAATATCTTCTCCAGCCGCGTCTCGACGATCTCCCGATGGTCGGGGTGTACGAAATCCAGTACCGGCTTGCCGATGATCTCACCGGGGTCTGACGCCCCTAGAAGCATAGCCCCTGCCCTGTTGGCAAAGACTATAGTCCCGTGGTGGTGAACCAATATGGCGTCTGGTGAGGATTCGACAAGTCGCCGGTATTGCTCCTCACTCGTTCGCAACGCCTCCTCAGCCAGCTGGCGCTCGGTGATATCTATCCCGACCCCAACGACGTGCCCCACAGCCCCCTCACCGTCGAGGAGAGGAGCGGTACTCCAGTAGATGATCTTGGGACTCCCTTCCCGGGTTTCCAAGCGGCTCTCATACGCCGGCGCGACACCTCCACGTTGCACGCTTTCCAGCGCGTCCTTGACGATATCCGCCCCTTCCGAGATGGGCAGTACGTCCCATACGTGCTTGCCCCACACATCCAGGAAGGACAGGCCGGTTGCATCCTCGCACACCCTGTTGAACCAGTATATCCGGCCCTCGAGGTCGAGGATCATCACCAGTGCGCCCACTCTATCAAACAACGCAGACCTGGACATGGTGGCACGCTCTTTCCCTGGCGCGTCTGCGGCGCGCTCGGGCTCTGTTCGTGATGCGTCGGATTCAGCAGCTACTTCGCCCACGCTGAGCATTTCATCCCTGAGTTGCCGTCCTGGCTGACCTTTGACCCCCATCCTCGGTGCTCGCGCGCTGCAGTGCAATTCCGGTGCCCACAATGCCTCGCAGCTATCTCCTGCCACTGAGCTGCGGCCATCACGTGCGCAGCCTTCGCCGTCGCCCTCCCCGCTTGGCGCAGGACTGCCCTGTCAGATCACCTTGGCTACGCAATAGGACACAAAGACTCGCCGAACCGGTGGGGGCGAGCTTTCGAAAGGAGTAGACCACGCCAGAGGTCTCTCCGGCGCCCTATTCTCACATCAAGGCAAGCAATCAACACACGCTTGGGACGCTCCTATTATACCAGGCTATCAGCGAAAAGTCAAGGAGTACCTTGGTAACTCTTGACGCGCCCATGTAGAGGCGACGGAATATGCTCTCTACTCCTCTGCGTCTTGGCGTTGCCACCTCTCAAGTCGCCGCTGGATCTCCTTCTCGTATCCCTGGTCTGAGGGCTCGTAGTAGCGCCTTCCTTGCAGGCGATCAGGCAAGTACTGTTGTCGAACGAAATGACCAGGGTATTGATGGGGATACTTGTAACCCTTGCCGTGTCCCAGGGCTTCGCCATCGCGTGAGGAATCCTTGAGATGGTCAGGAACTTCGACAACTCCCTCCTCCTCCACGTCGGCCAGCGCTTTGAAATAGGCACCCGTGGAGTTGCTCTTTGGGGCACTGGCCAGATAGATGGCCGCCTGAGCCAGGTTGTACTGGGCTTCGGGCAACCCCACCCACTCCAAGGCCTGGGCTGCAGAGGTGGCTACGGTAAGGGCCTGGGGGTCGGCGTTGCCTATGTCCTCAGAGGCGAGGATGATCATCCGCCGGGCGATGAACCTGGGGTCTTCCCCAGCATATATCATCTTCGCCAGCCAGTAGAGGGCTGCGTCGGGGTCGGAGCCTCTCAAGCTCTTGATGAAAGCCGACACGGTATCGTAGTGGGCATCTCCATCTTTGTCATACAGCAGGGCGCGCTGCTGGATCGAATCCTCGGCCACCTCCAGGGTTATCCGAGTCAGCTCCTCGTCATCGGTCTCGGTCGTCTCAACCGCCAGTTCCAGGGCGTTGAGAGCGATCCGCGCATCCCCTCCCGCAACGCGAACTACGTGAGCCATAGCCTCGTCATCAACCTCGATATCCCTGTCTCCAAGACCTCTCTCAGGGTCAGACAGGGCTCGCTCGAGAATCAGTGTAATCTCCTCTTCGCTCAAAGGCTCCAGGCGAAAGATCCGCGAACGAGAGACTAGGGCCCCAATGACCTCGAAGTAGGGGTTCTCAGTGGTGACGCCTATGAGGGTGATGAGGCCCTCCTCTACGTGAGGCAGCAAGGCATCCTGCTGGGTCTTGGTGAAATGGTGGATCTCGTCCACCAGCAGTATGGTGCGCAAGCCCCTCATCACTCGCCGGTTCTTGGCCGCAGCGATGAGCTGGCGCAGCTCCTTCACCCCTGCTGTCACCGCACTCATCGCTTCAAAGGCGCTTTCCGTCGTGTTGGCGATCACAGAAGCAAAGGAAGTCTTGCCCGTGCCGGGAGGCCCCCAAAGGATGATGGAGCCCAGCCGATCAGCCTCGATCGCCCGGCGCAGGAGCTTCCCAGGTCCCACAATATGCTCCTGCCCCACCAGTTCCTCCAGAGTGCGCGGTCGCATCCTGGCCGCGAGGGGCGCTTCCTTCTTCAGTTGATCGCTCACGGAGTACTCGAAAAGGTCCATGACATGCCTCCGCACCTCAATTGTACATACCCGAGAGGCTATTGGCAAGGGCCAGGAGCAGCCAGGAACCTACTAGGACTCTCACGCGGTTGGCAGCGTAGACTGTCCCCTTGCGCGAGACTCAAGCGCGTGATAGAATCTGCACAGCCGTGGGCTGTGAGTCAATCAGGGGTGCTTGGTTCCAGCAGCACCCAAGTCTCAGAAAGGACGATACAGGCAAGATGCAGCCGATCCCTTCCATAGGCTTAGCAGAGTTGCTCATCTCCGGCGCCTGCTGCATGTTGTTGCTGGTCGTCGTCATGGTGACCTTGGCCCTCGTCCTGGTACTCAAGAGAAGCCAATAGGGCCCTGGCGCGGGTACCCCACCGCCCGATTTGAACCGAGGCGCGCCTCGCGCCGCTCAGACCATCAGCGGAGAGTCCGATTTCGCCGTGTTGTTCTCGCGCGTGGTGGCGGTTCCCCAGAGCCTCTGGTCAGTCTGCGTAAGGCTACTAGCGAGCCCCTCGACAAATGCCATTAGCAAGACGTGTCGCCCAGCGGTGGTGTCATTGAACGAGCCAACAAGAAGGCAGGCCGCCGACGTACGGCTGTCAGAGCGAGGCCGGTACGTCGGGTCGGGCGCAGCAAGTTGGTGCTTAGCTGGTGCGTGAGGCGCAACGAACACCAAGTCAGCCCGTGCGCTCGCAGGTCCTAGGATTGCGGGATAGTGCAACGCCGCACAGGCCTGGAGAGCGCCCACGAGAAGTAGCGCCTGTTGTTCCCCGAAGGGGTAAGCCACGAGTGCTAGCAGACCCTTCGGTCAGGCGAGTTCTGGTTTGACCGCAAAGCCGCATTCACCAAGGCGCGTACAGGCGAGCCCAAGCCAACAGTCCCTGGGCCCCCGGGAGACAGCGACTTCGAGCGAATCGTCGACCTTGGGTCTGGAACGCGCAGAAGGGCTTGGTGATCATCCCACGGACAGAGGCTCTCAACGCCAGACAGTGTCCACCAGCCCAGACGTTGCGAGCGCCTCGCTCCAGCAATCTACTGTTCCAGGCGTTGTCTAATAACGGAAGACACGTTGGCAAAACGTTCATACTCCCGTCTCAGTTCCCCCTTCGACGTGACGATTTGCCTCTCCCGAAGCAAGGCGATCACTTCCTTGACGACCTCGACCTTGGCGAGCTCCAAGTTCGATTCGTCCAATTCTGCCACTTCCGCCTGGTCGCTGCCTGGTTCGTTGGCGTTGTTGGCCTGGTGATCCGAGTCTTCCTGCGCCGGCGCCGTGGATTCTAGGTCCCCTGCCAGTGCCTTGGGGAGCAACTCTTCGACAAGCTTGACTATGCTTTGCCTTCTCTTCCCCTTCTTCTTCCCAAGGAGGTCGGCACCGATGGGCGCATAGGTGCCCGACAAGGTCTGGTAGTGGTTATTCACAGCATCCAGGAAAATCTGTGTGTGCAGCATGTCTTCAATGCAGAAGTCATATTTGACGTTGTAGAAGTCCCGAAGCCAAATCGGCTCCGGGGCGTCGGGGAGCCTGCGCTTGTAGGAATCAATGGCGTCCTTGCGCGCCTTCTCGCCATCAAAGACGGCAACGACCGACAACTCATTGGCAATCGCCCTCTCCGCAAGCGCCTCTTCGTTTGAATAACCACCCGCTGGAAGCACGGCTGTGAAGTTGAGGTCCAGAGCTCTTGGGTCCCCCAACTGAGACAGCTCTTGGGAGATAGCACACAAAAGCATTTGGTCCGTTACCCCCTCTACGATCACGTTGTGCTCATCAAAGAGCAACGAATCTCCCACAGTCAGGCCCAAGGCCGTCCTGATGGGTTCCCACGCAACCAAGTTGGCTGTTGCGTGATAAGGTTTGTTGTTGATTTGGGTGCCCCCGGGTTTCGGTTCAAGAATGCGAAGCTGTCCAGGGAAGTTCCTGTCGATCAGGTACGGATAATGAGCAGTATATATTATCTGAGCGTGTTGCGACAGTCCCTGAAGTATCTGGACCAAGTCACGCTGAGCCCTTGGATGCAACCGGACTCCGGGTTCATCCAGCAACAGGATGGAGGTTCGCGGAGCCCCACTAAGACGGAGCAGAAGGGCGGCCATGATACCTAAGTACTCTAAAAAGGCGGCGCTGTGCCATTGCGGACGGGTGAATGCGGGGTAGCCACGTCCTAGTAGGTGGAACCGAAGCTTGTCACCCGATGGTCTCGCCATAAGCTCGATTTCCGTGTCCTGGGTCCAATACTGCCGCAGCTTTTTGGTGATCTCTAGAGATGCGTGCTCAAGCAACTCGTCCCGATCAGGGGTGTCCTGGATCAGAACGGACAGATCCTCAACCCCGCCAAGCTGCAACAGTCTTCGCGCTGTCTCCAGCTTCGGTTCGTCGGCAGCGAGCTGAGAAAGGTTCACCTCAAAGGGCAAGGGCTTGAGGTCCGGCAGCAGTTCTATGCGCGGTAGAATGGGAAAAAGCGCGTCGGACAGAAAGACAGCCCACTCCACGTCTGAGACTCGTGCTGGCTCAGGAGAGGGTTCGCTAGGCGGAACCGCGGCGCCGGGCGCCTCGGCGCCCTGCCCGGTGGCTACCTCTCCCTCCGCGGCTTGACCAGTAGCGACCTCTGTGTCTTCGGGTTGAGCGGTGGCGGCCTCTAGCTCTTCGCCAGCACCATGCTGGGCGCCATCCGCCTCTGCCGCCCGAACTTGCATTGGCCGCAAGAGCTCTCTCAAGACCTCCCCGTTCAGCAGCAGCTCCGGCTTGTCCCCGTTTCGCGGTCCCGTGCGGACAAACGTTAGACGGTCTTCAGGGTTCAACTCGAAGCCGAATCTTCCAATATGCGCGATTTCCTCATCATCGAAACTCGAGAACTCGAAGCGGAGTTCCATCTTCCCGGGGGGTCCTTCAGCAGGCGGTACGTGGCGGACCGCATCGTTCGGGAAGTTCTGCCTCGCTCCAAACACAGTCAGCGCCTGCAGCAGCCAGGTTTTGCCCGAGTCGTTGGGTCCCATAAGGACGGTAGCATGTGGGTCAACCAAGAGGAACGCATCAGCGAAGGATCGATAGTTCTTCAGTTCTAGACGAGTCAGCTTCATCGTCCCCCTCCTTTTTGCTCAAGGAACCGTGCAGATCAGTCACAGATGGATAGACTCTTTGCCTAGTATTGTACCACCATGGGTATAGTAATGCAACGATCATACCATGTAAGGGGAAAACCCCTCCTGGAGTCCAGTGGACCCCGCCCAAGCGGCACAGCATCCGTCCCATCGTTCTCCACCTCGACGATTCTCATTACACGCCAACGCTGCTATTGGGGGACCCTAGAACCCAACGGCGCAGCCATCTTTCCGGGGATCGGAGCCGCCCGCCAGTACACCGGTCTCCGGGTCCACGGCGATGACCTGTCCGCCGCCGAAACCCGGTGAGAAGGTAGGTTCGGACCGCAGGTCGTGACCCATAACCTCCAATGCCTGCCGTGTCTCGAGCGCCACGCCCTCCTCGATAGCCACGGCCGGCCCACCCCGCTCGTCCACGCGGAATCGAGGAGCATCCAACGCCGCCTGGGGGTTCAGCCCGTAGTCCACCAAGTTGACCAGCACCTGCAGGTGTCCCTGAGGTTGCATGAAGCCGCCCATCACTCCGAAACTCAGCCACAACCGTCCCTCCCGCAGCACCATGGCTGGGATGATGGTATGGTACGGCCGTTTACCGCCGCCCAGCGCATTGGGATGGCCCGGCTCCAGGGTGAAGCACGCCCCCCGATTCTGCAGGCATATACCGGTCCCGGGCACCACCAATCCCGATCCAAAGGCATAGTAGAGGCTATTGATGAAAGACACGGCGTTGCCCTGGGCGTCCACCACTGTAAGGTAGACGGTGTCCTGGTGTTCCGGCTGACCGGGCAGGGCCAGCTCCAGGACCCGGTCTGCCTGGATGAGTCTGCGTCGCCGCGCCCCATACTCTTTGGAGAGCAACGCCTCCACCGGGACATCAGCCACCACGGGGTCAGCGACGTAGCGGGCAGCGTCCGCCATGGCCAAGCGCATGGCCTCGATCATCATGTGCCACCGGGAGGGATCAAAGTAGTCCATGCTCCCCACATCATAGCCCTCAAGGATGTTGAGGGCCACCAGGGCCGCCAGCCCCTGGCCATTGGGCGGGTGCTCCAGAACCTCCACGTCTCGGTATGTGGTTCCGATGGCGCTCTCCCAGGTTGCCGTGTGGGATGCCAGGTCCTCGGCGGTAAGGTAGCCGCCCTTAGCCTGCACGTGGGCGGCGATTTGCTCCGCCAACGGGCCGCGGTAAAAGGCTTCGGCACCGCCCTCGCCGATGGTCCGCAGCGTGCGGGCTAGATCGGGCTGACGGTGCAGTTTACCTGGCCCTGGCGGAGGCAAGTAGACACGGGTCGCCTCTGGGTCCTGCGACAGCTTCTCCACCGCGCGCTGCCAAGCAGCGCTGATTAGCTGGCTCACGGGAAACCCGGCTTCGGCGGCGTCGATAGCGGGCGCCAGGCAGTCGGCCAGGGCCATCGAGCCGAAGCGGTCCAGCAGGGCTGCCCAGCCGCTTAGTGCGCCTGGAACGGTCACCGGCAGCGGTCCATCCACGGGGATAGCCTCAAGCCTGCGGCGCTGCGCCTCCTCCAGGGAAAAGGCCGCTGGCGCGCGACCGCTGCCGTTGAGGGCGGTCACTTGGCCAGTCGTGCTCTCGAAAACCAGCGCAAAACAGTCTCCGCCGATGCCCGTAGACATGGGCTCTACTACGTTGAGCACGGCGGCCGCGGTCACAGCAGCGTCGGCAGCATTGCCGCCCTCCATCATCACTCGCAGGCCAGCCATGGCGGCTGATGGTTGGCTCGTGGCAACCATGCCATGCCGCGCCAACACTACCGACCGCCGGGAATCGAACTGCCTGGGCTTCCCCGGTATCTTCACACGAACCCTCCGGTAGTCTCGATCTTGGCTATCAGCAGCTGACTTGCCCTCTTCCGTCCACCAATTCGAGACGCCATCTTCGACGCCACCATGACAGCTGCTCTATACATGGTGATCTCCGATTTCACGAGACGTTTGCCCACACTGTGAAGCTAACCGTCCGACAGTTGCCAGCTGTGCCGCCCACGGGCCCATGCATGCAGCATCCATAGGCCGCACCAAGCCGCGATGCGCCAGACCTGGCAGAGGCGTCGATACCGTTTGCACCTCCAGCGCCGCTGCACAGCCCACTCTGAACCTGCCGGACACTCTGCATCGCCCTGCACAGCCCCTTCCGTCAAGGAGGGGAACGAAGTCCTCTTCACGGTTGCACGACCGCCTTCACCACCTGAAGTCTTTCCACGTCCGCCAGAGCCTCGTTCATCTCTTCCAGCCGGTAAATGCGTGTGATGAACCCCTCATAAGGGAACTTCTCACCGTGCTTCGCCAGGACCTTGATGCCTCGATAGAAGTGGCTGAAGTCGCTACCCCAACAGCCCCGTATCTCTAGGTGCTTGCGGTTGATGTCCCAGTGGGGGTTGATCTCCACAGAGCCAGCGTCGGTATACTGCCCCACCACAACGTACCGCCCATTGTCTCTGGTCATGCGCATCCCCTCCGGGATGGCAATGGGATTACCTGTGGCCTCAATGGAAACGTCAGCCCCGCGCCCGCCGGTCAACTCCTGGACACGCGCAATTCGCTCCTCGGCGCCGTACCGTTCGATGTCAATGGTCTGGTCGGCCCCGATGGCCCGGGCCATGTCCAGCCTCGCCTGTGGAGCCCCCACGACTATGATCTGGGTGGCTCCCGAGAGTTGGGCCAGGATGGCCGCATTGAGGCCTACAGGCCCGCAGCCCTGTATGACCACACTGTCACCAAACTGGACCTCGGCCCGCTCCAGGGCATGAGTGGCGGTCGGGAGGCCGCACCCGGCGGCGATGTATCTTTCCGGCGTCACTCCCTGCGGCAGCTTGATCACCTTGACCCCCGGCTTGAGGTAGATGGCCTCGCTCCAGCCGCCCAGCAGCCCCTCCTCAGCCGAGTAGGTGATGCCATAGACCCGCCGGCTGGGACAGCGGGTGGTCGCCTTGGCCACCAGACAGAACCAACACTGGCCGCAGGTCTCGTGCACGTCCAGGAAAGTCGCCACATCTCCCTCGCGCAAGACGTTTCCATCCACGTCTGTCACGTCCCCGGTCACCTTGACTATCCGCCCCACACTGACGTGCCCGGGGATGATGGGGTAGGGCACCCCCGCCAGGCGCCCGTGATAAAGATGCACGTCTGTGCCACATACCTCGCCATAGATGGTCCGCAACAAGATGGCCCCCGGTTCCATCTCGGGCTCGGCGTACTCGCGGATCTCCACCGGTCGTCCCGGAGCCACCATTACTGCTGCCCTGTACATGCCAGCCTCCCATTTCCCAAGATGTTTGCCCAAGACCTCAAGTCAACTCTCTGATGGTTTTCAGTTGTGCTACCTCACGTTCGACATGGGGTGCGGCTACACCTATGGCCAAGCTATACTTTCCCTCCCAGGACGATGTCAACCGGCAACCCAAACATGGACATCTCTGTTACATCGAGAATTTGAAAAGCTGCATCTTCCAGCGCGGTCTGAACAAAGATCGGTCGGCAATCAACGTACGTCGGCAACGCCCTATGCGCCCACTCATAGAGTCTTACCATGATACTGGCCTCTCCCTTCTTGGAGAGTGACACAACACAAATACGCCCGCCAGGTCGAAGAACCCTCCGGCACTCGCGCAAGACAATCGGAATCTCCGGTGTATCGAAAAGCTCCAGCACGAAAGCCGCGAGGATTCCATCGAAGAAACCCGCTTCAAACGGAAGGCTCACGGCATCGCCGCGCCTCAGATCCACTCTTTCTGACAATCCAGCTGCCCTGACCCTCGATTGCGTAACGCTCAGCATCTCTTCCGATATGTCGATGCCATAAACCTTCCCTGAGTTGCCGACGGATTGGGCCAAAGCCAGAATGCAATGCCCCGTCCCAAATCCTATCTCCAGAACCACCTCTCCTTCCTTGACACCTAGTCTTTGCACGCCGGCGTATCCATACTTCCTCTCGGCGCCAGCCAGCATGTCATACACTTTACTTATTCTGTCATAGGTGGCTCTGGCTTGTTCCTTTGACCTGGTGACTCTGCTTATCTGCGGTTCGCCTCTTGGCATTCTATGCACCTCCCTCTCTCAGGGCGCACTCGCTCGACTAGGTGAAATCCATTTCGCCTCCAGACCGCAGTTCGCAATACACGCCAACGACCGTTTTCGAGCCAAACTCTACGCCCTTCGATGGGACGTCACGACTGGAACGTCGTAGCTTGCCCAGCAGCCTTTCGTGCACTCTCGCGCAGGCTGAAGTGTAGCTTCGGGGAACTGGTCAATTCTCAGAGTTCTTCAGATCAAGCGACCGCTGCCAGCGGCGGGGAGCCACTGCTCAAACTGAAAGGCGGGAAGGATTGAATCCTTCCCGCCCCAACACGTCTCACTACCTATGGGCACCTCCGCTCGGCATCCAGCCCGACCGCTTCCATCGCAGACAGCACCCCTCCGCCCGCTCGGGCCGGAGCCTCTCACCCCCAGGCTCGTCCACCCTGAGTCGGATGCCGAGGGTGGACTACACAAGCACGCCGAACGACGGCGGTTCCAGCTTCTGAGCCACCTCTCTAGCCAGTCCCATCATGATTGCCGGGAACCCCGTGGCCTTCTCGCGAGTGAGGCGATACGAGGGGCCCACTACACCCATGGCTGCGATAACCGTGCCATCAGACTTCCTTATAGGCACGGCAACGGCATTGATGCCTTCCTGATCCTCTTCCCAGTTGGTGGCGAAACCCTGCTCACGCACTCGTTCCAGCTCGGCCCGCAACTCCCCAGCATCGGTGATGGTGTCCTTGGTCTTGGCGGGCAAGCCCTTGCCCAGAAATGAGTTCAAGTCTTCCTCTGACATATGGGCCAAGAAAACCTTCCCCGTGGAGGTGGAGTGAAGGGAACCACTGCCAAGCCAACTCACCGATTGCACTAGGTGAGGGCCGGGCACTTGCAGGACGTTGAGCGCTCTATCCCCATCCTGCACCGCGAGATAGGTGACTTCTTTCACCTCATCCGCCAGGTAATGCAAATAGGGGAGAGCAACCTGCGGCAGGCCGCGGCTGTTTAGCACGGAGTATCCCAGCTCCACCAGCCGAATCCCTAGACGGTATTTGCGACTCTTAGCATCCCGTTCCACTAGCCCTCCCTGCTTCAAGGACACCAGGAGACGGTGGATGGTGCTCTTGTGGAGATCAAGCTCATTGCTCAACTCAGTTACACCTAGGTGGCCCTTGCGGGCACTGAGGGCGTTCAGGATAGCCACTGCTCTGTCTACTGATTGTACGGGCATCTTTGACATTCACCTCCATCAAACTGACAATATTGTTCCTAATTATAACACGAAAGTCTTACTTGTCAAGTTATCTTCTGCACGGACCCGTGCATTGACATCCTCACTCACCTGCGCTATACTTCGCCTGGCCGGATCCGAATCGTCCTCATCTTCCACAGGCTGGCGGATGGCTCCCCGGGGATGTCTGTCCGCTTGATCTATGCAGAGAGGAGCGTCACTATGCCACGTAAGACCTTTGACCGCGAACTACAACGCCTTCAGAATGAGGTAGTGGCTCTGGGCGCCCTGGTCGAGAAGGCGATCATCGACTCGGTGGAGACTCTCCGACGCCGCGATCAGGAAGCGGCACGCCATCTGATCGCTGGCGACCTCATCATCAACGAGAAACGCTACGCCATCGAAGCGGAAGCTTTGACCCTCATCGCCAGGCAACAGCCGATGGCTGGCGACCTGCGGACAATTTTCACCATGCTCGAGATTGCCACCGAACTGGAACGCATGGCCGACTACGCCAAGGGAATTGCCAAGGTCAATCTCTTATTAGGTGATGAGCCACTGCTCGAGCCCTTCGTCCAGATCCCGCACATGGCGGAAAAGGCTCGTGATATGTTGCATGGTGCACTGGAAGCGTTCGAGCGTCGAGATGCTGCTCTAGCGCGCGCCGTTTCCGCTAAGGACGACGAGATGGATGCCCTGCACAATCAGATCTACCGCGATTTGCTGACCTTCACAACGGCCGATCGGGCGGCAGTCGACCAGGCCACGCAGTTGCTGTGGGTCGCCCACAACCTCGAACGAGTCGCCGACAGGACCATCAACATCTGCGAGCGGGTGGTGTTCACTGTGACCGGGGAGCTGGTGGAACTCGACACGGATGACGGCGAGGCTGCGGGCATGGCAGGCGTCCTGTAGCCCTGCCTGTCGATCATCGCTCTGCTCTCGTTTCCCGCTCATATCCCGCTTGAGTTGTGCTGCAAGTCTACCTGTTGACACGACTCGTGCACAAAGTCACCCAGACTATTTCCGTTGACATCCCTCCTAGTCTGCGCTATACTTCGCCTGTGCTTGTTGAAATCACCCCCAACATCTTCCTGGTCGAGGGGGAGAAGCGAGGACAGTTTCCCTTCTCCCACTCCATCCTCATCCACGACGAAGTGACCGTCCTCATTGATACAGGTTGCGGGATTGAGCGTCTCCGGCGGCTCAAGGAACAGTACCCACCTCAGCTGATAATCAACTCCCATGCCCACCCGGACCACATACCCGGCAACTGGCTCTTCACGGGCCTTCCGCTGCTGGTTCCACGCCAGAGCTTTCACTACACCGGACGGATAGACAACGTATCGGAACGATTCACTGAGTCCAAGGACTTGGCCCGCCTGTGGCGGCACTATGTGCGGGAGAACACAGGCTTCCGTGATGCCCTGCCCACCGACCACTACGATGAAGGCCACCATTTCCAGTTCGGCTCCGTGGAACTGGTGACCATTCATTCTCCTGGGCACACCCGAGACTCCTACTGCTTCCTGGAACCCCGACAGGAGATCCTTTTCTCCTTCGATATGGACCTGTCGCCCTTCGGACCCTGGTACGGCCATCCGGAGTCAGATATCGACCAGTTCGAGGCATCCATCAAACGCGTGCGCAGTCTGAAGCCTCGCGTAGTCGTGTCTTCCCATATGGGCATCATCACCGATAGCATTGACGAGCGATTCGAGGCTTACCAAGCCGTCGTGGCGCAGAGGGATGCCCGCATATTGGAGTTCCTCTCCCAGGAGCGATCACTGGAGGAGATGGTGGACGCGCCATTGGTATACAACGATTATCCCTTCGCTCAGGAGCTACTCCGCCAGTGGGACAGGAATATGGTGAAGAAGCATCTGCATCGCCTCAAGCAGCGAGATTTGGTCGAAAAGACGGAGAAGGGGTATGCTCGGACCAGCATCAAGCTATGACTGCGGCCACTAGCCCATTGGCCCGGGTGGTTCGCTTTCCCGAGCCTTGACTGATTGCACCACAGTCCCAGAGGCACAGAGCTACAGCAACGCGACCTGTTCAGTGACACGTATGCCTCGTGTGCGCAGTTCCTCCAAGAAAGGGCTTGCTGGTACCTGGGCTTCGACGCCGGCAGCGCCACGGCGTGTCTCTCCTCGAACCATCATCTCCGCAACGATGGCCGCGCTCCAGCCGGTGCAACGCTCCATGGCGGTGAAACCGGTCTCCTGGTCGAAGTAGTCAATGACCTCAACCACAGCCTCGGCGTCTCTGCCATCCTTCCTCCCGACTGCCTTGATCCGCACAATGACCATGTCTTCGTCCTCTGGGAAGGTGACTTTCGGCTCAAATAGGGCGTGGAAAACGTCGCGAGGCACCACCTCCACGCCACCTGCCCAAACCGGGTCCAGGTCCCACAGCCCGAGGTTATAGAAGGCACGCAGTTGGGCGAAGTGCCCCGGATGGCGTAGCGTCTTGTTCTGCAGGGTCCGCAGCTTACCCTCAAGAGTCCAGGGCATGGTGTCGGTCCCTCCGCCTGCGACAAAGGCCTCCAGCGTACCGATGGGCTCTGCGAACTCGACCGTCTCCAGCTCAGTTATCGTCTCCACCTCGGTTACCTTCCAGTCGCGCAGAAAGATCGCGGGTTCGGCGTACTCGTTGGTCAGTCCGGCGATGTTGAAGGTGGTCAGGTAGTTGAAGGGCGGCCGCGGCTTCTGGGGAATCCCTCCGTCCCACATGTAGAGGTCCACAGCCTCGTCCAATAGCTCCATCGCATACACCATCAGCGTGGTGCCCATGCCCGGTACCTGACCGCAGTTCGGAACAATGCTAATCCCGGCAGCCCGGGCTTCGCCGTCAAAGCCGTGTTGCTGGCGCGCGATCCCGGTGTGACCCCCTAGATCGCACATGTGAACCTTGGCCCGAATGGCAACCTCAGTGAGGTCCAGGTTGAAGAAGTAGGGCACCCCACTGAGAAAGCCATCCACGCCAGCCAGCAGCCCCTCAACCGCGTCCAGCTCTGTGGCGTCCACCTGAATCGCCTCGGCGACGGTCTCTCCCGTCAGGCTGTTCACCCGCTCGGCTGACCTTCGGGCGATGTCGAGGTCACGGTCCGCCAGAAGGACGCGACGCGCGTCGCCCCACCGGACCATATCGTACGCGGCGGCAGTGCCCTGACGCCCTGCCCCAAGAACTGCATAGCTATATGACATGGCTTCTCTCCTTGCTCACATGAGCGGTGTCAAGAACGGACTGGGCCTAGAAGTGGGACTGCAACTCGCCTCTTCGCCTTATGTTCAGCGACGCACAGTGAAAACCGCCCGGGTGGCCTCCACGATCCGGTCCAACAGCGGGATCATGGCTCCTTCAACGATTCCTACGATTACCCCCTCCAGCGGATCCCATTCGTTGTGCGCATTGACGACCGGATATCGATGGCTTGCCTCTCTATTCACCTGTCTCGTCCTTGTGTCATGCTACTGATTCTGCCGAGGGGTGAGGCTATGGGTCAATGGTCCTCTGATCGGCGTGAGAAGCGATCACCGGAGATCCGCAGACTGCTGCGGCTGACTGGTCAGGCCTCCGGCTATCTCCCCTCCGTCGATCACGAACCACTGGCCAGTAATGAAGCTCGCCTCATCTGAGGCCAGGAAAGCGAACAGGGCAGCCACCTCCTCTGGACGACCCAGCCTCCCCAGAGGCACCTTGTTCTCAAAGGATCGCCGCATCTCGGACGTGTACTCGGCCTCTTGCATAGGGGTCAGAATGAATCCTGGACACACAGCGTTGACCCGCACCTTGGGGGCCAGTTCCAGGGCCATGGAACGCGTCAACTCGACGACGCCCGCCTTGGAGGCGTTGTAGTCGGCATAGTGGTGATATCCCACCAGAGCGTTCGTCGAGCCCATGTTCAAAATGACGCCTCCTTCGCCTGCCAGCATCCGGCGCGCTGCTTGCTGCGCCACGAAGAACACACCATCGAGGTTAACCCCCATCACCTCCCGCCATTCCTGGGGAGAGATGTCCACAAAAGAGTGGCGAATGCTGATCCCAGCGTTGTTGATGAGAACATCCAGTCCCCCCAGCAGTTCATCCAGCTCTTCGAACGCCTGCGCGACGTCGTCCGAGTTCGAGACGTCCGCATTGATGGAACCACTCAGTTCCGGGAGATCCCCTCCGACGCGACGGAGCGCCGCAGCGTCGCGATCGAGCACAACCACCCGGCACCCTTCTTCCAGAAAGCGAGCGGCTATCGCCGTGCCGATGCCACCCGCTCCTCCGGTGATCAGAACCCGCTTTTGCTCCAGGCCACGCATTGTCCCCTCCTCACCCTGCTATTCCACCGCCGTCCACCACCAGTGCTGTGCCCGTAACGAAAGACGAAGCGTCACTCGCCAGATACAGTGCCCCCTCGGCGATATCCTCGGGCCTCCCGATACGTCCCAGCGGTCGCTCAGCGGCTTCAGCCAGGAACTGCTCCATGGGCTCGCCCAGCTGCCGCGCCTCATCTCGCAGCATGGGTGTATCCGTGTCGCCCGGGCAGATGCAGTTGACGCGGATGTTCTGCCGTCCGTGATCCAGGGCCATGGACTTAGTTAGCTGGACCACGGCGCCCTTCGAGGCGCAGTAGGCAGCGGCCCTCGGACCTCCCACCAAGCCCCAACCCGATGACACATTGACGATCACCCCACCGCCCGATTCGGCCATCACGGGAATAGCGTACTTGCTGAGCAAGAAGACTGACTTAACATTCACCGCCATCACCTGATCCCATTCTGCCTCGGTGGTCTCCAGCACGGTGGCCCGACGGATGATGCCCGCGGCGTTCAAGAGCACGTCAAGGCCGCCTAGGTCGCGCACAGTCTGCTCGACGGCGTGCTGGCAGTCGGCCGCCTCCGTGACGTCGCAGGGCACAAAGATGGCCCGCCCGCCTTCATCCACCATCGCCCCCACGACGGCCGGTCCAGCGACTTCGTCCAAGTCCACGACGGCCACCGCCGCACCTTGTCGGGCGAATAACAAGGCCGTCGCCCTCCCTATGCCCGAAGCCCCGCCTGTGATGAGAGCGACTCTTCCATGAAGACGCATGGCGATCCCCTCCCTTAACACGCAACCTTATAGACGGTGTGCTCGTTGTACCCGACTACTACCCTTATGTAGCCACTCAGCATCTCGTCTAGTAAGCGATCACCAGTGTCGACTCGGAGAGGCCGTCCACCCAGGGAGTTGACCTTTTCTGCAGTGCTCACAACGATGATATTGTCTTTCCCCACTCTCCTGATGACCTCTGGGCTTATCTGCTGATTCCCTCTGCCAAAGATGTACCCCTGGCCGCCTATGGGCGTGACCACTATCTTCGCCTTGGCCCCCTGCAGAAGCTCCAGCAGCTGAGACTCGCTGGCGTCGATGGCGACCAACTCCCCTCTCTTGACTACATCCACGCCCAATAGTGTCTTCGTCAATCCCACATGGGACGCGATGGCCCTGGTCGTCGTTCCGGGCCCGATGATGTAAAGATAATCGTCCTCCATCCCATCCCCTACCTCGGCGGCTATTGCCCGCTGGGAAGTCTCCTCTCCGGCGCTACTTGCCGCCTTCAGACTCTGGACCAGTCTCCTCCGAAACGGGATCCTCAGATAGCCGTACAGTCGGGCAGAAAGGATACCCTGTCGAAAGGCCTCCTCGTCGATGTCCATCACCTCGGACTCTCGCAGTCTGGATACCTTTCCCGCCAGGTAGGACGCTGCCAGATCTCCCGCGCTCCTGGGGCTTGTCCCAAAGACCGCGGAGTGGATCTTGACGCCGGCAGGGATTCCAAGTACTGGAAGGCTTTGGACAACTGCATTGCAGATGTCCCTGGCCGTGCCATCGCCGCCTGCAAAGAGTAGAAGATCCACGTTCAGCCGCTGCATTTCCAGAGCGGCCTTCTTGGTGTCTTCCGGGGTCGTCTCCCCTGGTTTGATCGTGCCAATGACTCTGGGCTCAAAACCGCCTTCTCTGGCCGCATCCTCTCCCATCTCTCCAGGATAGGTGATGACCTCAAGTCGGTCTCTCATGGACTTGAGCACTTCGAGAGCCTGAACCGTACGGTTGTGTGCTTGGGGGATGGCGCCCAGCTCTAAAGCCTTCCTCTGTATCTCGGCACCATCGCTTCCTTTGAGGCCGACTCTCCCCCCCAGCCCGGCAACGGGATTGACGATTAAGCCTAACGTCTTCTCTTCCACTCTAATCATACCTGCTGCCTACAGTGAGCGGCACAAGCAGCCGTCGAAGAATAGTGACCGGGAGCTGTGATCAACTCAGCCTGGACTCTTTGGATGTATCCACTGCTCCCTTCCACAACAACGTCCGTTGTGTTGGACGAGATCTTCTACAGATCTGCTTCCATTCCAGCCAAGACGACTCAGGCTTGCCTTGCCGCCGGCGCTGGCACGCGGGCGAGCCAATTCACTCTGCTTCTGCTCGCGCTTCCCTGATAAGTTGTATGGCGTATTCCCTTACGGTATCCACACCGCTAACAATGTCCTCTTTCGTGAACCACACTTCGTGATCGACAGTACCCGTCCGTCTACTGAGATGCTGAATAGGTTGCTCATCGACAAAGAAATATGCCACGGTCGGTAGGACAAAATGCACGTAGTCCCGGGTGGGATCTTCGTGGTAGTAGTGCCATGGTTCGTATACACCAGGATAGACACCGGTAAGAGAACCGTTCGGGTCTCTCCCTATGATGGTCAACTCCGGGAATGTAGACAAGAATTGAACAAGCCAATCACAGGAACTCACGCAGTCAGGACCGGTCATAACGATAATCGGGTTTTCGTAGTATAGGTCAGGGTCATCGGCAGGAAAAGGGAATTCGTCCTGGAGTGAACCCCAGATGTGTTCATAAGCGCGGCACAGCCTGCCAAACCAGCCAAGGGCGGGGACGGCAGAACACCCTTCCTCCCCCCAAGCCTCCCTGGCACGCACAAGCTTGGTTCGATCATCAGCCTCGGGATCTCTAACAGCCGTATCGATGATCAGTCTGTCTTCCCTGCCCTTGACGAGATGGGCGAGTCCCTTGTAGAAGATGGTGATCTCAATGCCTCCGACGTTCGCTCTCAGGTCGATGATCAAGCCATCCGTATCCATGAGCGCAAGGACCGCTTTCTCAAACTGATCGGCGAAGGCGACTGCCTCGGGATGGCTGGCCCGGTCGCTGTTCCCGGGGCGGGTGCTCTTGATGTACATATACCCGACGTTCTCGTCCTTGATGATTCCATAGACAAACATGGGATCATCTTTGAAGGAAAGAGGTCGATTGGGGTCATCCAGGGAGACAAGCCCTTCGGTTTCCGTTAGCTCGTGGCAGATAGGTACCTCTTCCGCCACTTGTACGTATACCACGTCTATGGTTTCGATTTCACCTGTGTCCAACCTCCTGACGTTGATCTTCTCAAAGAGATTGGAGTTTGCCATCGCTGACCTTAGCAGATTGTATCTTCTGGATGTTTGCGCTCCTCCTGGCGACCCAAGGATGGGAATTCCCGCCGTTACCAGCCGAGGTATCCAATTCTCCCAAGGAACGCCATTGAAGCCCACGATTTCGTCGCCAAGGCGGAGGTCATAGGGATTGGGGGAACCCTCCCAAATCAGATTTATGACAAGCTCTTCATCAGCAGTGACGGTACAACAAGCTCCTATCTTGCTTATGGGAAGCGGAGTGAAAACAGGGGCTTTATCGAGGAAAGCATTCACCTTCGCCAATCCTGGTAGGTCTGGTGCTCCATACCTCCCCAGCACTCTGCCCGCAACCATTCTCACGTGACCTTCTTTGAGAACGTAAGCCATCAAGGAGATGATGTGAGCGTATTCACCGTAGCTTTGGGCCTCGCCCATCTTTACGCGATATTCCTCGCGAAAAGCGTCCCAATCGACGTCAAGCCCTTCGAAATCCGGGAATGCACGGGTTATGTCATACCAGAATTCATCAAACCTGTACTGCAGTTCGACGGGGTCATCAGGAGGGTCACCCCAGAAGAGGCTATTGACCTCTTGCAGATGGGCGATCTTGGCGTCGATCATCGCTTCTCTTTCAGCGGGGTCTGCTATCAGGCCGTTGGGCACGGGATAGTCGAACGGTACAACGACGGCAGGTATGCCAAGTTGTTCTAGGTTGTCCTCGATCGACAACCCGGTTGAGGTAGTGGCTTCCGGAGGGCCACCGGCGCATGCTGTGGCTGCCCAGATGCTACTCAACAGCAACACTTGCGTCAGCGTCTTCTTGACAGACATGCTCTTCACCGAGGTCCGGGCAACTCCGTCGGACAGCACCCCGGAAGATTCGGTCCAGCCGTCAGCGAGATGACCCTAGCCAGCGTCGAAACGACGCGACTATTCCTTGGTAGGACCTGATTCTCCGTCCTCGCGTACCTTCCTCCGGTAGGCTCTCCAGGTCATCGCCCACTGCGAAGGATCGTCCAAGGGTGCGTGATCTATGGTGTGAATGGTGCTGTTGTGAGGGGCGGACTTGACCAATTCAGGGTTCGTGCGCGCCTCGGCGGCAACGTGAGCGAGGATGGCCGCGTATTCGTCCAACTCCTCCTTGGAATAGGACTCGGTTGGCTCCAGGGTGCAAGGCTCCGGAACGATGAACGGATGGTGGCTAGTCCAATAGTGGACGCCAAAGTCTGCCGCTCGAAGTCCGATCTCCTCGGAATGAACGCCCGTATCCCTAGCCAACTCCTCCCAACTGTATCGCACCTGTTCGATGCGTCTCTTGCCCCTCGCGTAAGGCGCGCTCACTCCTGGGATCTCCAGCATTCTCTTCAGCAGATAGTTGTTGTTGAGAACCGCGATCTCGGCGACCTCTCTCAAGCCTTCTGGGCCAAGACTCATGACCCATGCGTACGCCCTCAGCACGACAGGCGCAACTCCATAGAAGGGTCCAATCTTTCCAATGCTGTCCGGCAGATCGTGGTTCAGGTGATATCTGCTGCCGTCGAACTCGACAACCGGAACGGGCAGGAATTTGGACAGTTCCTGGGTCGCGCCGATGGCGCCAACCGCCGGCCCGCCGCACCCGTGAGGCGACGAGAAGGTCTTGTGCAGATTGAAGTGGCAGAGGTCGAAACCAGCGTCTCTCGCCCTGGTTATGCCCAGTATTCCATTGGCATTGGCCTGATCGTAGAAGCACAGCCCCCCTGCTTCGTGGACCACCTCCACGAACTCCTGGATTCTGGGATTGAAGATCCCCGTGTCCTCCGGGTTGGTAATCAGCAGCCCGGCGGTCCTTTCCGAAACTGCCGCCTTCAAAGCGTCCAGATCGGGATAGCCGTCCTCATCGGGATACAGGGTGATGATCTTGTAGCCGGCCGTCTTGGCACACGCCGCATTTGACGGGTGCGAGAAAATGGTGGTGATGATCTCATCGCGCTTGGCAGCCTCGCCGCGAGCCTCGTGGTAGGCTCGGATGATGGAGACGTTTGTATATATCGCGGCGGAACCTGCACCCGGCTGCAACGAGAACCGGTCCAGCCCCGAGATCTTTTTGAGAATCTCCTCGAACCTGTACATCACCTCCAGGATGCCTTGAACGGTTGCTTCGTCCTGCAAGGGGTGAACATCTGCCATCTTGGGCATCCGGACCAGTTGCTCGTTGATCTTGGGACTGTACTTCATGGTGCAGGTTCCCTGCCCCACGTCGATGTTCAAGTCGGTCCCCAGGTTTTCTTGTGAAAGCCTCACGTAGTGGCGTAGCACCTGAGGCTGAGACACCTCGGGCAGCTTGGGAGGTCGCTTCCGGCGCATGTACTGGGGCAGCGGAGCCATGACATCCCCGACCCGATCTCTGATCTCGTCCTCCACCTCAGGCACAAGAATGCCCCGCTGTCCTTCGCGGCTCAGCTCGAAGATGATCGGCTCATCCCACCTGGCCTGGTGGAACCGTCTCAGTTTTGGCTTTCCGTTCTCATACCTGTGCTCGGTGATATCTTGACTCATCCTATTCGACCACCTCCCGCAGCGCACTCACCAGCCTGTCGATGTCACCCTTGGTGTGAACTTCAGTCACGCAATACAGGGCGCTATTGCCGAGCTCGGGGAACTCCTCTGACAGGTCCTTACCGCCAAAGATGCCCCGCGCCGAGAGAGCCCGGTTGATCTCCTCAACCGTCTTGCCCGTGCCATCGAAGTTGACGACGAATTCCCTGAAATGGGGCGACTGGAAAACGGGGGCCTCGACACCTTTGACCTTTTCCATCTCCATCATCGCGTAGCGCGACCTGCACATGACGCCTTCTCCGATCTCCGCCATGCCCTGGGGTCCCATGAGCGCCAGGTACACACCGGCCGTAATGCCCCACAGGGCAGCAGCCGTGCCCACCCACTCCCTGCCCTCTTCCCTGACTGCAAAGGAGGTTCTCTCGTAGGCCACATCGCCAAATCCATATTCCCCCGATACAGACGTGGGGGCAATTCCAAAAAGCCGGGAAGGATATTCCATCACATACCTCTCTTCGTCGCGAGTGGCGATGAACCCCGCCTGCCCCCCACCAAACTGCATATGCATACCAAGAGGCTGTATGTCGCCGCACACAATGTCGGCACCATAGTCAGCGGGGGGAGTCAGGACTCCCAACGAAATCGGATCCGCACCTACGATGCAGATGGCTCCGTGATCATGAGCTGTCCGGGAAATCTGGTCACCGTGAGTCTCGATGAAGCCGAGGTAGGACGGATTGTCGAGGTAGATAGCAGCCGTCGTGGCACAGATCTCAGCCTTGAGGTGGTCGAGGTCCAGCTGCCCCGTCTCCGGATCGTAACCCACCAGCTTGATCTCCAGCTCAGGCTTGCAGTAGTCCCTGATCTTCGATAGCTTGTCCGGGTTGATGGTCCTGGATATCAGCACGTCCCTCCGGCCTGTGATCCGCGACGCCATGCGGATGGATGTGGCTGCTGCCTGGAAGCCGTCATAAGTTGGGACGTTGACGACATCCATATTGAGAAGCTCGCCCATCATGCTGGCGTACTCGAACAGCGCCTGGAATCTGCCGTGATCGTCGTACGGCTCGCCCGCGTAGGCGGTGAGGAACTCGCCTCTCTGGTTCACCTCGTCACATACGGCTGGAACGTGATGCTGGTAGCACCCCGCGCCCAAGAAGTTCAGATACTGACCACACGTCTTGTTCTTCTCGACAATCCCCTCCACGTGCCGTTTCAGGGCATGTTCCGACAAGAAGGGAGGGGGCAAGTCGAGGGGCTTCTTCAGCCTCAGCTCCTCGGGAACGTCCTCGAAGAAGTCTTCGACGCTCTCAGCTCCCACCTCTTTGAGCATCTGCTTCTTCACTGCAGACACCGAATTGGGGATGTAGGGATGTATGATCGGTCTGTCCTCGGTCATCAGCCAATCCTCCAGCAGTCTCTCAGAGGCTAGTCCTTCGCCGCTTCGCAGTCGTGGACAAGACACACTCGTTGCCTGCGGTCAAGAGCCGGTGACGCCGTGTCGATTATAGCTTATCGCCCTGGTCATCTCAAATATGACAGCGTTTGGCGCAGAAGAGAGACCACGCCGGTGGCGGAGAACCAGCGGATAAAGGGGCGTGGGGACTCACCCTGTCTTGGCAAGGGCGCGGCGGGGTGACAACGGCGTGCTCTGACACGGGATCCGTGGAGGATCAAACGGTGATGGGCAGCATCGTGAGAGCAGACACAGAGCTGCTTGGGTTTCAGCGCCGATGGGTCATGCATCCCAGGGTGGGGGTCAGGATGTCAGGAGAGCGAGTGAGGGCATCCGCAATCAGGATTCAGGCGAACGTCGCTGGCTTCACTTCAATCGTCATCGGCGTGATGCAGAAGGATCCACGTCAAGTGTAAGCCAATCACGCCTTCATCGGGAACGTGGTGTCTGGGTTTCGGTTCCCGCTACTGGCCAGCGAACTCCACGCTGTCCAACATAGTGTGGAGAAGCGACTCATACTCGCACCATTCGTCCAGGACCGAGAAGCCTATGAAGAGATAACCCCATTTGCTGTGCTCAACGGCAGCCACGAACCCTCTCACTCTGAGATCCTCCTCAGGGGTCCCTTCGAAGGAGAGCATGATCCCATCCTGCCCGCCGATGCCGTACGCTCTTCGATCACCGGTCACGATTTCCTCGGACGAGAGTTCGGATACGATCATCTCCACCATTTCTTCAAACGTTAGCCCATCTTCTAGCTCGCTACCGATCACCAGCATCGCTGCACCGGTTTCCAACTCTGCTCCGGTGAGGATCTCCTCCGACGTGCCAAAGATCACCTGCTCGCCCTGCTCCTCGAAGATCCAGCCCTCAGGGTACCTCATCGAGAGGCCTAGAGTGGAGCTGGCGTAAGTGAGTTCAACGCACTGGAACTCAACGCTACCGAGCATCTGTTCCAGAACCGCGCTGTATTCAGACCATTCATCAAGCATCGAGGCTGCCACGAACAGATGACCCCATCCGTTGTGTTCAGCGGCAGCGACGAAGCCCCTCATCGAGACGTCGCCACCCTCAGGACTGCCTTCCAGGGTGATCATGATACCATTCTGCCCGCCGATGGTGCGAGGTTTTGGATCACTGGTCCGGATCTTGTCGAAGGACAGTTCTGCCAAGGTGGTCTCAACCAGGTCGTCAATCGTGAGTGAACCTTCTAGGTCAGTACGCCTCACCATCATGGCTGCACCACTTTCCAGTTCCGCACCGGTGATGATCTGAGCCGAACTGGCGAAGACGACCTCCTCTACGAACTCCTCGTAGGCCCAGTCGTCAGGATACGAGATGGAGAGGCCGGTGGCTTCGTTGGTGTAGTTGGCTTCGATGACCACGGGTGTGGGTGGCCCAGAGGCAGGTGTCAAGGGTACGGGAGTGGGTGTCGACAACGGCGGTGTGCCGGTCGGCTCCAGAGCCGGCAGCTTGCAGGCCGCGACCGGTACCGCCAGCAGGGCAATGATCGTCAGTGCAGCAAAGGACGCCTTGCTCATCTCACCCCCCTGTCCGTTCCCCTTTTTCTCGCCAACCGACTGTGCCCTACTATACTCTAGACGAACTGAAGGTCAAGGAGGTTCCACCTTCGTCAGGCCTTCCTTCCCTGCGCCAGTTGTTCGATGCATGGTCCGCGGATGATTCCGAACTCATTGCAGGAGCGAGAGACCTTCAGATGACCTTCTCACTGCGTACGCCAGGCACGCTCAAATCCCGCTGTACCGTCCGTGGAAGATGGGTCGCATACGCCCGCGCGAGACCAGCCCTCAGCCGAAGTGGCCAACTAGAAAAGCTCACCCCGATGCGCAGGGCGAGCCTTGTCGAAGCAGTATAGTGCGGGACATCCATCTCCTGCGGCCTCACCGTCACGCTGCCCGATGGGCTGGACACGGCGGATCTTCTACTCCGCCCTTCAGTGCCCCCTTCCCAGTTCAAGAGCCAATGCGGTGTAGCCCACCAGCCCCTCGACTAACATCTCCACCGCCACACTCTCCTCTACGGTGTGCACCCTATCGGCCTCAGCTGGCCCAAACCCGATAGTTGGCACACCAGCTTCCATGAGGTGACCACCGTCGGTGGCAAAATCCCAGGTGACGATGTCCACGGGACGAGACAAAACACGAGCCAGCACTTGTTGCCCTTTCAGCACCAGTGGGTGGTCCGCGTCCAGTCCGTACGAGGGAAACACTGCGGGGAACGCCTCGATCCGGCCAGTGTAGGTCCGAAGCTCACGGGTGTGCACGAGCAACTCCCCGTGGCTGCCTTCCACCTCGGCCAGACACGCATCCAGCACCGGCTGGAGCTGGGCAATGACGTCCTCACGAGTTTCACCGGGCACGTTGCGCCAGTCAAGGTGCACACGGGCTTCGCCAGGCACCACGTTGCTGCTCCGCTGATCTGTGAGGTAGACTGTTGGAGCGACGGTAGAGTGGCCAAAGGTCTCATCCTGCGCCAAGGCCAGTGTCTCCAGCCGCTGGATGAAGCGGGCCAGCACCGCATGGGGGTTCACGCCCTGCCTTGGCACGCTGGCGTGCACCGACTTACCTCGCACGCGCACGACCAGCTCTATCCTGCCCCGGTGCCCACGGGCCAGCTGATTGCCGGTAGCCTCGCCGACAACGGCTATTTCGGGACTAAGACTCTGGACCAACTTCTGCGTGCCCAACCCGCCGACTTCCTCTTGCACGACGGCGGCGACGTACAGATCACCTGGAGGATGGATCGCCTCTCGAGCCAGTACACCTCCAGCGTAGATCATAGCCGCCAGCGGACCCTTCATGTCGGCTGCCCCACGGCCCCACAATCGCCCACGGTGGATCTCACCGCTGTAAGGAGCATATGGCCAGTCTTTGACCTCGCCGGGGTCCACGTGGTCCATGTGGCCGTTGAACATCAGCGAGCGGCCCGTTCCCCGACCACGCACTAGACCCACGACGTTGCCCCAGTCGTCGACCCACACCTCGTCGTAGCCGAGCAACTCCATCTCGGCACGGACTGATTCGGCGACGTCCCCTTCCTCGCCAGGAAGACTGGGAGTTCTGACGAGCCGCTGGCAGAAGGAGATCATCGGGGAGCGGCACTGGTTGATGACAGACGCCAGACCTTCTTCAAGATAACCGGTCAAGGCCCTAGACTCCAACGGAGCTATGATATGAGATGAGAAGAACTACAGTCCCGGCCCCATGCCCATCTGCTGGCAGAAGTCGCACGGGTCGACTTCTCCGCTGCAACTCATAACGTTGTGAGCACCTTCTCGATCCGCTCCAGTGCCCAGTCCAGGTCTTCGCGGGTGATCACCAGCGGCGGGGCGAAGCGGAGGACGTTCTCGTGGGTCTCCTTGCACAGCAGCCCTTCATCCTTCAACGCCTCGGCGAAACGGCGCGCACCGCGTGCGTCGGGCTTGAGTTCAACGCCGGTAAGAAGGCCCCGTCCTCGCACCTCAGCGATGTAGTCGCTCTCGATTCGGGCCAGGCGCCCCAACAGGTATTCACCCTGTAGCCGGGCGTTCTCAATTAGCCCCTCCTCTACCAGCACCTTCACCGCCTCTCGAGCCACGGCGGCGCCCAGGGGGTTGCCTGCGAAGGTGGACCCGTGGTCCCCGGGACTGAACAATCCCAGCACGGGCCTGTCGGCCAGGACTGCGGAGACGGGATAGTAGCCCCCTGAGAGGGCCTTGCCTACGGTCACCACGTCGGGCCGCACGTTTTCCCAGTCGGAGCCCAGGAGCTTTCCAATGCGCCCCAACCCCGTCTGGATCTCGTCAGCGATAACGAGGATGTCGTAGCGATCGCAGAGTTCCCGTGCCCGTTTCAGATATCCGTCAGGCGGCACCCGCACACCGCCTTCGCCTTGAATGGGCTCCACCATGAAGGCCACGGTGGTCGGTGTGATGGAGGCCTCCAGGGCGTCGGCATCCCCGTAGGGAACGGTAATGAAGCCTGGTGTGAACGGGCCGAAGCCGTCCTTGTATTGCTCCTCAGTGGAGAATCCAACGATAGTGATGGTGCGGCCGTGGAAGTTCCCAGCGCAGACTATGATCTCCGCCTGGCCATCGGGCACCCCTTTGACCTCGTAACCCCACTTGCGGGCCGCTTTGAGAGCTGTTTCTACCGCCTCGGCGCCGGTGTTCATGGGCAGCATCATTTCGTAGCCGGTCAACTCGCACAATTCCTTGGCCAAGAGCGGCAACTGGTCGTTGCGGAAGGCTCTGCCCGTCAGGGTCAGCTTGGCTGCTTGCCGGACCATCGCTCGGCGAATCCGCGGGTGGGCGTGGCCCTGGTTGAGAGCCGAGTAGGAGCTCAGGCAGTCCAGGTAACGTTTGCCCTCCACGTCCCAGACCCACACCCCCTCCCCACGTTCCAGCACAACGTCTAGCGGTTCGTAGTTGCGCGCATTGTATGTGTCTTCCACCGCAATGTAGTCCTCTGTATCCACTACGCCTCCGTTCGCTCAGTGCTTGTCTGGGTTGCCAGAGTTTCCGGGCGTACTTGCTCAGCTAGCACACACGTCTGGCTACCCCCAAAAGTGTAGGTCATTTCATCCCTCGACGCCACTCTGCAGGCGGGCTTTTCAACACTCTCTCGTGACTACACTTGTCTTTCCCGTCAACGTGGCCTAGAATTCAGGCGCCAACGGTCCTACGACCTTTTGTTGTACGAGACTACTTTCCGCGGGCGGTAGGAGCCACCCCATCGCAGCCTCGCGTGGCAGTAAGGTCGGGAGAGGTAACGATCTTGATAACGGGGACCATCTTTGACATAAAGAAGTTCTCCATCCACGACGGACCGGGCATTCGCACCACCGTCTTCTTCAAAGGATGTCCTCTGACCTGCCAGTGGTGTCACAATCCTGAGGGCCAGAAACCGGAGCCGGAATTGATGTTCCGTGCAAGCCGCTGCCTCAAGTGCGGTGCTTGCGTATCAGTCTGCACACAGGGAGCGATCTCCATCGACGGTGATGACACGGTCACCGACAGCGAGCAATGCACCGTCTGTGGGGATTGTGTCGAGGTATGTTACGCGGAAGCTCGCGAGAGCGTGGGTCGACAAGTGACGGTCCCAGAGGTGATGGCTGAAATTGAGCGCGACATCGTATTCTACGACGAGTCCGGGGGAGGCGTGACCTTTTCTGGCGGAGAGCCTCTGTTGCAGGGCGACTTCTTGCTCGCTTTGCTTCTCGCATGCAAGGAACAAGAGATTCACACCGCTCTGGACACCTGCGGCTATTCGTCCTGGGAAACCCTGAACAGCATTCGGGAACACGTGGACGTGTTTCTGTACGATCTGAAGTTGATGGACGATGGGAATCATCGGAGATTCACCGGCGCGTCCAACGAATTGTGCTTGAGCAATCTGCAGGCGCTTTCACGAGAGGGACAGAATATCGTCCTTCGTGTGCCGATTATTCCAGGGATAAACGACGACGATGCGAACATCCATCAAACGGCGGCTTTTGCGTCCACCTTGAGCAGTCTGAACCGGGTGGACCTCTTGCCCTATCACCACACTGCCATCCAGAAGTACAATCGTCTTGACAAACTCTACGGCTTGCCCGAAACGCGGCGCCCTTCGGATGAGCAGATAGCCGACATCGCGCAAACTCTGAGAGGTCTTGGCTTGCAGGTGCAGATCGGAGGTTGATGCCATGCCCATGACTGAAAGAGTCGCCAGGTTACGGCAGCAGAGCCTCGAAGCGGTCCCCACTCTCTCGACTGAACGGGCAGAACTGATCACCGAATTCTACCGCCAGGATCTGGGACCTGTCTCCGCACCCGTCCGCCGCGCTCTGGCCTTCAAGTACTTGATGGAGCATAAGACCGTCTGCATCAATGACGGCGAGTTGATCGTCGGCGAAAAAGGTCCAGCCCCCAAGGCAGCCCCCACCTACCCGGAATTATGCTGCCATAGCTTGGAGGACCTGGATATCCTCAACTCGCGGGCGAAGACATCCTTTGTCGTCAGCTCAGAAGCTCGGGAAGTGTACCGAGAAACGATTATCCCCTTCTGGCAGGGTAAGTCCATTCGCGATCTGATCTTCCGGGAAATGACGGATGACTGGAAGGCCGCATACGAGTGTGGTGTCTTTACCGAGTTCATGGAGCAGCGTGCTCCAGGTCACACCGTCCTCGACGACAAGATCTACCACAAGGGATTCCTCGATTTCGAGCGAGACATCCAGCACAGCCTGCGACACCTGGACTACCTCACGGATCCCCAGGCCTATGCGAAACAGGAAGAGCTCAAGGCTATGCTCATCTGCGCGGGTGCTCTGATCCGCTTTGCGGAACGCCACGCGGAGGTGGCTCTGGAGTTGGCCAAACGGGAGAAGGATCCCCATAGAAAGAAAGAGCTGGAGCGCATCGCAGAGGTTTGTACTCACGTTCCAGCCCACCCACCCAGGGACTTCTGGGAAGCCTTGCAGTATTACTGGTTTGTGCATCTTGGGGTAACCACGGAATTGAACACCTGGGACTCCTTCAATCCGGGCCGGCTGGATCAGCACCTGTACCCGTTCTACACGGAGGGCCTGGAAGAGGGTACTCTCGACCGCGAGCGAGCCGAAGAGCTACTACAGTGTTTCTGGATCAAGTTCAACAACCAGCCTGCCCCGCCAAAGGTGGGCGTCACCGCTGCGGAGAGCGGCACATACACAGATTTTGCCCTGATCAACACCGGCGGGCTGAAAGACGACGGTTCCGATGCCGTTAATGAGGTCACATACCTGATTCTTGACGTAGTGGAGGAGATGCGGCTCGTGCAGCCCAGCTCCTGCGTCCAGGTCAGTAAGAAGAACCCCAATAGATTCGTCAAGAGAGCCGCTCGCATCATTCGCACCGGCTTTGGCCAACCCTCTGTATTCAACACCGACCTCATCGTGCAGGAACTGATTCGACAGGGCAAGTCCGTGGAAGACGCGCGAAATGGCGGATCGAGCGGCTGTGTGGAAGTCGGCGCCTTTGGCAAGGAGTGCTACATCCTGACCGGATACTTGAACATGGTCAAGATCTTTGAGCTCACTCTCAACAACGGGCTTGACACGCGAACGGGCCGCAGGATTGGATTGGAAACGGGCGATGCCACACAATTCGAGTCCTTCGAGGAGTTGTTCGAGGCTTACGAGAAACAACTGAATCACTTCGTGGACGTCAAGGTGCGGGGGAACAACGTCATTGAAAGGCTCTACGCCAGCTACATGCCTGCGCCATTCCTATCGCTGCTGATTGACGACTGCATCGTCACCGGCAAAGACTATCACGACGGCGGCGCACGGTACAATACGATGTACATCCAGGGCGTGGGCCTGGGCACGGTCACGGATTCGGCAACTGCCATAAAGTACCACGTCTTCGACAAAGGGACTCTGAGCATGGAAGCCTTGCTGGGCGTCCTCAGAGACAACTTCGAGGGCCACGAGAGGGTGCGCCAGATGCTGGTGAACAAAACGCCCAAGTACGGCAACGATGATGACTATGCTGACGAGGTGATGGTTGCCCTATTCGAGGCGTTCTTCAGTGCGGTAGATGGCCGTCCAAACACCAAGGGAGGATCTTACCGCATCAATCTCCTCCCCACCACAGTTCACGTCTACTTTGGATCGGTGGCAGGAGCCACGCCAGATGGGCGACAGGCATGGGAGCCTCTCTCTGAAGGGGTTTCACCCGTGCAGGGCGCAGACCGGCGGGGGCCAACGGCGGTTCTCAAGTCAGTGGCGAAGATGGACCATGCCCGCACTGGCGGTGCGCTGCTCAACCAGAAGTTCACGCCGCAGTTATTGCAGGACGATGCTGGCCTAGGTAACCTGGTCCACCTGATACGCACATACTTCAAACTGGATGGTCACCACGTGCAGTTCAACGTCGTGGATGCCGCCACGCTGCGCGCCGCTCAAGAGCACCCCGAGCAATACCGGGACCTCATCGTGCGGGTGGCGGGCTACAGTGACTACTTTTGCGACCTCAGCGCAACGCTTCAGGACGAGATCATTTCGCGGACCGAGCATCACGCCTTCTAAGAAACGAGCAAGATCCGGCGGCTCATCTGCCCTTAGCGCCCGTTCAGCAATATGCTAACACCGTCCCCGCCCCCCTGAGTGGCACCATGTTCCCTGTTGGGGACATGGCGGTAGCTAGACGGCGCTGCGACCTCGGCCGCCGCACGTATCGCTACACCAGACCAGTCGCAGAAGGGGACTGCCTCACCTTACGGCTATCGCGTCCATCTCAAGTAGAGCCCCTTTGGGCAGTGGCCCGATCTCGACCGTCGAGCGAGCAGGAGGGTTCGACGCGAAGAACTCGCCGTAGACTTCATTCATCCCCGCGAAGTTGCTGAGGTCGGTCAGGAACACGGTGGTTTTCACCACCTGATACAGAGAGCTCCCTGCCTCTTCGAGAATGCTCTCCAGATTCCTGATCACCTGTCCCGTCTGCGCGGTGATGTCATCGCCCACTAACTCACCGGTCTCTGGGTCGAGCGGAAGAGCACCGGCCGTGAAGACCAGGTCTCCGGCGATCACCGCCTGAGAATAGGGGCCCACCGCAGCTGGAGCCCTATCGGTTGATACGATGATACGATCCATTGGGCGTCTCCCTTCTCGGCTAGATTACCTATTCTCGGTCCATCGATCAAGAGTCGTCGTAGGAGCCAATCTCTCCTGCGTAGCGGAACATCTCCACCACTGCATCAAGGTTCATCCCGTCGAAGACACTGCTGCAGGTCGAGAACATGTAGCCCCCGCCGGGCGCCCCCTGCTCCATGCAGCGCCTCACTTCCTCGCGAACGGCCTCCAGGTCAGATTGGCACAGGGGGGCGGGATCAGCATTTCCAATGAGCACCAGGTCGTCGCCGAATTCCCGCTTGACCTGTCCTAGCTCCATCCCAGCGGCCGGCTCCAGCGAATGGACGCCCACGAAACCCGCTTCGATGGCCATGGGCAACAGCGACGTGATGTCTCCGTCGCTGTGCCATATCACCGGCACATCCACCTCCTCGACAATGCGGCGGTGGTGGGGTAGCACCATTTCGCGCCACATCTGAGGCGAGATCATGGGTCCTCCCTTGTGGGCTGCATCCTCTCCCAAGGCCAAGACCTCCGCCCCCAGGCTGACCGCCTTTTGGAACATGGCGATGCACCATTCGGTGCGAACCTCCAGCAGCTTGTGAATGAACGCTGGCCTGCTGAGAAGGCCGCAAAAGAAACGCTCCATGCCCATGGACAGGTATCCCCCGGTGAAGGGCGCGATGTGAGAGCCGAAGATCAAGCAGTGATCTGGATACAGTTCCATCACCTCCCTGCATCTGACGGGATCGAAGTGCTGGTCCACATAGTCCAGGGGTGGGCTGTATCGCTCCAGATCCGCCTCCGTCTCGATGACGCCGTCCAGGTACCAGCCATTCTTCCAGACGCGCCCCCACTCGTCCACGCCATCTCCCCAAGCATTACTTCCTGGAGGGTTCTGATTGGGGATCATGATGCAATCCAATCCTAGGTTGATATAAGTCCTCTGCAGGTCTCCTCCACCAACCTTCGCCACCAGGTCATCGTTGTCGATCCAGATCTCGAATCTCGGCACTCGATCCGGTTCCCGGTGTTCCAGCGCCGCGAAGACGCGCTCCCTAGGTTTCACTGGTGCAGGACCTCCCCATCCACAGTTGCGGCCAGTACCCCACCCTTGGCGTCCTCTATCCCACGCAAATGCTTGGCCTGGTCATCCGCGGGCGGCAGGGTGCTCCCGGCTCTGTACGATTTCCAGAAGCACGGGTGTATCCACATTGCCTCCGCTGACCACTACCACGATGTTGCGTCCCACCTCCTTCACTTGGCCATGAAGAAGCGCCGCTATCCCCACTGCGCCTCCGCCTTCCACGACCAGATGATGCCCTTTTAAGGCAAAGACCATCGCTGCGGCAATCTCTTCGTCTGACACTAAGACGAAATCGTCAACCAAATTCTGAGCCAGGCGGAAGGTGTATTGGTTGTCCACGCCGATACCACCAACCAGGGCGTCGGCGATGGTATCCTCCTCAGGCATCCTTATCGGACTTCCGGCCCTCAGACTGTGGTACATCACAGGCGCGCGGTCCATGGAAACGCCTATCAGCCGAGCGTCGGCATTGGCAGCTTTCAGCGCCAGCCCAATCCCAGATATCAGCCCGCCTCCTCCCACAGGCACTAATATCGTGTCGACCTCGGGGAGATCCTCCACTATCTCCATGCCGATGGTGCCCTGCCCCGCGATGACGAAGGGATCATCAAAGGGGTTGACCATGGTCAAGCCTCGCTCCTTCTCCAGACGAAAGGCCTGGTCCTCTGCTTCGTCGTAGGTCGCGCCGCATACCATTATCTCGGCGCCCAGGCCTTCGATGGCCTCCACTTTGTTGCTGGGAACTCCCTCTGGAATGCAGATGGTAGCCTCGATGTCCAATCTTTGCGCCACATACGACACCGCCCGCCCGTGGTTGCCGGTCGAGACTGTGATCACCCCTCGTTCCTGCTGTTCTGGCGTGAGCGTGAGCATCCTGTTGGCCGCACCGCGAACCTTGAACGACCCTGTCTCCTGAAGGTTCTCCAGCTTCAGATAGACCGCGGCCCCAGTCACCTTCGATAGCGCTCGCGAACTGATCAACGGCGTCCTCGTCGCCAAGGGCGCTATCCTCTGCCTGGCCAGACGAACGTCACGTTCTGTCACATCGCGCTCGAACATCAGCTCACGTACCTCCGTTGGAATGGCTGCCCCCCGCATTCGCAGCACCTTCCCCCCATTTCAGGCACGTAGGGGCCGGTGAGTCCACCAACAAGCATCGGGTTCAAAACCCGATGCTAAGCAACGTCAAACCGGCCTTCAGCCGGTTTGCTAACGTGGCCCAGCCGCACCCTTCGATACGGCCTCCGGCCTACTCAGGGTGGTCCAACAGGAGAGCTTCTCCACACTTCTCCCAAGCACTCAACCCAAGCATCCTGAGTAGCTGCCGAGCCAAGCGAGGCAGCGTATCGAAGGATGCACCTCGCTCATTCCTGTCTCACCCGGTTATGCCACTCCTCTACTTGCGCCGCGGTAGCGCGGGAATTCCATTCCCGCGCGCTTCCCTGCACCTCAGCCTTGGAGCTCCGCGATCAGCTCGTGGATACGGTCCAGCCCCGCCTCGAGGTAGTCGGGCGGCAGGCCAAAACTGATCCGCAGATAGCGATCCATGCCAAACTGGTCCCCCGGCACGATGAACACACTCTTCTCGTCCAACAGCCGCCTCACCAACTCCGTGGAGTTCACATCCAGGTGATAGCGAACGTAGGCAATGGCTGCCGCCTGAGGTGGAACCAGGTTGAAGGTGCCCTCGTGACTCTCCAGCCAGGCGTCCAGGATAGGAAAGCCCCTACGGATGTACTCACGGGCCCGCTGGGTCAAGCGAGGCCGCACCTCTGGAGACAGGGCGATGGCCGCCAGTTGGTTGGACAGCATAGTAGCACTGATAGTAATGTACTCGTGGCGAGCCCAGATGTCGTCCACAGTGTCCGACGGCCCCACCACCCAGCCAATCCGCAGCCCCGGCAGTCCGTAGGCCTTACTCAGGCTGTTCATCGCCAGCACCTTGTCGTACCGGCCCCAGAAAGAGGGGGTCCGGGTGTCGGTCACCCGCTCCGCTCCGCTGTACACCTCATCCGCCAGCAACCAGGCTCCCACCCGCTCAGCAGCGGCCACGATGGCCTCCATCTCCGCATCGGTGAGAATGTAGCCTGTGGGGTTGTCCGGGTTGCAGACGGCGATGAGTTTTGTCCTCTCTGAGACCACGTCGTTCAGTTCGTCCAGATCGGGCGCCCAGCCCTGGTCCTCCCGCAGGTGAAAGGCCTTCACGTCGATGCCGAGATTCTGCGCCGCCCCCCAGATCTGCATGTAGTTAGGCAGCATGATCACCATCTCTTCCCCAGGCGCCAGCAGGGTCTGGAGGGTGATGAAGTTGGCCTCGGCGCAGCCGACGGTTACGAGCACGTTGTCTGGGGTCGCGCCGGGGTAGAGGGCGGCGATGCGCTCCCGCAGCTCGATGATGCCATTGGCCTGGGGATAGTGGAGGGGAGTGTTCATCAAATGCTCTACGACCGCGGGGTCCTCCACAAACTCGCGGACGCTGAGGGGATGAACGCCGCTCTCCGACAGATTGTACTCCACGACGTTCTCCCACTTGGACATCATACGTTCCATCTCGAACGGTTGAAAAACTGTCATTCCTCTCCTCGCTTTCACGCTGTGCTATGCAAGTGTCCGCCCGGGCCTCGTACTTGTGGCCGCATTGGGACGCATCCTGAGTAGCTGGCGAGTGTGACGACGCAGAATATCGAAGGATGCAACTCCACAACCCCTCCCGCCTTCGCCATTGTGGTTACCCGCATGCTTCGCACAGGGCTCCTCTCAACACTTCGGCGGAGGATCAAACCGCAGCATCCTGAGTAGCTGCCGAGCGAAGGGAGGCAGCGTATCGAAGGATGTGCCTCTGACCCCCCTCGCCAACCCGCATGCTTCGCACAGGGCCCCTCTCAACAGTCCGGCGGAAGGACCAAATCCCAGCATCCTGAGTAGCTGCTGAACG
>NJBK01000029.1 GCA_005223035.1 Chloroflexi bacterium B3_Chlor
GTGTCAAAGTCGGCCGATGGCCGAATGTCCCGGCCCTCCCAAATGCCAGGGTCACCGCGCAGAACGGTTGGGTTGTCACCTTGGCTGCCAAAGTGGAGTATCTGCACTGTCCCATCGTCCAGACCGAATCGCATCTCAAAAGGTGGGTGAAAACCCGCCCGGGTAACGAACTCGTATTCCCTGTCTAGCGCCGCGACGATCCGCTCGATGACTTCCGGATCGTCCGTGGTCAGCCGGGAGACATCCTCAACCGACATTTCCAGGATTTCGATCTCGACGGTGCGAGCCAGCTCTAGTGCGTCGGCCACATTGATGCTCTCTGCCCAGGTGGATACTATTTGCTTCTTGATCAGCGCATCAAACGTACCCGGTGGGACGCCACCATCCCCTGCGACGAGAAACTCCTGATCCCCGCGCAGGATAGAGTACTGATTCGGGTGACATCTTTCTATGAAGTCCCATTCAGTGGTACGGCCCCACTGGGCGTGATACTCGAATTCCTGCACGCTGCCATCCGCTAGGTGGAAATGCAGTTTGTAGGGCGTGGTGCAATCCTCTTGCCAAAAGATCCAGACAGGGACGTCCAGCGCAGCGATGATCTGATCAAGCATCCCTTCGTCACTGATAGTCATCAGATGGGAATAGGCCTCGTCAGAGGGCGGCGTGTTGAGCTTCAGAATGTCAAGCGCCACCGTCTGCGCCAGCCCGGCCTCCTGCACCACGTTGACAACGGGCAGATCGTCTTCAGCATGCTCTAGCTGTCCGGGCAAGCACTCACCTCGGAAGAAAGACCACGCTTCGCACTCGGTTCCATCGGGGAAGATGCACACACTGTATGATATGCCACTATCGAGTTCGTGAGGGGGTGGGGGTGCAACCTCCGTACCATCGGCAGCCTCAGTTGAAGGTGCAGGCGTTATAACCTCGACGGCAGGCTCTCTAAGAGTTCGATCTTCATACCTATAGCCCTGCTCTTCGCAGTAGACCAGGGATGGGTTCTGCATCCCTGGCGGCCCGGCCTGCTGGCACGCCGCCAGCGTTGCCCCCATGATTGCGAGTGTCACCACCAGGACTGACTTCTTCCAATCTAACATGCTGTTCCTCCCTCAATGCTAGCCATTCGATTGCGAATTCCTACACAACGGACGTTTGGGATGGCGATTCTGTTCCATTCGGTTGTCTACTTGCGCCACCCGCTCAGGCAGACGGAATTGCATCTCATTGTCAAGCACCCAGGATTCTATCACGAACTTCACGAATGTCCTTCTACCACGCCCACGCTTACTGCGAGACCCCCAGGAAAGTCAATTCCGAAAGCTGCTCCAGCGTGCCGTCGGGATGCAGGCGGAAGGTGCCTGCCCCCTCCCCAGGCCAGGCAATCGTCAGCAAGAGCGAGCCGTCGTCCTCGAAGCGGGCCACTTTGTAGCGAGTAGGTTGGGGAGCCAGGAGCTCCTGCTGCGTTCCCGCGGCTAAATCCACCTGGAACAGGGCGAAGGTTGCCTTGCCCAAAGGATCGTAGCCAACGGTGTAGACCAGCGTCGAGCCGTCGGGCGAGAACATCCCGTCCCCGGCCTGCACCGGCCCCAGATCGGTCGCGATGGTGGTCGCGATTTCGGTGGTCTGCCCGCTCACCAGGTCAGTAAGGCTGACCTTGAAGCCCTCGCCCTCTGCATAGCCGAGGCGGACCAGTCGCGCCCCGTCGTCGCTGAGGACAGCCATCCCGGCAGCGTCCTGCGGCACTGGGTCGGGCAGGGGTGTGAGCTGGCCGGTGGCGACATCCAGCACGCTGAACTCGCCGTATACGGGGAACATGCCGCCGATACCATAGGGCTCCTGGTACACGAAAACCTGCGAACCATCGGGCGAGAAGCCCCATGGGTCTAGAGTCCAGTGTTCACTGACGACGTGCGTGGTCAACAGGCGGGTCTCGCCGGTGGCGATGGTGGCCACGTAGAGTTCGGAAGTGAGAGTGACGTCGTAGCCCTCCCCCGCCTCAAAGAAACTCAGCTTCCAGATGATTTGAGTCCCATCGGGCGAGATGGCCCAATCCAGCACATCCAGATAATCCTCCGGGATGCCCATGAAATCAAAGCGCTCGTCCTGCCCGGCGACGTTCACCCGGTGTACCGTGCCGTGAACGCCTTCCTGATAGTAAACCCACTCCCCAAGGACCTGGTATCTTGTACCCGGCGCGGGGACCAAACTGGCGGTGCCGCCAAGCTCGTCCATCCAGGTCACCGTCGTACCGGACTGGTCCGGCATGAGGTCCACGTAGACCCACGTCTCCGCCGGCTCGACCGAGGCCGGCGGCTCGGTTGGCTGGGCCGTGGCGACCTCGGTGGGGGTGGCCGTTGGGACTTCGGTGGGCTCGGCCGGCCCCGGCCCGCAGCCACTGAAGATCAACGCACCGAGAATGAGCACTAATCCCAACGTTGACAGTTTGCTTTTCATTTCCTTCTTCCTCCTCTTGTTCTTAGATCTGCTCAAATTGGCTTTACCGTGTTCTAGACGAGCTGCGGGCCAAAGAGGCTCCACTAAATCTGGAGAGTTGAGCCGTTCTGCCCAAATTCTCTATGGGCGAACTCCTTGTACCCGACCAGCTGGCGTAGACAACGCGCAGTCAACGACGGTGTCGGTACCAGGGGCTATGGCCGGCTGAATAGTTCTTCGAGACGGTCCACAATAATCTGGCAACCGTTCACGTCGGGAACGCCACACTGCATCTCTCCCCATATCCGGATGTCGGGTATGGGGCCTTCATACTTGTCTATGTTCCGCAACTCCTCCAGCGCCGCTTGCAGCGCTTCGTCGGCGCCTTGAATCCCGTATCGAACGCCGAAGGGACCGTAGAAGTCTAGAATGAAGCAGTCATCGAACTCTCCCAGACCGGCGCCGAAGAAGTACCGCCCTTCCCATCCCTCCACGGGGTCGGGATCGGCGTAGGTGCCCGCGCCCTCAGGGATGATGCCGCTAACGGTGACCTGGCACCCGTCGTGGTCGGGCACCCCACAAGCGATCGCGCCCCAGAAGTGCGCGTTCGTACCGCTGTCGCGTAGCCCCTCAATTTCGGCCTCGATGGCGGCATCGGTGCCTGTCAGGCCCACGTCGCCAGCGCCCTCGGGGAGCAGGTGGAGGTAGTCGTCATACCGCGCACCGGCTGGGAGACCGACGACGCGCCCATACCAGCCGACCGCCGGGGACTCGAAGTGAACGCCCAAAGGGGGTGACTCCTCGGATACGAGTTGACAACGTTCCACCCTGATGGAGCAACCCATCGTGTCGGGAATGCCGCACTGAATCTCCCCCCATATCCGAATGGTTGCAGATGTGTCCCGAAAGTCCTCCAGCTGGGCCATCAGCGCTTCGTCGGCCCCCTCAATCCCGTATTGAACGGCGAAGGGACCGTCTAGAACAAAGTAGTCATGGAACTGGGCCACGCCGGGAACAGAGAAGACCTGCCCCTCCCAGCCCTCCACCGGGTCGGGGTCGAAGATGGCTCGCCCGGAGCGCAGGCGGGTCACGACGAGCTGGCAACCGCCGTAGTCCAGTACGTCGCAGGTGAGCGTGCCCCAGAAGTGGGCATACTTTTCAGGTTCTTCCTTGTCCCGCAGGCCTTCGATTTCGGCCTCGATCTCGGCGTCGGCACCTTCCAGGCCAATCTCGCCAGCCCCTTCGGGCTCCAGGGCTAGGTAATCATCGAACTGGGCGTCGGCCGGCAGGCTGACCACATGGCCGTACCAGCCCACAACGGGCTGTCCTCCGATAGGAGCGGTCGTCTCCGTCACATGCCCCCCTGCGTCTACCTCTCCCTCCCACTGGAACCCCGTAGTCTCGTTGGCCGCAAGCACCTGATACGCTTCGGCAACCCCCGCATCGTATACCCAGACTACCCAGTCCCCAGCCCTGTACGGGTAGGTTCCCGAAGGCGCCCATCCTTCTGGGGGGATGAATTCCTCTGCCCAGTCCAGTCCCGGCGGAGGCGCCTCTTCGCCGTAGCGTTCGCTGAGGTAAGCCAGGGCCGCATCGCGCGCTGCTACGACGCCTTCCGGTGCCCCCGTCACCCGACCCACTGCGTCGACGTCACCCTCCCACCGGAACCCAGTCGTCTCGTTGGCCACCACAACACTGTAGACCACCGCTTCTGGGGCGACTACCGGATGGGAGATCGTGATCACCCAATCCCCGGCCGCATACTGGTAGGCCTCGTGGCCGACCAAGCCCTCCGGAGTGATCTCTTCCTCTAACCAGATCAGGTTCCGCCAAGGAGCCTGCTCACCGTAGTGCCCGATGACGTAGACCAGGGCTGCATCGCGGGCACGGACCGGGTCGGGCCCCTCCACGGCGGCCGCCGTCGGAGTGGTCGTTGGCAATCCGGTGGGCTGCTCTGTCGTCCGCGCGCAGCCACTGAAGATCAGCCCGCTCATAATGAGCATTAGTCCCAAAGTAGACAGTTTGCTATTCACTTCTTGTCTCGCTTTCTCCTTCTGCATTGGTCAACGAATAGAGTCGGATCATGGGTAGTGATTGAGGCCGTACTATGCGCTCGGACTTACGACGTGACCCAGGAACAGGATGGCTTCGCTCTCGATGTCGCGAATCATGAAGACAAACGGGCGATCGACTGTGACCTTTACGGGTGACGTGGGGGCTGCCGTGGGTACCACCACTGCGGTGGCTGCTGCCGCTTCCGTCCCAGCTTCGTCTACCGATATAAACGCCTTGTGTATGACATCCCCGATGAAAAGCTCGCGAGTGCCATCCATCCCCGAGAAGTCCGCAGCGGTAAAGGTAAAGCCAGCGGGCATGCCCATGGCAGCGAGCGTCTCCTTCAGGCTGAAGCCCGATTCGTAGGTGAACTTGGGCATGGTCAGGTGGACCTTTTGTGGATCGATATCCCTCAAGATGGAAGCTGCCCGCTCCGCATCCAGCGCGCTGGCAAATCCCTCAAACCGGCCGGCCTCAGGAAGCAAGATGACCATCGACAGTTCCGCGCCGTCGTAGAGCAGTTCGACGGCCTGATATCCCTCGCCCTCAGCATAACCGGAGTACTCTGTCCGCTCCATCATCGGCACAATGACTTGACCACCGTCGAGTAGATTGAATGCCCCATCATGCGTCAGTTCCTCTTCGAAGGGGTGGCTCCATGCTGCATTGAAGTAGATGGCGTTGGTGAGGACAATCCGCGTAAGTGAGGTGATTGAGTCCGGAGGAAGAAGATCTTCAATCTTGCCCTCTGTCTCGTCACTGACCCAATCGTTGATGATGACGCGCGAATCTTCCGGGGCGTTCGCGAAATCGAGCACCCTCAGCCCTGCACCATAGTTCTCAGCCAGGATGTCGAGGAATTCGGCCAGGAAGGAATAGCCTGTCTGGCCCCAGATGGAATTGGCGATGTTCAGCCTGAAGCCTCCGTCTTGCCCCTCGGCACCTTCACCGCGACTGGCGAGTTCGAGGTCCAGGGAGTTGAAAGCGGGATGGAGGCGGCTTTGGCGGAGGGTGTAGTGTAGAGTGTCCGCCATCTGCCGTTCGGTCTCCCCTCGGGCCCCAGCATACGTCATCGCCAGTGCCAGAGAGATGCTGTAGGGAGAATAGAAGAGGTTGCCGTCATCCCCTCGGATGGCCTGGTAGAGATCGAAGGCAAAGGCACCGTTTCCAGCGACCAGTTCCGCCCAATCGGCTGGCGCCACATCCAGTAACGTGACACGTTGCTTTTCCGAGCGTAAGATCCCCCCCGGTGGCACCTGATCCGATGGTACGCTGGTGGAAATGCTACAGCCCACTAGGCCCAGCACTACGATCAGCGCCAGTAGACTCAGTGATCTGTTTTTCATCTCATTTACCCTCTATTCTCGTTATCGCTCGTATAGATGTTCCATCCTTCGTACTCATCTTCGGCGGGCACCTCTCCTTAGACCTCGATGCGGGTCACCATAATGTGCGTGCCGAAGGCGTCGATGGCGGGACACGTCACCTGCCCCCATACGCGGATGGTGGTCTGCGTATCCCGCAGGCTTTGCAGCTGCTCAGCGATTCCAGGGTCGGAGGTATCTATCCCAAACCCCACAGGGAAGTCGCCCGCCAAGACAAAGTAGTCGTCGAACTGCGAGCCGGCTGGGTTGCCCACGAGGGTTCCCTCCCAGCCTTCAACCGGGTCGGGGTCGAAGAAGGGTCCTTCTGGCCCCTCCGGCCGCAGGCGGGTCACGAGAAGCTGGCAGCCACCGTAGTCGAGCGTGTCGCAGGTGAGTGTGCCCCAGAAGTGGGCATGGTCACCGGGCTCTTCCTTGTCGCGCAGAGCTTCGATCTCGGCCTCTACACCGGCGTCGGCACCTTCCACGCCAATCTCCCCGGCCCCTTCGGGTTCCAGGGCGAGGTAATCACTGAACTGGGAACCTTCCGAGAGCACCACGCGGCCATACCAGCACACAACTGGCAGCTCTCCGGTAGGCGCGGCCTGCTCCGTTACCGTGCCCTGGGCGTCGACGGTTCCCCTCCAATCCAGACCAAGGTCAGCATTGGTCACCGTCACCTCGTAGATCATTGCCTCCGGAGCAACGATTGGGTACGAGACCTCCACAACCCAATTGAAGGCCGTGTACCGGAACGTCTCCGAGCCCACAAGTCCTTCAGGCGTCATTCGCTCCTCCACCCAGGCCGACGCCTCGACAGGCGGATACTGGTAGTTTTCATAAACGTAGCTCAGTGCAGCGTCACGAGCAGCGACTCTGTCGAACATCACTTCGGGCTCCTCCGCGCCCAGCTCCGTCACTCTACCTTGACCATCCACCTCTCCTTCCCACCTGAACGCAGCGGCCTGGTTTACTACAGTGACCGGATACACTGCCTGCTCGGGCGGAACCACGGCGTACGAGACCGTGACCACCCAGTCAACAGCGGTGTACTGGAAGCTCCCGCCACCTGGCAAATCGACAGGCGTCAACGGTTCCTCTTCCCAGGCCAGTCCTGACCCAAGGCCACGCTGGCCATACTGCTCACTGACGTAGCGCAGGGCGGCATCGCGCGCCGCCAGTGCATGTTCGGGTGCCTCTGGCACGCGCCACGATGTGTCGACCCTGCCTTCCCACTGAAAGCCGGTGGCCTCGTTGGACACCGACACTCGATACACCGTCCACTCGGGCGGCAATACGGCATAGAAGACCGTGACCACCCAATCCCCTGCGGTGTACTGCCACGTCACTCCGCCCACCACGTCCTCGGGCGTAGCCCTTTCCTCCAGCCAGGCCAGGGATTCGGCCGGCGCGTCTTCGAAGTGCTCGCGGACGTAAGCGATCGCCGCATCGCGCGCCGCCAACACTCCAGCCGAAGCTTCTGCTGCGACAGGGGTATCCGTCGGCGCCGAACTCGCGCAACTCACCACGCTCAGTATCAGGGCCGAAGCCACTATACAGAACAGTACCATCTTCTTCATCATCTTCACCTCCCTAGCGATTGATCGAACGGTCTTGTAAGCAAACACCTTATCTCCCCTCCCTACGTCTTTGTGCCACGCTATAGACGTCAATCGACCCCAAGAGGTTCCAGTAGGGAAAGTCTTCAGATCTCCTGGAGGTAGCGCTCCAATCGAGGGCCGATGATTGCGTATCGAAAATCCTGCCCTTGCAGTGTTGCCACGGCTCCATACAAGCCGTATACAACGTAACCCAGCCAAGCCATCAGGCCCAGCACTGTGAAGGCGGCCAGAAGGAGATAGAAGCCAACAACCAGTAGATACAGAAGCACCAGTGTAACGAGAAACAGAAAAGGATCGTCTATGAACGGTGGCTCGGAAGATGGCTCCGGGGCTGGGTATTCCCCGTTGCACATCGACACCAAGTAGAAGATGCAGATGAGAGGAGCCGGGATCACCGACCCACCCAGGACGCTGATCAGCTGATAGACTACGGCCTGAAGGGCCTGGAAGGCGACGATTGGTGATTTCCGCCCGCGAATGGTCCAGATCACCAAGGGGACAACAGTGCCCAACAGGGGAAGGATGAGGGCAGCGTGGCTCGAGGCGGCGACGATCTTGTCGTGCTGCGTCATCTCTCCGACAAGAGGTTGTCCGGCCACTTGACCTCTCCAACCATGAGCTAGGTGAAGGGTTCAGGCCTGCTCGAGGTACCGGTCCAGCCACGGACCGAGAAAGACGTATCGAAAGTCGCTCCCTTGGAGCACCGAAACGGCGCCGAAGAGCCCATAGCCGACATAGGCCAGCCAGGCCAACATTAGCAGAAACAGGATGCCAAACGTGCAGGAAACACTAAGAAGCGGAAAGCACAGCGCCACCCCCTCGTCGAAAGGAGCCGAAAGCAGAGCAGTGACGGGGAAGCTGAAGAAGCTGCACATGTATAGGACCCCAGCCACCAAGCTAGCTAGAATCAGAATGAACTGGTACCCTGCAGCCTGCAGGGCCTGGAAGCCAAGGAACTTGGATTTCTCCCTCTGTGTGCCCCAGATGACCAAGGGAGCGATCACGCCCAGCGTCGGCCAGATGACCGTGGCATGAGCCACGGCCGCCATTACCCTCTCGTCCTGCGTAGCGACGTCCGACGTTTCAGCTTTCTTACCCACTCTCGCTCCTCCCTTCGGAACTCTACATGCCCGCCAACTGCAGTGGGCTAGTCCCCTCGCGCCTCAAGTATCTTCCGGTCAATCTCCGCCACGCGCGCCTGTTCACCCTCCCAATACTCCGGGTACCGCTGGGCGTCCAGTTCCTCCACGGTCTTACCCTGCTGTTCCACCCAGGTGTAGTACTTGAGGTTGTGCCATTGATTGCGCGTCCGGCGCGTCGCCTCCTCTATCCAATCCAGTTTCTGACTGTGGAAGATGCTCACCAGACGCACAGCTGCCTCGGTCTCATCCATAGGGCCGTAGGTCTCGCTCATCTGCTCCATCACCGAACCGTACCGATCAATGGCATCGGTGAGGATGGTAACGATGACGTCGTCCTTCCCGAACCCGTACCATTTAGCGGTCTTGATGGCTCCCAGCACATTGCACACGCCAGAGATACCGAAGGTCTGCGCCATCAAACGTACGCTCTCCTCGGGTACGCCGTAGCGGCCAATCATCGTCTTCCAGCCCGCCTCCTCCGTCAGCAGTTGCAGTCCCTTCTTGGACTCGATGTCGTCAATGCACATGATAGCATCCATGTTCATCACATTATGAATCCATGTCACGTGCTTGTCGCCGATGCCCTGGATATCGTGACCGCCATAGCCGTTCCAGTACAGTGTGGGGCATTCTATGGGCTCCAGGCCAACGATCTTATGCTCGGGCCACTGCCGCTTCAAGCGGTCGCCAGCGGCGATGGTCCCGGCCGAACCCATCGCCGACACGTAAGCGGCAACTCTGCCCTTGCCGATACCCTTCTGCTCTAGTTCCTCGGCCAACTCGATGATCGTGTTGCCTGTGACGTGGTAGTGGAACCGGTAGTTACCCATCACCTCGAATTGGTTTAGAATGCGGACCCGTTCCGGGTCTTGCTCTTTCAATTCTTTGGTCTTGTCGTATATCTCCTTGACGTTGGACTCGCACCCGGGGGTCAAGATCAGGCGTGCGCCATAGCTCCGCACCAGGTCGAAACGCTCGACGCTCATCTCCTCAGGGAGGATGACTATGGAGTCGAAGTTCATGCGGCAACCCACCCAGGCTCCGCCGATGCCGTAGTTGCCTGTCGAAGGCCAGACCAGGGAGTGGATGGCAGGGTCTACTTCGCCATACAGCTCCTTCTCGATGAGCACTGAGTAGCTGGCCCCCACCTTGTGGCTGCCCGTGGGGAAATCCTTGCTGTAGAGCACTACGATGGGAGCTTCCACGTTGGTCAGTTCGGCAGGCAAGACCTGGTAGTAGATACGGTCCTCACGGTCCCGCCAGGTGATGTTGTAGAGGTTGATGGGGTCCAGGGGATCCTGCTCCATCATCTCCTGGGCTTCGGCCCGCACCTGACGATCGATCTTCCACGGGTGGAGCATCTCCTCGAAGGTCGGTCCGATCACTAACTTGTTCGTCTCGCTCATCATCCACTCCTCACTTATATCAACACCACTACATCAGCCGCCGCAAGGCAGAGATCGTAGGTTCGATGAGGTCAGGCTTGCCGACGGCCCGGATAGCACTATCCACGTCCTTCAGCCCGCTGCCGGTCACGAGCACGGCGATCCGTTCATCAGGATCGATCTGTCCCTGCTGGGCCAACTTGAGCAAGCCGGCGAAACCGGCAGCCCCGGCAGGCTCGGCGAAGACGGCTGCCTCCCGGCCCAGCAGGCGCATGGCCTCCAAGATCTCCTCATCCGTCACAGCCACGTACTGTCCACCGGTTTCGCGGACCGCGCGCAGGGCCTTCACTCTGTCGCGAGGCTTTCCCACCGCGATACTGTCGGCCAACGTTTCAGGGATCAGGGGCACAATCTCCTCCGTGCCCTCCTCCCAGGCCCTTACCAGCGGCGCTGATCCCTCCGCCTGGACCCCAATGAGTTGGGGCATACGTTCGATGAAGTCCAGGGCCAGCAGGTCCCTCAAACCTTTCCACAACCCGCCCATGATGCACCCATCGCCCACGGATACGAAGATCCGGTCCGGGGCCTGCCACTCCAACTGTTCGCAGATTTCCAGGGATGCCGTTTTCTTCCCCTCCGACAGATAGGGGTTGTAGGCGGTGTTGCGGCTGTACCAGCCGTACTCCTTCGCCGCCTCCAGGCACAGGTCGAAAGCCTGGTCGTAGGTCCCCTTGACCATGATCACGCGCGCCCCGAAGATCAGGAGTTGAGCCACCTTGGCCTGAGGTGCTCTTTCCGGCACGAAGATCACGCTCCTGAGGCCAACGCTGGCGGCAAACCCCGCCAGCGATGAGGCGGCGTTCCCCGTTGAGGCGCAGGTGATGATCTCGTAGCCCAATTCCTGAGCCTTGACCACCCCTACAGCGCTGGCCCGGTCCTTGAAAGAGGCGGTGGGATTGCGGCCGTCATCCTTGATGTAGAGATGGGCAAGACCTAGCTTCTCACCAAGCCGCTGTGACTGATAAACGGGTGTCCAGCCCACATGCAGAGGCGGACGCGGGGTTTCCTCACGAATGGGCAACAGGGGAGCATACCGCCAGATCGAGTAGTCATGGTTGTGGGCCAGGCCCTCTTTGGTCAGCCGCGTGGCGATGAGGTCATAATCGTAGAGGACGTCCAGGATGCCCTCGTCCCCGTGCTTGGGGCAGACATAGAGGACCTCACCCACGCTGTACTCATCGCCGCACAGCACGCATTTCAACCCACGGACGTGATCCATTCCTCGCTTCGTGCCGCAATCGTTCGCAGTGTGCGCTCTGGCGCATCCGATCGTACATAATGGGGCGCGCTCCGCTGGCCACTCCGTCACTCACCTCGTGACCGCGGTCTACCCGCATGAGGTAGACGAACAGGGCATCGCCGGTCAGAGCCATCTTCTCCGCGTCGCATATCCATCGGGGATAGACGTACTCACCCTGCACAAAGATCGCTTCAAGCTGGTGACGTGGGACGTCATCATCGCATCGTCAACCCCATCACAGCCTTCTGAACATGCAGGCGGTTCTCCGCCTCATCATAGACGACGGACTGCGGCCCATCGATAACCCCATCAGTGACCTCGATGTTGCGATCCGCAGGCAGGCAATGCATATAGATGGCGTCCTCTTTGGCCAAGCCCATCCGCCGTTCGTCGCATATCCAGTCTTCATACTTCCGCGCGATGGCTGCTGATTCGTCCGGGTCCTCGGTAGTCAACCAGCAACCCCAACTCTTGGGATACACGATGTCAACGTCTTGGAAACCGGCGTCCATGTCGTCCGAGGTCTCCAGCGTTCCCCCGTGGCGGCGGGCATTTTCCTGCGCCTGTTCCAGGATCTCGGCCCTGAGGCGGTACTCTGGGGGGTGTACGAGACGCACGTTCATGCCGAAGCGGGTCAGGAGCAGGATCAGGGACTGAGGCACACTGCTGGGCTTCTGGTAGCTGGCGGCGTACGCCCAGGAGACAGCGATACTCTTTCCTCGGGGGTCGCCTTTCTTTTCAATGATCGTCATCAGGTCTGCCAGCACCTGAAACGGATGGTACACTTCGCACTGCATGTTAAGGACCGGTACCCGGCTGGCTGCAGCCACGTCACGGATGTACTGGTTGCCCGCCTTCCAGTCACACTGACGGATGGAAATGCCGTCGAAGTAACGGCCCAGAATGTCGCCGATTTCCCTGGCAGTGTCCCCGTGGGCGATCTGCGTTGTGTGAGATTCGATGAAGGCCGCGTGTCCACCCAGCTGAGCCATGCCCGCCTCGAAGGACGCCCGGGTTCGGGTGCTGGTGAAGAAGAACAGCATCGCCAGCGCCTTGTCTCGCAGTAGCGGGTGTGACTGCCCTGTCGCACGCTCCCGTTTCAGGTCAAAGGCCACATCGAGAACTGTTTCGATCTCCTCCTTCGTCCACTCTTGTGTGGTGATCATGTCACGACCGCGCAGGTCGGTTTGCATTGTCACCCCCCTCTCTATTCCGCGGCACCAAGGATGAGCGCCAGCAGTGCCATCCGGATGACCACTCCGTTGTAGGCTTCAACCCAGTATCGGGCGTGGCGCGTGTCATCCACGTCTGTCGGTAGCTCGTCCATGCGCGGCAAGGAGTGCAATACAATGGCGTCCGACTTGGCCCTATCACGCAGCATCTCGCGTGTCACGCGGTAGGCGGCCGGGGTAAGGCCCCGGTCCTCCTCGACCTCCACGCGGGATCGGGTGTAATCGGCCTGCACGACCGGCTCCATGTAAATCACATCGGCGTCGGCGATTGCTTCCTCCGTTGTCTCGGCCTCGTCGAAGACCAGATTCACACTAAGCAGTTCCTCTTTGAACTCCTCTGTGAGAGACATCTCAGGCGGCGCAACGAAGGTGGCTGAGATGTCGAACTTGGACATGGCGTAGCCTATGGAGTGCATGGTGCGCATGCGCATATCACCCACCAATAGGAAGTGCAGGCCATCCAGAGTGCCCATCTCGCGCCAGATGGTGAACATGTCGATCAGAACCTGGGTCGGATGTTCTCCCCAGCCATCTCCACAGTTGATGACCGGCACGGTCGACCACTTGGCTGCCTCGTGCGGCGCGCCTTGCTGGAAATGACGCATGGCGATCACGTCGCCATAGTACTCGAGCATGCGGACCGTATCCTTGATGGACTCCTGATAGAAGTCGCCGGCGCGCGTCATCCGGGGATCGGAGAAGCCCACCACATGCCCGCCGAGCCGATGCATAGCCGCCTCGGTGCTAAGGCGAGTGCGTGTACTGGGCTGATAGAAGGCAGTCACCAGAGTCTTGTCCATGAGTAGCTCGCCGTTTTGCCGGTCGCGTGCATACGGTTCCAACTCTTCACCAACTTGAAAGATACGCATGTAGTCGTGACGCTCGAAATCCTTCAGGGACAGGATGTCACGGCCAAGAAAGCTTCTCATTTTGATTTCTCCTTTCTTCCAATGACCGTCCTGTAGCGCTGTCTGGCTGTCAAGGGGGGCCTCCGAGGCGCTCGGGCGGTTTCGGGCAGGACAAACGCAAGCGGGACAAGTCGAATGTCACCTGCATGGCATCGGCCTATCGGTGCAACCCCATAGCGGAATAACCAACGATGCAAGGCGTTTGGTGCTCAGACACAGTGATATCTTGCCACGAGCCGGTTGGAAGTATACTCCAAGCTAGCCAGTTTCGCCAGAAAGGGCATTGAAAAGGTGTTCCCATTTGCCCCAATAGCTCATGCCGAATAGCTTGGTGCCCTTCAAAGGGCCCGTCAGTCCCTTGTGTCTCGCTCTTCCACACCTTCCCTTCTCTGTTTTGCGACGCTGCATGCGGATTGCTATAATATGTAGCGGGCGTCCGCGATGATCAAGAACGTTTCCACAGGAGAGGTGATCGCCACCAGGATCAAGTGGTGTACCACCTTCTTGACCAGGGGACTGGGGTTGATGTTCCACCCTCCCCTGAGGGAAGACGAGGCATATGTCTTCGTGGAGCCGCGGGAGAGCCGTGGTCTCACTACCATTGTCATGCTCTTCGTCTTCTTCCCATTGGCCGTGATCTGGCTGGATGGCCAGAAGCGCGTAGTGGACAAGGTGCTGGCCAAACCCTTCTACCCCTACTACGCCCCTAGCCAGCCAGCTCAGTTCTACATCGAATGCCATCCCAGCACCTTGGAAAAAGTGCGCATCGGCGATCAGTTGGAGTTCTAGTCACAGGCGCCAAGTGAACCCCATTCCACGGAATCAGGAGGAAGCATGAGCAGGCTTCTCTGGCAACCCTCGGCAGAGCGGATCAAGAGCACGAACATGTACGACTTCTTGCAGCAAGTCAACGAGCTCCATGGCAAGGATTTCTCCAGTTACGACCACCTCTACGAGTGGTCCATCGCGGAGAGCCCTGGCTTCTGGGCCACCCTGTGGGACTACGGCGAGGTGATCCACAGTCGGCCGTACGACCAGGTGGTCGATGACATCACCAAGATGCCTGGCGCAAGATGGTTCGAGGGTGCCCAGCTCAACTTCGCAGAGAACCTGCTCCGCTACCGGGACGACTGCATTGCTCTGAGTTTCAAAGGCGAAGGCCAGCCCACGGTCAACATCACCTATGCCGAGTTGTTCCGTCAGGTCGCGCGCCTGGCGAAGTCCCTCCGCGGTCTAGGGATCAAGCCCGGCGATCGCGTGGCAGCCTTCATGCCCAACATGATAGAAACCGTCGTCGCTATGCTCGCCGCCACCAGCATCGGGGCCATCTGGTCCTCTTGCTCTCCCGATTTTGGCATCAAAGGCGTCCTGGATCGCTTCGGCCAGATCGAGCCCCGTGTGCTCTTCACCGCAAACGGATACCGCTACAATGGAAAAGAGTACGATTCCCTGGAAAGAATCGCCGAGATTCTCAGAGAGTTGCCGACAATCGAAAAGGTCGTCGTGGTGCCCTATACCGACCCCAATCCCGATCCCGGGCGCGTTCCCAACGGCGTACTCTTCCAGGACTTCCTGGCAAAGGAAGCCGCGGACCTTCCGTTTGAGCAGGTTCCCGCGAACCACCCTCTGTACATCATGTACTCTTCGGGAACCACTGGGGTTCCCAAATGCATCGTCCACGGTGTGGTGGGAACTCTCCTGCAGCACATCAAGGAACTGCAACTCCACTCGGACGTAACGCGGGAGGATACTGTCTTCTATTTCACCACCTGTGGCTGGATGATGTGGAACTGGCTGGTCAGCTCTCTGGCTCTCGGAGCCCGAGTGATGCTCTACGACGGGGCGCCCTTCTATCCGGATCCCAGTGCCATGTGGCAGATGGCTCAGGACGAGGGGATCAGTATCTTTGGAACCAGCGCGAGCTATCTCGCCGCCCTAGAGAAGGCGGGTGTGAAACCTGAAGCCTCTTTCGATCTGACACCGCTCAAGGCCGTACTTTCCACCGGATCACCCCTCTCCGTTGAGAGCTTTGAATTCGTCTACCGCGACATCAAGGAGGATATCTGTCTCTCCTCGATTTCGGGCGGCACCGACATCATCTCTTGCTTCGCGCTGGGAAACCCCATCGGCCCCGTATACGCTGGCGAACTCCAGGTCCGGGGCCTGGGCATGAAAGTGGAGGCCTATGACGAAGCGGGCAACTCCGTCGTCGAGAAGAAGGGGGAACTCGTCTGCACGCTATCTGCGCCGAGCATGCCCGTTCACTTCTGGAATGACCCTGATGGTACAAAGTATCACGACGCCTACTTTGACGTCTATCCTGGAGTCTGGCGGCATGGCGACTACATCGAGATCACTGAACATGGCGGGGTCATCATCTACGGTCGCTCCGATGCTACCCTCAACCCGGGCGGCGTGCGTATCGGGACGGCCGAGATCTATCGCCAGGTGGAGGTCATGCCCGAAGTGGTTGACAGCATTGTGGTGGGGCAGGACTGGGAGAACGACACGCGGGTCGTCCTATTCGTGAAACTCCGCGAGCGAACCCTTCTAACCGATGAATTGGTCACAAGGATCAAGACAACCATTCGCCAAAACTGCTCGCCCAGACACGTGCCGGCCAAGATCCTTCGAGTGGACGACATCCCGTACACCATTAGCGGCAAGAAAGTGGAACTGGCCGTACGCACCGTCATCCATGGGCAGGAGGTCAAGAACAAGGATGCCCTGGCGAATCCGGAGGCTCTCGGCCTCTACGTCGACTTGCCTGAGCTACAGACCTGACCCAGCCAGTTCCTGAAATCTCTAGGCTCCACCAAGCATGTTCTCCAGCACCTTTGCCACGCCCGGAGTCGTCCGGAATTGCGAAGAAGGCACGCACCGGGAACGCTTGAGACTCCACCAATACCTTGCAGGGCCTCCGATTTACTGTTATCATTGAATGATAGGGAAGGAGAGATTCAATGCCAGACAGTTCGACTAGCCAGTTCTTGTTCCTGATCGCCTTCTTTCTGTTGTGGTTCATCACAATGCGGTTCGTTTTGCCGCGCCTTGGGGTGCCAACCTGAATAGACCAGAGTTGCCGCGTGGAGGGTCCACGCCGGAGCGAAGGTGATCTCACGCGAGAATCTTACCCACAGCAAGATAGATCCTAAAGGAGGTGCAGAGATGCGAGTTGAGATTGAGTATCGTCCATCGTATTCCTTGGCCGTCGTCAAGCTAGACCCCCAAGAGTCCATCCAGGTCGAGGCAGGTTCCATGGTCAGTATGTCCCCTGGCGTAGCCATTGAGACCACTGCCAAGGGTGGAATCATCGGGGCGCTCAAGCGGTCCGTCTTGGGCGGCGAGAGTTTCTTCATGAATGACTACCGCGCGCCTGCCCAGGGCGGTGACATCACCCTCGCCCCGGCTTTGCCCGGCGACCTCGCCGTGCTGGACTTGAAAGGCGAGACCCTGATGGTCCAGTCAGGGTCCTATGTGGCTTCCTCAAGTGGGGTCAGTATTGACACCACGTGGGGCGGCGCGAAGACCTTCTTCGCCAGCGAGGGCCTGATCATGCTCAAGTGCAGTGGTACGGGCACTTTGGTGGTCTCCAGCTACGGGGCCGTCCATGAGATGGAACTGAGTGCTGGCGAGAGTCGGACCGTGGATACCGGTCATCTGGTGGCCTTCGCCGAGGGAATGGGCTTCAGTGTGAAAAGAATAGGCGGCATCAAGTCTACCCTCTTCAGCGGCGAGGGCCTGGTGGTGGACCTGACTGGCCCAGGCAAGGTGCTGATGCAGACCCGTAGCGACGACGCCTTCCTTTCCTGGCTCATCCCCAGGCTCCCCAAGCAGTCCGGTAGGGGTGGTGGTCTCCAGATCGGAAGGTAGCCAAGAAAGAAGAGCCTCAGAGCATTGACTGGCCCTGAGGCTCTCCGCTTATCATCCAACCGCAGTCAGGTGCAGCCTGACCACGAGCTGCCATCGCTTCCAACTGCTGGGTGCGACTTCGAGCATCACCAAGTCACTGGCCCCGACACCAGCCTCAGCGCGCTCGATCCCAGACTCCGCTTGTCATTATTGCGCGGCCAGCGCGAGCCCCAGGCTCGAATGCACAAGAAGTTCCAAAGTCCCGGTACCTCATCAACCAGTAGTCAACTCTATCCACAGGTTATCCACAGCAAATGGTGCTCCCTGTCCCACTGTACTAGTCAGTACTCGATCACGGTGAAGACGTCGTAACCTTTCAACTTCTCGACGCCCTTCAAGAAGCCCAACTCGACGAGAAAGGCGATCCCTACTACGTCACCCCCCAACCTTTCCACAAGCCTGGCGGTGGCCGCAGCGGAGCCTCCTGTGGCGATGAGATCATCAACGATCAGTACCTTCTGGCCCGGTTGGATGGCATCCTTGTGCATCTCCACGGCATCAGTGCCATACTCCAGTTCATACTCCTCCCGCAACGTCTCTGCAGGCAACTTGCCCACCTTGCGGACCGGGACAAAACCGGCACCCAACTTGTAGGCGACAGGGGCACCAAAGATGTACCCCCGCGCTTCTACCGCCACCACCAGGTCTATCTCCTGTCCAGTGTAGTGATCGGCGAGAATGTCTACCGCCTCCTTCAAGGCTTCAGGGTCTTTGGTAAGGGTTGTGATGTCCTTGAAGATTATCCCTTCCTTGGGGAAATCAGGAACATCCCGAATCGTCTTCGCAAGATCCATCCTTCACCTCTTTCCAGCAGACTTTGCTCAGGGCCGATTGTAGCAGAGAAGTCCCGTCTCAGCAAATCACCGGGGAGCTTTCCATAAGCTTCCTTAAAGTTTGCTCTTTTCGTCAACGGATTCTGGAAGGGGATGAACCACCATATGTAGGACATCCTCCGAAATCGCCTACTGCATATAGTAGCTCCATAATCCCTGTGAGCCCAGGGCCGAGTCCCTACACCCGCCAGGAACGTCGATTCTGGATTGCATAATCGCAGCTCCTCGATTAGAATCTGCTACGGTCCTGAACAAGGCAAAAGGGCCATATGGGGCTCTCGATGTCCGCCGGGTTGGTCCCCGCTGAAGTACATCACCTGCCCTGTTCATGAGCCCGACGGATTCAGACCAGAGTGTTTTGCTTTGTGCCTCGGGACCAGAACTCTTGCTTGGGCTGCTGGCGGGCAAGATCTCGGTTGCCACCGCCGCTACGCGTGTTGCATCCACACCATTGCGGCAACCGATCGCGCACAACAGGAAGACGGAGCAGCTCAATTGCGGTCCGTTGACCCAAGAACAAGGTCAAGACCCGCAATCCGAAGAGCATCAACAACGGTCAACTGCCAAAACCAAGACCTCGGACGGCCCGCCGGCAAGTTCGGCAAAGACTGCCGATCAGCTTCCCCGGCGAGCTGCTCTCAGGGCCTAGCGACGAGCGTGGGAGGCAGCATGGATCTCAAAGGAGTCTGGGAAGCGGCCAAAGGCGAACTACAGTTGCAGATGACCAAGGCGACGTATGACACGTGGATAAGCAATACATTCCCCATTGCCTATGAGGACGGGACGTTCATCGTCGGTGTGCATAATACATACGCCCAGGAATGGCTAGAGAACCGCCTCCGGACGATAATCAAGAGAACACTCATTGGCCTCACGAACCGCACTTGTGAAGTCAGATTCGTCGTCAGGCCAAAGCAGGAGGCGCCATCGCTGACCACCCCGCTCTTGCAAGAAGGCTCTCCTGACTCGGAAGCCTCAGCGTCGCCCCCCATCCTTGTCCCTCACTACACATTCGATACTTTCATAGTGGGCGGCAGCAACCGCCTGCCGCATGCCGCGGCCCTCGCGGTGGCAGAGAATCCTGGCGAAAGCTATAACCCTCTCTTCATCCATGGAGGGGTGGGCCTAGGCAAGACTCACCTCCTCCACGCCGTGGGCAAGCTCGCTCTGACTCTCAACCTCCAAGTGCTGTACGTGTCCTCGGAGACCTTCACCAACGATCTGATAGACTCAATCCGCAACCGGACCACCGATGACTTCCGGGCAAAGTACAGGCAGGTAGACATTCTACTGGTGGACGACATCCAGTTCATCGCCGGGAAGGAAAGCACTCAGGAGGAGTTCTTCCACACCTTCAACACCCTCTACTCCTCCAAGAAGCAGATCGTGATCTCAAGCGACCGCCCACCCAAAGCGATCCCCACCCTCGAGGAGCGCCTCAGTTCCCGGTTTGAGTGGGGACTTATCGCTGACATCCAGCCACCGGACTTGGAGACGCGTATCGCTATCCTGCGCTTCAAGGCCGACACGCAATCGCTGGATGTTCCTGATGACGTCATAGATCTCATCGCCCACAAGTTCCAGAACAACATCCGACAACTGGAAGGCGCCCTCAACAGGGTGGTCGCTCATGGCCAGATAGCGTTCTCGCCTCTGACAGTCGCTCTCGCTACTGAAGCGTTACATGATGTCCTTTTACCCCACGAGACTCTCACCGTCGACCAGATAGTGGAGGCCGTCGCTCGATTCTATGACTTCCAAGAAGACGACTTGCGAGGCTCTCGTCGAACGAAACACTTGGCTCTCGCTCGCCAGGTAGCCATGTACCTGAGCCGCGAGGAGACAAAGACCTCCCTCCTTCAGGTAGGAGCTGCTCTCGGCAATCGCGACCACACGACCGTCTTGCATGGCCACGACAAGATAGCCCGTCAGATCGAGGAGGACGAGCAACTCCGTCGCGACGTTCTGGCCATCAAGGGACTCCTTTACGCCCACGAGAGCTTCTAGTGTCACCTTGTGGATAAGTGCGCCCTATCTGTGGATAACCATGCCGGTATGGGGATAACTACTTGCCCCACAACCAGTCGCTTTCGGCCAACCGCCTCCCAAATCGCCCACAGCCTCGACCATGTCCACATACCCACAATAACTGTGCGCCCTGCTCCAAGGAAGGAGCTCGCCCATCCACACGCAGTCCCCAATCCACTTCCAGGCTGCCCCATCTCGCCTCTCCCTATATGTAGTATGCGACGCGCCTCCTTGCCGCAACTGGTAGACACCGCGACCAAACTTCCATGGACCACCGATTTACTCTATCCACTAGTCCACAGGCCTACGACTACAACTACTAATAGTATTAATATCTTTCTTCCACGTACTCACTTTGTGGATGTAGAACCACGCACTGTGGATGCTCAACCCTTTGGCCTATCAGTGAGAGGTCCCAAACTTGGCACGTTCCAAACGCTGGTCTCTCGTCTGGTGGGCCTGAGTTGTCTTGCGCTGAGATTTGTGCTAAGATATCGACATGACCTCGTGGAGCGCAGTGGCTCTTGGAACTCAGTGCAGAGTGCTGATAGCGAAATGGGGAAAGGGGGTGACGGATAGGGGTATCTTGAACGTAGTCCTTGATGTCGAATACTAAAGCAGAGCGAAGAAACGGAAAGAGGAAAAGAAATGAAGAGGTACATTTTGTTGATAGTAGGCCTCACGATGCTGTTGGCCCCAGTCGTGGTGAGTGGCTGTGCGACACCGGTGCCTGAGCTTGGGTCTGCGGAGAGGCCAGTGCAGCTGATGTTTGTGCCCTCAGTCGACGTGGCTGTCATTGAGTCCTCTGGAGAGAAGATGACGGACTGGATAACTGAGCAGACAGGGATCCACTTCGATGTCTCGGTTCCCACCTCCTATGCAGCCACTATCGAAGCGATGTGCGCCGCGGAGGGCGACACCATTGGCTTCATCCCTGGGTTGGGATACGTGCTGGCCAATGACCGCTGCGAGGTGGAGGTCGCTTTGGCCACGATTCGGTACGGACGTACGGCGTACTGGACACAGTTTACGGTGCGCCGCGACAGCGGCATCACGTCCCTGGCGGATCTGGAAGGCAAGAAGTGGGCCGTTCCCAGTGTGACTTCGACCTCAGGTTACCTCTGGCCGTCGGTGCTCTTGAGCCTGAACGGCATCACACCGGGAGAGACAGTGGAGGCAGGAGGTCACCCGCAGTCGGTCTTGGCGGTGATGGACGGCACTGCTGACTTCGGCACGAGCTATTTCTCCCCGCCGGGTGACGTCCCGGCAGACTGGTCGGAAGAGGATCCGTTGGAGCCTGGGGGAGACTTCACCATCGAGCAGCAGGACGATGGCAGCTACAAGGTGTGGCAAGGCGGCCTGAGGGTCCGCGATGCCCGCGTAGCAGCCATGGCTACCAACCCCGACGTCATGGACGAGGTCGGCCTGCTGGTCCTCAGCGAGAGGATTCCCAACGACACGGTGAGCTTCGTGAGCGATTTCCCGAGCGATATGAAGGATACGATCGTCCAGACGCTGATCGAGTACGCGGCTACGGACGAGGGGCAGGAAGTCCTGGCGGATGAGGACTTCTATGACATTACCGGCTTCGGTCGTGTCGACGATGACTACTACGACCCTGTGCGCAACGCGATCAATATCCTGGGGTGGACGGACGAAGACATCTTGGAGTAAGGCAACGGCCTGGGTCCCCTTCAGGGCAGATCTACGTGGTGAGAAAGCGTTCGAGATTGGGCAGGGGTTTCCTCTGCCCAATCTCATATCCCCTGGAGACAGAGCCGTAGGGCCAAGAGTCATCTCGGGGGCCGAGCGGCCAGAAGGGAGACGTCCATGCTTGAAGTTGAGAACTTAACGAAGATCTACGACGGCGGGACGGTGGCGGTCAAGGACCTGAGTTTCACGGTCAAAGACGGTGAGTTCTTGGTCATCATCGGGCTGAGCGGCTCTGGTAAGTCCACCCTGCTCAGGTGCATCAACAGGCTAATAGAACCCACGGAGGGCCGTATCATCTGGGACGGGGTGGACATCACCCAGTTGTCTGGCGAGGAGCTGCGCAAGGTGAGACGTCACATTGGCATGATCTTCCAGCAGTTCAATCTGGTAAAACGTTCCTCGGTGCTGACGAATGTCCTCTCAGGGCGGCTTGGCTATGTCAATCCCTGGCGAAGCGCGATAGGACGCTTTCCTAAGGAAGATGTGGAGCAGGCCCTGGGCTGTCTGGATCGAGTGGGCATCCTGGATCAAGCGTATAAGCGCGCCGATGAATTGAGCGGTGGTCAGCAACAGCGAGTAGGTATTGCCCGAGCCTTGATGCAGGAGCCGACACTGATACTCGCGGATGAGCCAGTGGCCAGCTTGGACCCTGCTACGTCCCATTCCATCCTCAGGTATATCGAGGATTTGAACAGGGATGAGGGGGTGACGGTGCTATGCAGCCTGCATTTCCTCAGCCTGGCGCGAGCTTATGCCTCACGTATCATCGCCCTGAAAGATGGCGAGATGGTATTTGAGGGTTTGCCTGCGGAGATAGATGACGCCAGGTTCAAGGAGATCTATGGCGAGGAGGCCATTCAGGTAGAGATACGATAGGAGGTATCTAGAAGTGAGTGCCCAAGAAGAAAGGCAAGAAAAGCCGGCAAAGGAGCCCCGGGGCCTTCTCTCCTCATGGCGTTTCATAGGCGTGCTCTTTGTCGGTATCCTCGTATATGCCTATGCTTGGCAGTCTACGGAGATCGATCTGCGCAGGTTGGTGGTCGACGCGCCGGACATTGTGCACATCGTTACTCAAATCGTCCAACCGGACGTCCTCACCCGGGACAAGGAGTACCAAGAAGTCCTCACCAACTTCCAACTGCCCTGCACTGATTCACCTCCGGAGCAGATGGCTGCCAGCGAGTCGGAACCTTATCTTGTACTCTCCCATACCTGTGGGGCCCCAGGGGAGCCCTTGTCCGTTGAGGGGTTCAACTTGCGGCCCAACACGCGGGGCACCGTGCGTTGGATCCCTCCGGAAGGTACCACCAGATCGTTGGCGCACTTCGACTCCGATGGAGAGGGTCATTTCGTGGAAGGGATCTCCATCCCCTCCGTGGTCGAGTCCGAGGAGTTGCACCAGATCCAGACGGAGCTGAGGTGGGAGGTGGGGTTGCCCTACCCCAGCGAGACGGCCAGGGTCGTGTTTGACAAGATGTTGGAAACCATCATGCTGGCGCTGATGGCGACCACTCTCGGCGTGTTCGTGGCTGTTCCCCTCAGCTTTCTTGCGGCTCGCAACCTGATGTCTGTAAGTCGGGGCACGATGGTCATCTATTTCGTAATCAGGGGTATCTTCAACATCGTGCGGTCCATCGAGCCCCTTATCTGGGCCGTCGTCTTCGCCGTTTGGGTGGGCATCGGTCCCTTCGCCGGCGTGTTGGCCCTGGGGATGCATTCCATCGCTGCCCTGGGTAAGTTGTACTCGGAGCAAGTGGAGAGTATAGACACGGGCCCCATAGAGGCCGTCACCGCCACCGGTGCCAACGTCCTCCAAACCATTATCTACGCCGTTGTGCCGCAGATCGTACCCCCGTATCTCGCTTTCACGATCTATCGCTGGGACATCAATGTGCGTATGTCAACCATTATCGGCATGGTTGGCGGGGGTGGCGTCGGTTTCCTTCTCATCCAGTGGGTCAACCTGCTGCGCTACAAGCAGGCAGGCGTCGCAGTGTGGGCCATCACCGTGGTCGTCTGGGTCATGGACTTCGTCAGCGGCGTTGTTAGGGAGAAGATCGTCTGAGGGACTGCCCGCTTGACAGTCCAGCGAGGCGAGACTATAATCAGCGCCGTTGCTTGAGCGACTGAGGACACGGATATGTTAACCGACCGGCGTGGAACCCTGGCCCTATTGGGATGCATAATCGTCCTGGCCCTATGTGCCGCCTGGATAGATCTGCCCAGCAATCCGGGGATTCACATCCATGTTGGCCCCATCAACGTGGACCGCGATATCGAGCTGCGCAGGGGATTGGATCTCCAAGGGGGCTTGCAGGTGCTGCTGGAAGCAGACCTTCCCCCAGAGGAGAGTGTGGATCCCGGGGCCATGGAAGCAACCAGGGCCATCATCGAGCAGCGGATCAATAGCCTGGGGGTTTCTGAGCCCCTTATTCAGCTCTCCGGTGGTAGGAGGATCATCGTCGAGTTGCCCGGCATCGAGGACCCAGAGCGGGCCATCGAGACTTTCGGCGAGACGGGCCTGCTCGAGTTCATTGATGCCGGCCTCACGTTCCTGCCTGCGGGGACCCTAGTGAAGACCACGGAGGACGTGGCGTCTCCAGCGCCCATAACGCCCACGGTGACCATCACCCCCACAATCCCGGATGCCACGGCAACCGCTATCCCCACAGCGACACCTACCGCAGAGACGGTGACGGCCACTATCACCGCTACTGCGACGATGACTGCCACTCCCTCGGCGGTGGTGACCCCCACGATCTCCCTCACCCCCGCTGTTCCTCCCACGCCCGAGGAACCGATCTATGAGACGATAATGACAGGACGCCACCTAAGAGAGGCGAGCATGGGGTTCGGCCAGCTGGGGCTGATCGAGATCCATTTTGAATTGAACGATGAGGGCGCCGCGCTCTTTGAGCAGTACACAACGGCTCATGTCGGGCAGCTGATGTGCATCGTCCTGGACAAGGCAGTGGTGAGTTGCGCCACCATCAACGAGCCCATTCCCGGCGGAGCGGTGCGTATCACCAGGGAAGGAGGGTTTCCGCCCGAGGAAGCCGAAAGCATCGTCATCCGGCTGCGGTACGGTGCCTTGCCCATTCCCTTGCGCGTGGAGACGAACCGCACCGTTGGTCCGACGTTGGGCGAGGACTCCCTGCAGAAGAGCCTCATCGGCGGGGTGATGGGCCTGAGCACCGTGGTGCTTTTCATGCTGCTCTACTACCGTTTCCCAGGACTCCTGGCAGACGGGGCGCTGATGATTTATGCAGCCATCGTGTTCGCGCTCTTCAAATTGATACCAGTAGTTCTCACTCTGCCCGGCATCGCAGGCTTCATCCTCTCCGTGGGTATGGCTGTGGATGCCAACATCCTCATCTTCGAGCGGATGAAGGAGGAGTTGCGCGCAGGGAAAGGGTTGCGGCTGGCGGTGGAGCTGGGCTTCAGCCGTGCCTGGCCGTCCATTCGTGACTCGAATTTCTCTACCATTATCACCTGTGCCATACTGTTCTGGTTTGGGTCCTATTTCGGAGCCAGCGTCGTCAAGGGCTTTGCCCTCACCCTGGGCATCGGCGTTCTGGTCAGCATGTTCACAGCCATCGTCGTCACCCGTACCTTTCTGCGGCTGATCGTGGACCTGGACGTGGTCAAGCATCATCGCTGGTTTGGGGTGTAGGGGGTAGGCATGCTTGACATAGTCGGCAAGCGCTACTGGTACTATCTCATCTCAGCCATCGTCGTCATCCCTGGACTGATCTCCCTCATCCTCTTCGGCCTCAATTTCTCGATAGACTTCACCGGGGGCTCGATATTGGAGTTGCAGTTCGACGAAAGTGGCGTCGTCGAACCAGCGCACCTGAAGGAGCTCTTCGGCGAGTACGACTTCCACGATACCATGGTTCAGAGCTCCACGGAGAACATCTTCCTCATCCGCAGCAAAGTGTTGGACTCAGAGACCAAGCGGCAGATCGAGGAGGATATCCAGGACCGGTTGGGAGAATTCACCGAGTTGCGGTTCGAGTCCGTAGGCCCCGCGGTGGGTGGAGAGGTGCAGCAGCGGGCCTATCTAGTGGTCGGGATGGCGGCCGTAGCCATCCTGATCTACATCTCTTTTGCCTTTCGCCATGTGATGAAGCCCGTCCGCTACGGCGCCTGCGCCATCGTCGCCATGGTGCACGACATCTTCGTGGTGGTAGGCCTGGCCTCGATCTTCGGTGTCTTGTTCGGGTGGGAAGTGGATGCTTTGTTCCTGACCGCGCTCTTGACCGTGATCGGCTTTTCGGTGCATGATAGTATCGTCGTCTTCGACCGTATCCGCGAGAACAGTAGACGGTATGCGGGGCAACCCATAGAGGACGTCGTCAACCATAGCATCATTCAGACTCTGGATCGTTCCATCAACACCCAACTGACTGTGGTTTTCACGCTGACCGCCTTGCTGCTGTTCGGCGGCGTCACCATCAGGAATTTCGTCTGGACGCTCTTGATTGGCATCGTCAGCGGCACCTACTCCTCGATCTTCAATGCCAGCCCCCTGCTGGTGGAGTGGGAACGGCGGCCAGACCTGTTGCTATACGCGCTGTCATTCGTGATCCCTCCCGCAGGTCTCATCATTGGGCTCTATCTGGCGTTCAGGGGAAGTGACAGGTCTCAACCCTGGGCCAAGGGCTGCTTCCTGGCCGCTGTGGCCGGGGCGGTTTCTATCGGGGGTCTATTCCTGCTCAGGGGCATATTGCTGTCCTAGGGGCTCCGCCCGGGAGGCGGCGCCACATGAGTGGTGGTATAGTATGGTCGCCGGTGGAGTGGGAGCGTAGTGGCAAATAACCCCAGGGAGATCAGACCGAAAATCGAACGTAGCTTGAATCAAGGTAAAGGAGAAGAGAGATGAATAACAGAACAAGAGTATTGACCGCTGTGTTGGGCCTGACCCTTCTGGCCTCGCTCACGCTGGCCTGCATTCCGGGCCTACCTGGTCTGGGGGGCGGGGTAACGGAAGAGGAGACGCCTACACCACCGCCCGCAGAGGTGCGATGCGGGGATGGGGTTTGCGAGGGCCCGGAGAACCCTCAGAACTGCCCGCAAGACTGCGAGACGCCCGAGCCAACACCTCCTCCGGAGCAGTTGCCTTTCGAGTTGGACGTGGAGGCCCTGGAGAATCTGAGCTCGTACGCATACACCCTCCACATTGATGGGCTGAGCAGTATGGAAGGGACCACGGAAGACGTCGTGCTCGACATCGAGGGCCAGCGCCAGAGCCAGCCGACCAAGGCGGAACAACTGAGCTTCTCCAGCGTGTCGGAGGGTGAGTCCACCAGCATGGAGATGATCTACATCGAGGAAGTGGGGAAGATGTGGATGCGAGAGGGTGGAGACGCGTGGCAGGAGATCCCAGTCATGGATGAGTCCATGCTCGACATCTTCGACATGTTCAGCATGCTTTATTGGTGGGAGAGCTTCTTCGCGGGTGACCCTGAGGACGCGCAATACTTGGGACAGGAGATGATGAACGGCGTCCTGACCAACCACTACCAAATCACGGAGGCCGGCGCCTGGGGTTACGCCGTCGGTTGCACGTGGGCCTCGGTGCAGGACGATACCTGGGTCGCGGTGGATGGGAGCTTCCCGGTTAAGAGGCAGTCTGACGCCGCTGGCGAGTGCCAGGGAGAGAGCGGTGAGGTGAGCTTCCTGATGGAAATCCGCAATGTCAACCAACCCGTTAGCATCAGCCCACCTATGTAGGTCACGCACGGTGGGGCCAGCGTGGAGAGGGCGCTGGCCCCGCTTTTCCCTTTATTGCCATGGTGGGAGCACGGATTGCGTTGGGCATTGGGCTGGCGACAGTAATCATCTTGGCCGCCTGTGGAGGGGGTATAGTCGGTCAGGCCACGCTTGCGCCTGTGCCCCCGATTTCCCTGGAATATGACCACCAAGCCGGGGCTCTGATTGTGGAGGCCGACACCTATGGGGGACTGATGCCTCCTCCGGCGGGCAGGCACGTGCCTCAGTTGAGCATCTACGGCGATGGCTTCGTGGTTCTCGGGGGCGAGGATGAGCAGTTCAGGGTGGGCACCGACCGCGTGGTCACGACGGGACATGTTAGCGAGGAGGAACTCAGCCAGCTCCTGAGCTTCATCGCAGATAGCGGGTTGTTCCAGCTGGAGGATCGCTACTTGCCTTCCCCCGCTCTTCCCGATATGCCCTGGAGGGATGTCACCGTCCATCTCCTCGACACCTCAAAGACTGTCAGCATCTATCCCTTCGACTTCGAGGATGCCCCAGAGGCCTTCTGGGAGGTATACAATGAGGTTGTGGGCGTACGTCCCTCGGATGCCACTGTCTTCACGCCCACCTCCGGAACACTGATCGCCACCGACCTTGGCCCCATAGAGGATCTCCCCGGCGGTCGGCAGAGCCAGGTCGCCCCATGGGATACGCCGTTGGTTGCCATAGCCCTCCCCGACGCAACACAGGGATCTCACCTGCAAGGGGAACAGTACAGCGTAGTCGAGGAGTTCCTTCTCCGCTATCCTCCCGGTCAGCTTTTTGGCTCGCAAGAGGGGCGGGCCTATCAGGTCCTTCTGGAAGCCGATCTGCCCTGGGAAGATACCCAACCGTAGGACAGGTTGTCAACCTGTCCTGCGGCGCTCACGGCATAGGCACGCAGTACGCCGAGCAATTGCCCCCGATTCACCCCAGAGACTTCACGACGAAGAGTCTCCTCGTACATGATATCGACATGCCAGCAGGCCATGCGATACCATGGCACGAGAGGGTCGGGAGGCACGGGCTTCTCATGTTCTTCAGGACGCTGATCTGCCCTGGGAAAACACCCAGCGGTAGCAGCGCGGCATGCCGTGCCGTGACCTTCAGTTCATCCCATCAACCTGGCAACGAAGGTTCTGTTGGACTATAATATCGGCGAGCGATAACGTGGTGCGATATTACGGACACGTGGGGCGATGATCAGGGAGTTCTTTCTTGGCTTCATAAGAATTCACATTTTGTACCATGCGTCAAAGGAGCCGGTCTACGGTGCGTGGCTGATGCAGGAGCTAGCGCGTCACGGCTATGAGCTCAGCCCCGGCACGCTGTACCCTGCTTTGCACGTTTTGGAGCGCGACGGTTACTTGAGCAAGGAAGTACGCGTCATTGAGGGGCGGCAGCGGAAGTACTATCGGATCACCGACCGAGGACAGATGGTGCTGGTCGAGGCCCGTGGCAGAATCGCAGAACTGGTGCACGAGGTGTTGGACGAAGGAGCAGACGCATGAACAGCGGAGAGCGGCCAACGGGCGCTCCTTCACAAGCTAGCCACGGCTGGCGGAGGGTGCCGCGCAATGTCTGGGTCCTAAGCATCACCAGCTATCTCACCGACGTCTCCAGTGAGATGATCGTCAGTCTCTTGCCTCTCTTCCTGGCCAACGTGCTGGGGGCTGGCACCTCGGTGATAGGCCTGATAGAGGGGCTGGCGGAGACCACGGCCAGTGTGTTGAAGGTCTTCTCTGGCTGGTTGTCGGACAAGCTGGGGCAGCGCAAGTGGCTAACGGTGGCGGGCTATGGATTGTCCACTCTGGTCAAGCCCTTCCTATACTTCGCCACGACCTGGTCCTGGGTCTTGGGAGTGCGTTTTGCCGACAGGGTGGGCAAGGGCATTCGGACTGCACCTCGTGACGCCCTCATCGCGGATTCGATAGACGAGACCCAGCGGGGACTCAGCTTTGGGCTACACCGGGCCATGGATACGGCAGGGGCTTTCACCGGATTGCTCATTGCCGCGGCGGTGATCTGGGCGATCCAGGCGGGCGGCGGCATCCTGCAACGGGTGACCTTTCAGACGGTCGTGTTAGTGAGTATCGTCCCGGCGGCGGTGGCCGTGCTGGTGTTGGCCTTCGGCGCGCGGGATATGCCCAGGCGGCGTGAGCCAGCCAGGGCGCCTTCGCTTACCCTTGGAGGGTTCGATGCCCGCTATCGAGGGTTCTTGGTCATCCTGGTGGTATTCACCTTGGGCAACTCGTCGGATGCGTTTCTCATCCTTCGCGCCCAGGAGCGCGGGCTATCGGTCCTGGCGGTGATGGGCGCGTTACTCACGCTGAATCTGGTGTACAGCCTGGTTTCCAGTCCGGCGGGGGTGCTCTCGGACCGAATCGGTCGGCGACGGCTTATGGTTGGTGGCTGGCTGATATACGGACTGGCATACTTGGGCTTTGGCCTCGCTAGCGCGGGATGGCAGATATGGTTGCTATACGCCTTGTACGGGGTGTACTACGGGATGACCGAAGGTGTGGCCAGGGCCTTGGTGGCCGACATGGTCAGGCCAGAGGAGCACGGAACGGCCTACGGTGTATACAACGCAATTGTCGGAGTGACCGCCTTTCCAGCCAGTTTGATCGCCGGCCTACTGTGGCAGGGGTTGGGCCCTTGGCAAGGTTTCGGCCCGGCAGCGCCCTTCCTCTTCGGAGCTGGGCTGGCTCTGGTTGCCGCGCTATTGATGACCGTGTGGATGCCCAGGTTGAAGGGGGGAGGCTAGAACAACAGAGCCGAGGGGAGGACGGATCACTCCGTCAGGAACTCGTGGAGCAACCTCAGCGCCGCTTCCGCCGATAGTCTCTTGTTCTCTCTACGGTCCCCCTGCCAAACATGCTTCTGCCACACATCTACGCCCTGGGCAGCCAGCGCTATGTAGACCAACCCTACCGGCTTCTCTGGCGTGCCGCCGGTGGGCCCGGCGATGCCGGTCACTGACAGGGCTAGATCTGTCCCCAGGAGCCGCCGAGCTCCCTGGGCCATAGCCACCGCAGTCTCTTTGCTCACCGCGCCCTGCTCTACTAGGGTCTCGTGGGGGACGCCCAGTATCCGCTCCTTGGCCTCGTTGGAGTAGCTGATCACTCCGCCCTGGAAGTAGGCCGAACTGCCCGACACGCTGGTGATAAGGTGGCCGAGCAATCCTCCGGTGCAGGACTCCGCCACGGCCAGAGTCCAACCCCGCTGGGTCAACAGCTCGCCCATCTGCTTCGCCAACTCTTCTCGCTCGTTGTCCATACTGTGGTTCCCGCGCAGCCGATCCAAGCCGCCGACCGCTAGCGGCCTGGGGATATGTTCGCCGGTCCATCGCTAGCTATGAACTCGGCGAACTCTTCCATGGTGGCGAACACTTGGTCCGACAGGAACTTGATAACCCAGTTCTCAGCCATAGGAGAGATGCTCAGGATCCGAGCCCCAGCTCCGTAGGCCTGCCACATCTCGATGGCGGTCCCCATGCTGGCCTCAGGAAGGTATGCGATGAGGAAATCAGCCTCCTTGGCCCGGTTGGCCAGATCCAGAAAGGTCTGCTTGCCCTCCACAGGGCCATAGTAGGGGCTCTCCGGATATAGCTCGAAAGGACAGATTACCTCGGCCTCAGCGTACTGCCCCAGGATGATCTCCCTTATGGTGGTCCGGTAGTCCTGACCGCAGATGTCGTCATCCTGGCGAGACCCCTGCATGATGCCGGCGATGAAGAAACGCAAGAGACCCTCCAACTCCAAGTGATGATCCAGTAGGGATTCTACCACATCTGCCGCTGAGAACCTAGCCTCGTCCCACCAGTATGCAGAGAGAAGATAGCGAAAGCCAAGGGACTCAGTCACCCTAGCGCGGGAATTCATCCCGCACGAACCCGCCACGATATGTAGTCTGCTGAGTCATACGATCGGCTGGCTGAGTCGCTGGAATTCCGCAGCGTAGGGCGCTACACTGGTTTGATGGCTTCTGCCGACAGATCTTGATATGTCTGTCGAACGGTGGTATAGTCTTTTAGGGTTGGACCGTGTTCTCCGCCGGTTCCTCAAGGCGCAGTACGCAGGCAAGGTGATGAGATACGCCAAGGTCGTAGTCAATACCCGGGTGCAGCCCCGCAAGAAGCTTCTGGACGATGCGCCACGAGGAGAGGTGGAGAATGGCACAACCCTGGACGTGACCTTCCACTACTCAATACCCCCGGAGCTTCACAATGACGCAAAGGTAGGCCAGCTAGTTGTCGTCCCCTTCGGCAGCCGTCGTTTGCAGGGGGTAATCTTCGGCTTCGACGATCAGTCTCCCGTACCCGAGACCAAGGACTTATACGAGATTGCCGATCCCACCCCGGTTCTCTCTCCTGCCCAGATAGAGTTGGCTTCTTGGATCAGCAGCTACTATCTGGCCCCCTTAATAGATGCAGTGCTCCTCATGCTGCCCCCGGGCATGGCGCGCAGGACTCGGGTTACCCTGCGTTTGAACGCCGAACACGCCCCGCCCACCGATCTGAACAGTCAGCAGCAGACCGTAATCGAGACACTTGAGCGCGAAGGGGAGGTACCCCTCCATACTCTGGGGAGAAGGTTGAAGCTGAGGAACTACCGTTCTCTCGTCGAGGGGCTGGCTCGCAGGGGCGTGATAGTCAAACGCTCTGAGTTGGCCGAGGCCAGGGCAAAGCCAAAGATGGAACGAGTGGCCCGTCTCAAGGGGGAGATCACCTCTGATGTCTTGGAACAGTTGCGGAGGGCTCCACTGCAAACCGCAATCGTCCAATACCTGGACGACCGGGGCCCCGCTCCGGTCTCGCATATCTTCTCCGAGGTGGGGGGGAGCAGTGCCACTCTGAAGAGACTGGCTGATAAGGGGCTTATCCAGTTGGACGAGCAGGAGGTGTGGAGGGACCCTCTGCAAGGGCGTACTTTTGTGCTCAGCACTCCGCCCAAGCTGACCCCGGCTCAGGACGCCGCCTGGCGCGAGATCGAGGCCAGCCTGCAGACGCCGGGATCTGAGGTTTTCCTCCTCCACGGAGTGACGGGCAGCGGCAAGACGGAGATATACCTGCGCGCCCTGCAAGAGGTGCTGGCTGTGGAGCAGCAGGCCATCGTGCTCGTGCCGGAAATCGCCCTCACCCCGCAGACTATCCGTCGTTTCGCAGCCCGCTTTCCTGGACGCATAGCCGTACTGCACAGCAAGCTTTCCATCGGCGAACGGTATGACGGGTGGCGGCGTATCCGCGATGGTAGGGCCGACATCGTCATCGGCTCCCGCTCGGCTGTGTTTGCCCCGTTGCCCAGGCTGGGCCTGATCGTCATCGACGAGGAGCATGAGTGGAGCTACAAACAGGACAGGATGCCGCGGTACCATGCCCGAGACGTGGCCATCAGGTTGGCGGAGATAAGTGAGTGTAAGGTCATCTTGGGCACTGCTACCCCCGATGTCGTTTCCTACTATCGTGCTCAAAGGGGGGAGTACAACTTGCTCCATCTCCCGCAACGTATCATGGGGCATCGGCGGCGCATCGAGGAGCAAAGGGCCCAGTACGGAATAGAGCAGGAGCCCGCTGGCGTCAAGGAGGTGGGAGAGGGATACGACGAAGCGATGTACATGGATCTGCCGCCGGTGCAGGTAGTGGACCTACGGCAGGAGCTCCGGGCGGGGAATCGAAGCATCTTCAGCCGTGGCCTGCGAGAAGCCATGAGGGAGACGCTCGCCGCCAAGGAGCAGGTCATACTGTTCCTGAACCGCCGCGGCGCGACGACCTTCGTCATGTGCCGCGATTGCGGTCATGTCATGAAATGCAAGCGGTGCGATGTACCTCTGGCCTACCACTTCCCGGAGGATGCGCTAGTCTGTCATCACTGTAACTGGCAAACCATCGTGCCCGACGCCTGCCCCAGTTGCCATAGTGAGCGGATCAAGCACTTCGGAGTCGGCACTCAAAAGGTTGAGGCAGTGACCAGGCAGCTCTTCCCTGAGGCCGAGATCGTCCGGTGGGACCGCGACACCACGGCCGGCAGGATGGCCCACGAAGAGATACTGGAGAGGTTCATCAATCATGAGGCCGACGTGATGATCGGCACGCAGATGATAGCCAAGGGGTTGGACCTACCCCTGGTCACTCTAGTGGGGGTGATAACGGCGGATACGGCGCTGTACCTGCCCGACTTCCGCGCAGGAGAGCGTACCTTCCAGCTGCTGACCCAGGTAGCGGGCCGGGCGGGGCGCAGCATCCTCGGTGGTAAGGTGTTCGTGCAAACCTATGCACCCTCCCACTATTGCATCCAAGCTGCGAGCCGCCATGACTACCAAGGGTTCTACGCCCAAGAGATGGAGTTCCGCCGGCAGCAGAGATACCCTCCCTTCAGCCGATTGGCGAGGATGGTCTATGTGCATCGCGATGCGCAACAGTGCAAGGAGGAGGCCATGAGGCTGCATCGCGTTCTGAGTAACAAGATAGCCCGCCTGGGTCTGCCGGAGATCGACCTCATAGGGCCAGCTCCTTCCTTCTTGAGCCGCATACGAGGCCAGTACCGCTGGCACCTGATCGTGCGTGGTCGCGACCCCCATTCGCTCCTCTGGGACCTGGAATTTCCTCTGGGCTGGCGGGTGGATGTGGATCCGGTGAGCATGCTGTGAGGGCCGTTGGCAACCTGGGGGGAAGGGATGCGCATTGAAGGTGGGAGATCACCTCAGATCCTCGATCAGACGGGACCGGCAAGGAGTCGTGAGCATGGCAGCGGTTGCGGGGGACGATAACGGCGATTCGAGGAGTCAGGAGGAGTGGCAGGAATACGCGCCCAGTTGGGTCGACCGCTTTACCGGCTGGGTGGATCGACGGCCCGGACCGAGTTGGGGGTACTACGCTGGACTTGGGCTGGGTCTGCTGTTGCTCCAAGTCCTCGTCCTGTGGATTGAAGGGTCCTTTGCTACCGGTACCTTCTTACCCGCTCAGGTATTCATGGCGGGGATAATCGCTTACTTGCTGGCACTGTTCCAGTAGCTAGATAATAGGGCAGCTGCGGCGCTCAGCACCTTGCGACCTGCTCTGAAGGCCACCGAAGAAGAGTACGGTCGACTACGCTACGAAATCATAACACTGCCCGCACCCCCGACGTTACTGGCAAGCGTGGTCACACTCCTAATCGCGACTGTGCCAGAGAGCCTCTGGGGTACCCTAAGCAGTTATGAAGCACTTGTCGCCGCCTCACCCATTTCGGGTGCGCTGGTCTACTGCATCTATCTGATCACGTGGTGCATGTTTGGCGCACTTATCTACCACACGATCCGTCAAATGAGATTGATCAATCGCATTTATACACGACAGACGCGCATCAATCTGTTCAGGATGGGGCCACTATACGCCTTTTCCGGTCTCACCGCACTCATGGCTGTGGGCTTGACCGTACCCCCTTATGGCTTTATGGCCATCAACCAAGAGATCTTATACGACCTAAGGTCCGTCGGGGTAGTATTCCTAGTCACGGTTCTGGCGGTCGCGACCTTCGCCTGGCCTCTGCTTGGCATCCACCGACTGCTGGTGGAGGAGAAGGAACGATTGTTAGACGAGAACTCTCAGCTGTTGGAAGCCCAGGTCGTCGAACTCCACCAGCGACTCAGTAGTGGAAATCTCGAGGGAATGGAAAAGCTCAACTTGGCCATTGCCAGTCTAGAGATCGAACAGAACGCACTAAGCAGGATTCCCACCTGGCCCTGGCAGCCCGAAACGGTGCGTCTGCTTGTTACCGCACTGGTGCTGCCGCTTGTGCTTTGGGGCGCCCAGTTCGTCCTGCAATTCTTCACAGGTGGGTGAAGCTGTTCGCTGGGGAGGGACCGCCGAGGCTTCTGATGCTCGACATGGCAAGAACCATCTGCTATAATAAAAGCTCACTCGGGTGGAGCGACCGTATTCGGCCCGAGATCCCGATTCGGCGGCCTCTGAGGCGGCCAGCGGAGGCTCCGGAGCAGGGAGGGGTCTATTCAATCGCCGAGGTAGAACGATCGACTCAGTCGGCTGCGCATGACACACCCATTCAGCGTGACCTGCATCACACCAAACAAGGAGGATGGAATGAAAGCGCAAGACGCTACTTCTGGGAAGGACAGCAAGGTTTGGCTTTTCTTTGCGTTGACCTTCGTCCTGACCTGGATCTTCTGGATTCCCATTGCCCTAACCCGGCAGGATGTGATGGCAGGCCCGTTGATGATCCCGTTTCTGGTGGGCGGCTTCGGCCCGTCCATCGCGGGCATTATCATGGTGTATCGCACCCAGGCTCGGGAAGGCCGCCGTGAGTTCTGGCGGCGGTCGATCAGTTTCAAGCGGATTGGCGCGCGCTGGTACGCGGTGATCTTTCTGATCTTCCCGGCGGTGTATGGGCTTGGCATCCTCCTGGACATTCTGCTCGGGGGCAGTCCCCCAGGGGCCGAAGCCATCTCGCAGATTGCGGCGCAGCCAGCGTCGCTGCTCGTGATGGTGGTCATGGGGCTGGTGGTAGGCCCCCTCGCTGAGGAGCTCGGCTGGCGCGGATTTGCGCTGGATCAGCTACAGTCGAAGTGGAGCGCGCTGGTTTCAAGTCTCGTCCTGGGGATCTTCTGGTGGTTGTGGCATTTCCCCCTCTTCTTCACGATCGGCATGATCCAAAGTCAATGGGGCATTGGGGGCCTGACCTTCTGGATGTTTGCTGCCAGTGTACTCGCGCAGGCCGTTCTGTACACCTGGGTTTACAACAATACCCGGCGCAGCATCCTAGCGGTCATCTTGCTACACTTCATGAGTAACAGCACGTTGAATCTGCTCTTGCCGATCTCAGCCCGGACGTTCCTTCTCAGTACAATTCTACTCGTCGTGGCGGCCATAGTTGTGGTCATGACGTGGGGCCCGAGAACGTTGACCCGCCAGCAGGGGTCAATAGACGCGACACAGTCGGCGTGACATGCGCGATACCATAAAAGGGGGATGAAATGAAAAAGCATGTTCTTCTCACTCTCATCGTGTTGGTTCCGTTGGTCAGTGCCTGTTGTGGAATCCCGGACATAAGCGACCTGATCCCAGTGTCACGTGGAGTGATCCGAGGCTCAGGCAACGTGGTGACACAGGAGTTCTCCATAACCGGGTTCGACAAGGTTGATGTCAGCCATGCCTTCACGGCGGACATCAGGCAAGGCGACAGTTTCAGCGTGGTCGTCGGCATTGACGACAACCTGGTAGAGTACCTTCGGGTTGAGAAGCAGGGCAGCACGCTGAAGATCGGCCTGGAGCCAGGCCCCAACTACCTATCGACGCATGCGACGGCGGAGGTCACCTTGCCTGAACTGACCGGGTTGGAGCTGAGCGGCGCAAGCCACGGTACCGTCAGCGGCTTCGAGTCCACGAGGGCTCTCGATGTGGACCTGTCCGGTGCAAGTCATTTGGTGGGCGACGTCGAATGTGGGAATGCTCGGTTCGACGTCTCGGGCGCCAGCCACCTAACCCTCACTGGCTCTGGGGAAGACGCCATCATCGATGCCTCGGGGGCGAGCCATGTGGATCTCGCTGATTTCCCTGTGGCTGACGCCAGCGTGGACGCCAGTGGGGCCAGCCACGTGACCGTGAACCCCAGCGGCAGACTGAATGCTGAGGCCAGTGGCGCTTCACGCGTCAAGTATCTGGGCAGGCCTTCACTGGGAAGCATAGAGACCTCCGGCGCTTCGTCCGTCGAACCCGAATAGGGGTCGCTGGATGCTCTGTGACAATACTACTAGTGACTTCGCATATGTCGTAGCTGCAACGAGAATGGAGGACTAAGATGAAACGACCTGACGGTGTGACAATTATCGCCGTCTACGAGTTCCTGAGTGCGATTCCCAGTCTGATCGGGATCTGCGCTATCCTGGGCTTTGCTGTCCCTGGGATCCTTGCTGGGGGCGACGGAATAGGCGACGCTGCCGTTGCCCTATTCGCTGTGGGGATCGGGCTTCTGCTTATCGGAGTGGGGGGTGTACTCTCGGTGATCACCGGGTGGGGACTGTTGGGCTTGAAGGGATGGGCGCGATGGCTGGCCATCGTGCTGGCCGCTCTTTCTCTGCTAGCTTTCCCTATCGGCACCATCATTGGCGCGCTCATCATCTGGTATCTGTTCAAGGACGAGGTCAGGCAAGCTTTCGAAGCTGCGGCCTAGTCCCGCCTTTGAGCGGCCGATCCGAGATCGGCTCCAACGAGTTTCGGGCCCGCCGAGGGTCGCTCATTGCCACACAGCTGCCTGCTTGGGCGCCGCATCCAAGGCCGGTGCTACCTTTGCGACGCGGTGTGTGCCGGCGGCAGCGGGCGTACGACGAAGACACGCGATGTCCAAGCCGGCACGCGATTAGAGAGCACCAGCCGGGAGTGCAACGTGACGTCAAGCAGGGTCAAGCTGAATTCGCCAACCCTGAATCTTGAACAGAAAAGGAGAAGAGAATGAAGCGCACAATCACAGTGATTCTCGTGGCCCTCGCCGCCCTGTTGGCCGGTTGCGGGCTGGTCTCCACCACCGGATCGGGCAACGTCGTGACCCAAGAGGAAGCCATAACCGGCTTCGACGAGGTTGACATCCGTCAAGGGTTCACGGTTGACATCAGCCAGGGTGATACTTTCAGCGTGGTCATTCGCGTGGACGATAATCTGGTCCAGTACGTTCAGGTGGTCAAGGAAGACAGCACGTTGAAGATTGGCGTGGATGGCGACCGCATCTACGTCAACGCCACCCTGCAAGCCGAGGTCACCACGCCCGAACTGAGCCGTCTGACACTGAGGGAGGGCAGCCACGCTACGGTGAGTGGGTCTGGGGGTGACTTGACCATTGAGGCGTCTGGGGGAAGCGGCGCTGATCTTTCGGCTTTCGCCGTGGAGAGCGCCACCGCCGTGGCGACTGGCGGCAGCCAGCTGACAGTGAACGTCAGCGGCAAGCTGGTTGCAGATGCCTCTGGAGGCTCCAAAATCTACTACCTCGGCCACCCCACGGAAGTCACGACTAATAGCACGGGCGGGTCAGAGATTCTTCCCAGGTAGCAACGGCGAATCCGTCGCCTGGGCCTGCGCTGCTGGCAGGAATAGGGTATAATTCATCGTGATCGTTGTCCTGGCTAAGAAGAGGGAGGCAGGCCCGGGCAAGAATAGAAAGGAGGGTAGGACAGCCTAGGAAACAGCTCGATCGTGCTGCAGTTCAAAGGTACCAATCACAGTTTCTGCACAAGGAGGGAGAAACATGCTGATCGAACGTATCATTGGCGCGTTCACGTTCCGCAAGGGAGTGTACGCCGAGGTTGAGAAGGACACTACCTTCACCACCACCGCCTGGATCCTGGTGGTCGTGGTCGCATTCCTCAACCAACTCGGGTCGCACGCAAGCAGCAACCTGGTGCAATGGCTGCTCGGCGCAGTCGGGGGCACCATCTTTGCCGTGATCGGTTTCGCCGTGGCTGCTCTGGTCATCAACTGGGTAGGGCGCGGCGTGTTCAACGCCGACGTCACCTTCGAAGAGCTGGTGCGGACCCTGGGTCTGGCCTACGTGTGGCAGGTGGTGGGGGTCATCGGAGCCGTGGCCGCCTTCTCCACTGCCCTGTCCTGCCTGTTGGCTCCGGTCATGTTCATCGCCTCGATCCTGATGGTGATCGCCTGGTTCGTAGCGACCAAGGAGGCCCTGGATCTGGAGTGGGTGCAGACCATCGTCACCGTCATCCTGGGCGGGATCGCCTTGATAGTGATCATGATCGTCGGCGGAGTAGTGCTAGCCCTGTTGGGCGTGGGTGCCGGCGCCTTGGGAGGAGCCCTTGGCTTATAGACCGCAAGGATGAGTGTTCGGTTGGGGGCGGACTCTGCCTGGGGACACGCGGCGCCTGTGGAGAATCGCACGTGCGGAACAAGGCTCGACTCTCCATCCCACGTGTGATATGATGTCGTAGCCAACATTGAAACCTACCTCGCAAGAGGCGCTGTGCGTGTCATAAGGACGTGCCATGCCCTGTTCACCACCGAAGGAGCAAGACAAGACGATGGGCGTACTGCAGCCGGCCTCAAGCTGGGAGCGATCCCGCTGGGGCCGGCTCTTTGCTTTCTAGTGCCCTTCAGAGTGCGCGTGATCCGTTAGGCCCTTCAACAGTGCAGTCGACGTGACCGTAAAGTGCGGAAAGGAGGTGCGAATGAACTGAAAATCATTGAACGGCATCACGTTGCGTATTGACTTTCAGCAGTTGCCCGTGCTAGTTCGCGTTGCGCTTTGCTTGCCGCGGGAGCCCCTCTCTCTCAGCACGTTGGTCCCCTGGTTCTTCACCTCCGCAATGAGTATCGGGTATGTAAGCGGGTCGCGTGGGAGGCCAAGCCAGTCCGCTGAGTCCTAGACGCCGTTGGCAGCGCTATCTAGGGGGACCTGCGCTTGACAACTGTTCCAAATATCGGTATAATTATTGGAGATGCGCCGATTTGAGAACGAAGGGTCCGGCTCATCGTAGGCGCTTCTTTGATACCGCTCGCCGGCCCCAGCGCAGTATCGTGCGCCAAGCGTTGCGTTGCTGCGCTTCTCATCGTACTCTGGTGAATGGTCCGGCGAGGCGTGAATCGTACTGTAGGAGGAAGGCAATACTGCGAGCGGCATGATGGGTCAAGAGTGATCGTATTCGTTTGCTAGAGGAGGCACTATGGATCTGGTTCGAACCACCGGTAGGATCGACGAACTGTTAGTGCGCGCGGCAGAAAAGTCACTTTCCGAGCGACTTCTAGAAGACTACCAGAACGCGGGTACCCACGCGGATGAGGTAGATCCGGTGATGCCGATACGTCTATGTGGGCTGGCTCTGGAGGGCCTGTTATGCGGCGACTACATGGTTGATTCCGGGGGCAACCCGCTTGAAGAGCCGGTCACCGATAGGTCCGATGAGGAATACTGGAAGGACAGGCTCAACCAGGCTAGGAAGTGGTGGGTGGACTACAAAGAAGACGTGGTGTATCTGGACAGTCTTACGCTTTCGCAGCTTCAAGAAGCAGCAGAGCTCCCGTCCAAGAATGCCGCGAGGCGATGGGCGCAGCGCATTTCAGAGAAGCTGCTCTTCAGAACTGTCGTCGTGGAAGCCATCGATGCGAGCATTGAGCTTCTCAAGAGCGGTTGGGAGACCGAGAAATCATGTCTTGCTCTCCGATCCGACGCAGTTGATTGGGTTGTGGGGAGATGTGTCCTTTCGGAAGAGGTAGCGACAGAAGCAAAGAAAGGCCAGATTTGCCTGGGTCTCAGGCCGAGCGAGCACTATTCTCTTGCGTATGGGTTGTACTCACCCACCGACAACACTACTCGCGTGAGGTGCGAACTACGTCACCCTGACCCACTGGCGGCGATCATCATACGAAGGACCACCATTGTGCACGAGGCCGTTCACGCCGTCAGCATAGTGCAGACGGGATACGACAATCTCGATCCGGCTGGAGACTGGACTTTCTTCGAGGGGTTGGCTGAGCTCTGCACACTGCATTACCTCAAGCAGAAGTTTGAGGAATCTGAAGATTGGCTGTACTTACCCCACTCTGCATATTATGAGCTCACGACACCCCCGCGGTACGTGGAGGCTCTTCGACGCATCGAGTCAATTTACGACTTAACCCGCGACTACCGAATTCTATCTGCGCTCTTGAAAGTGGACCCTGGCAGCGTCTCTGTAGCAGACATCATCCAGCGCATCGAACGCGTAGTGAACGTTCTGGGTCGAGAGCTTGCAGCCGAGTTGTCGCATCGCGTCCTGGACAGTGTCCAAACCGACTTGGTCGCTCCTGTTCTCTACGTGGTAGGAGATCGATCTCGCGACGACTTGCTGGGCTTACTTACAGACTCCGCAGAAGCCTGGGAAGATCTCGCGGCAGCTGCCGCGAGTGCATGGTCTGCCCCCGCATAGGTAGGCGCGACTAGTACTCGGCCTTGCTACGCTCCTTTAGCCCCTCAAGGAGAGATGAAGGCAAGCGGCGGCCTTCTCTGGCGTCTGCTTGGGATTCAATGCCTGCCCGC
>NJBK01000030.1 GCA_005223035.1 Chloroflexi bacterium B3_Chlor
GCTGCCACTGGATGCCGATGGCCTGCTGGAGATCGGTGAACGGGTTTACAACCTGGAGCGCTATTACAACAACCTCAATGGCTTCCGCGAGGGCTCCGACTACTTGCCCAAGCGCTTCCTGGAGGAGCCCGCAACAGGCGCTGCAGAGGGTTCGATCTGTGAGCTGGATGAGATGCTGGAGGAGTACTACAACTTCCGCGGCTGGCAGAATGGCGTGGTGCCTGAGGACAAACTCATGGAGCTGGGCATCCTTGAGTAGAAGCCGCGCTCCACGGACACAAAAAAGGGCGGTTGGCAGTCAACTGGGCTGCTGACCGCCTTCTTGCGTTCAGCAGGGGAAGAAAGAGCCTGGTGAGCGAGGCTATCCGCCGCCCACGGGAGGGAAGAGGGCAAGTTCGTCGCCCTCTTGTACGGTGGTATTGAGACCGTCCAGGAATCTAATGCTTCGCCCGTTGACGAGGACGTTTATGGAACTCTGGAGGTTGCCGGCGTCATCTAGAACACGCTCTTTGAGGGCCGAGTATTCGGCTGTCAGCTCCTGCAACACCTCCCGCACCGTGCCGGATGCCTCCACTTCCACCTCCGTTGCCCCCACGAGTGGCCTCAGAGTACCGTAGATTCTCACCCTCATCGCCTGCTACCTTCCTTCGAACTGAACTGACATGCGGCCACCCAGACCCGCCTTGTCGACCTGGCGTCCCTCCGTGTCATAGCAACTATGGGCTGGGATCAAGCCACTGTCGAGGGGACACGCCAATCTGTACGTCCAATCTCCACTGGACGCACTGCGGGGACGTTGGCAGGCGAGTGGTTGCCGCCGTGAAGCTGGAACTTGTCGTCCTGTTCGACGCGGCCGGGATCCTGGAAGAATACGAGGGCCTCGTAAGGCCCTCCGACCCCGATGCCCGGGAAGCGACTCTGGTGCCCCTGACTGGACTCGAACCAGCACGCCCTCGCGGGCACAGGCCCTCAACCTGCTGCGTATTCCCATTCCGCCACAGGGGCTCTGGGTACTATTATATTCTTTGGCTGGCTATTTGTCAACCCCAGGGAGGCATCGGTCGAGCTCACTGCGCATGGCGACAAGCCTGGCAGGCGGGCGAAACGCAGTAGGATAGGAATCGCCTGTGTGGCGGCGGCCACCCAGCGCCGCTGCAGGCGATCCCATCTCACAGTCATTGTGCCAGGTCTCTCAGAGCCTTCTCCAGCAGCCTTTGCCAATGCTTGTGCCCCAAGGAGCTGGGCAGCAGCAGCTTGTCGTCCTCAGGTTTCAAGCCGGTAGGCAACCGCCCCTCCGAGCGCCGCCGTTTTACCTCCGCCAGGCTACCAAGTCCGATGGTTATCCGATCTCGCTCCGTGGATACGGTCTCCACTCCAGCTTGAGTGGCCAGAACCTTCAGCCGCAATAGATAAATGAGGTTCTCGGCCTCCTTGGGCAGAGCCCCAAACCGGTCCTTCAACTCTTGCCTCATCCGATCTACTTGCTCAAGCGTCTGGAGCCCTGCCATGCGCCGGTATATCCCCAGGCGCAGGGCATCCTCTTGGACATACTCTTCTGGCAGGTGGGCGTCCAGGGGCAGACCTATCGTGGGGCCTGCGGGCTCTGGAGTAGTGAGCCGAGGGGGTCTCTGCTTTTCCTCGTCAGCAGCTCCTTCCCGTTCCTTCAGATCCTGAATGGCTTTGGCCAGCAAGCGGCAGTAGAGATCGAAACCTACCGCGCTGATGTGGCCGTGCTGTCGGGTACCAAGAACATCGCCTCCACCCCTTATCTCCAAGTCTCGCATGGCGATACGGAAACCTGCTCCCAGCTCGCTGGCTTCTTTGATGGTTTGCAACCGTTTGCGCGCCTCGTCACTCAGCGGAGCGCCCTCGTCATAGAGAAGATAGGCGTAAGCTCGAACTGTGCTTCGCCCTACTCGTCCCCGCAGCTGATACAGTTGAGCTAGACCGAAACGGTCTGCCCTGTTGATGATAAGCGTGTTCGCATTTGGAATATCTATCCCGCTTTCGATGATGGAGGTGCAGACCAGTATGTCATGGGCACCGGCGGCGAAGTCGGTCATAACCTGGGCCAGCGTGGCTTCCTCCATCTGTCCATGAGCCACGGCAGTGTCCGCCTCTGGCACGATCTTGCTCAAGCGGTTCGCGATCTGACGGATGCCTCGAACCCGATTGTGCACGAAATAGACCTGTCCACCGCGATCCAGCTCACGAAGGATGGCTCTGCGGATCAGGCCCTCGTCGTAGGCCGCGACTCGAGTAACGACGGGCAAGCGATATTCTGGTGGGGTGTCAATCGTGTTCATGTCCCTCGCTCCTGCCAGGGACAGATATAGAGTACGGGGTATGGGGGTGGCGGTCAGGGTGAGGACATCGACCTCGCGCCGCATCTGCTTCAGCTGCTCTTTATGGGCCACGCCGAAGCGTTGTTCCTCGTCTATGATCAGAAGCCCGAGATCCTTGAAAGCTACGTCCTTTTGCAGGAGCCGGTGGGTGCCAATCACGATATCCACCGTCCCCTTCCGTAGACGCTCCAGAATTCTTTCCTGCTCACTGTGCGTGCGGAAACGGGAAAGCATCTCCACCTCGACCGGGAAGGGAGCGAGGCGTTCTTTGAAGGTGCGGTAGTGCTGTTGGGCCAGGACAGTGGTCGGTACTAGCAGGGTCACCTGTTTGTTGTCCATCACAGCCTTGAAGGCCGCCCGCACGGCTACCTCGGTCTTCCCGTAGCCGACGTCGCCGCATACGAGTCGATCCATGGGTCTTGGATTCTCCATGTCTCTCTTCACTTCATCGATGGCCCGCATTTGATCCTCGGTCTCGATGTACGGGAAAGAGGCATCCAGTTCTGTTTGCCATGGTGTATCAGGGGCGAAGGCGTGGCCTTGTACTACCTCTCGTGTGGAATACAGTCCCAGTAGCTCTTTGGCCATCTCCTCCACCGCCCGTCTGGTGCTAGCCTTGACCCGGGACCAGTGGGCGGTACCCAGACGGTCAACTCGGGGTGGTTGCGCCTTCACTCCCACGTAGCGGCTGATACGGTCACCTTGGTAGGTCGGTACATACAACCTGTCTCCAGCCGCGTAGTCCACCTGCAAGTATTCCCTCTGTGCTTGCTGCACATCGAGGCGAACGAGCCCCCGAAAGGTGCCAATGCCATGCTCTATGTGCACCACATAGTCGCCGGGCGCGATGTCTGAGAAAAAGGACTCGGGCGGTAGTGGTTTCGGGCGGTGAGGGCGACGAGGCTCGGGCTTCAACCAGCCGAATATCTCTCCATCGGTGAGGAGGATGGTCCTTCCACCATCGGTCTGCCGCATCTGCCAACCGGAAGCCAGACTCCCTTGCAGAAGGGTCAGACTGCCCTCTGGTGGGGGGCTGGCGATCTCCTCCACTGGACTGGCAACTACTTCCCAGTCTTCATACAGTTCCGCTAGGCGTGGCGTCTGACGCGACACCACGGTCACACGCCATCGCTTGTCCATCATCTCGAGGGAGTCTGCGATCACGTCCTGCAGCCGGCCCCCGTAGTGAGTGCCAGCCACGAAACCTTCGCTCACCGCAAGCTCTGTGGCTACGTCGTACCGAAATTCCAGTCGGGGATGTTCGTCAAATCCCTGCTGCAAGTTGCTCCAGGTGAAATGGGGGGACAGTACACCCTGAGGTAGTTCCCCTTTTTGTGTCAGTTCCTGGCGGAGGCCCACGTTTTGCACCTCCAGAGTGGTTGCCATGGCTTCAAGACCCAATGGGTCCTCGAGGACCAGCAAGGTGTCAGGTGGCATATAGTCCACAAGCATTCCTGGTTTGTCGTAGAGATAGGGGAGATAGAACTCCAGCGTATCGAATACCTGGCCGTTGCTTAGGGCTTCCAGGTCTTGCTGAAACTCGCCTGCAACTTCAGGAATGCAGGAGGTAAGGTCGAGCTGCTCGGCTCCTTGTTGCCTGTCGGCCCCAAGCGGGAAGGCCTCTCTAGCCGGCGCTATGACGAGAGATTGCGTCGTCTGGACGGAGCGTTGGGTTGTGGGGTCGAAATGGCGCAGTGACTCTATCTCATCCCCAAAGAACTCAATCCTCACCGGTTGCTCATTCTGCGGGGGGAAGACGTCAACTATGCCTCCTCTGGCGCTGAAACTGCCTGGTTCTTCCACGACCACCGTACGTTCATAACCTAGGCCATGCAGGGTGCTGAGAATTTCAGCTATGCTTGTGAGCTGCCCGACCTCCAACCGCTTCATGGATGCGACGAACCGCTCCCGAGGGACGGTCTTGTGGAGTAGGGCGCGAACTGAAGCTACCACGAATGTCGGAGCCGAATCAGGCGCTCCCTGGTTCCTCACGAGCGAGGTCAGAGTTGCCAAGCGGTCCTGGGCCATCCCACGGTCCCAGGGGATCCTCTCGTAGATTAGAACATCTGGCTCTGGAAAGGGAAAGATCCCCACGCTGGACGGCGACCAGATTCTCAGCTGCTCATGGATCTCTCGGGCACGATCACGCCGGGGCGTGACAACGAGCATTGGCAGGCTCAGGTCCCTTCTCAGGCCGGCCAGAAGGTATGGCCTTGCTTCCTCTAGGACGGCAAGAGGCAGAGACTTGGGCCTCTCAGTTGACGACGAACGTATCAACTGAACAAGTTCGTCATATCCTCTTAGGCCCCCGATGAGGGGCAGCAATCCGGACAGTTGCAGGTTGCACCTCTAGTTGTATGTGTTCATCGTTGAGGCAATACCCTCTCTCACAAAGCACACTGCAGCGGCAATGGCCCTTTCGCGGGCTTCCTCCATGATAATGCTTTCGTCCAGGGAGAAGTCCCGTAACACGTACTCTTCGGGGGACTCGCCATTTGGCCTTCCTATCCCGATGCGTACACGCGCGATGTTCTGTGTTCCGAGAGAGGCGATGACGGATTCCAATCCTTTGTGTCCCCCGGAGCTGCTCCGCTCGCGAATCCGGATCTTGCCCACTGGAAGGTCGAGGTCGTCGTAGATCACCAGCAAATCCTCGGTACTTATGTCGTACCTTGCCTGCACAGGCTTCACAGCTTCGCCACACCGATTCATGTAGGTCAGTGGTTTCAGAAGAAGCACGGTTTCTCCTGCAACCTTACCACGAGCAAGCAAGCCTTGGAATTCGATCTTGTCGAAGGATAGCTGATACCGAGCAGCCAGCCTGTCAAGAACCTGGAAACCAACGTTATGCCGATTCTTGGCGTGTTGCTTTCCCGGATTTCCAAGGCCCACAAGTAGCTTGATCCGGTCTGCCTCTTTCTTGGGGCGCCTCTGCAGAATCCTTCTTATCATCTTGGGTAACCGTTCGCGAGCTCGTGGTCAAGCACTAGGGGCTGGTCAGATCACCAGCCCCTGGGACAATCCAGCAACGCTTGCTGCGAAGGTGGGGCATCAAATGAAACGTCGCAGAAGAAAGACTACACCCACAAAAAGGAAGATGACTGTGGCTACAAAGGCTCCGAAAACGAACTGCCTCACAAACGCACCCACATCCGGAATCGATACGTTGGCGGAGGCACCCGGTGCCACTGCCGGAGAGGCCTCGACTTCGGGTTCAGGCGTCGCTGTGGGCCTAGAGCGGATCACTGTGGGCTGTTCGACGATGGCAGTGGTAGGTGTGGGTAGAACGATGGTGGGGGTTGGCGTGGGGCTCTCCTCGGGAGTGGGAGTAGGTGCTGGCTGAGTGTTCGCAATCCGAACCGTTACAGGATCGGTCTCCACGAAGTTCCCGTCCTGCTTGACAACCGTGAGGCGCAGGTAGTAGGTCCCGTCGGGCAGCGCCGTCGTATGCCACGTCTCCAGCCTTGCGTCGGTCCTCTCCTCCCAGTGAAGATCTCCGATCGGGGTCCAGACACCGGGCTGGGCTGCGGAGGCATACTCAACCTTGTAGAACTGGAACTGCGGCCCGAGACGCGCAGTACCCATGATCTCGACGCTGCCGCGCACCTGTTCGTTGGGCCGAGGAGAAGTTATCTCGTAGCGCTGTTCCTGTGGTAGTGGGGCTGCCGCCGAGATCCTCGAGGATACGACAAGAAGTAGAGACAGTAGCAGGACTGTACTCAGAGCCTTCCTCATCGTCCCCTCTCTGAGGCGTTTCATCATTACACGACAAGTGTAGCATAGAACGGCTTCTCAGGCAAACGATTCATTGAATCGTCGGAGCACCAGTGCCCCGTTTTGCCCTCCCAGGCCCAACGCATTGATCAGGACGGTATCCACGCGACTTTGCCGTGCGACTAAGGGAACGTAATCCAGATCGCACTCGGGATCAGGCGTGTGCAGGTTGATGGTGGGGGGAATGATGCTGTGCTCCATGACTTTCAGCGCCGTCACAGCGGAGATGGTGCCTGCCGCCCCTAGCAGGTGACCGATCATAGACTTTATGGAGTTAACTGGGATGCGGTGGGCGATCTCGCCGAAAACGCTCTTGATGGCTTTGGTCTCGGCCACATCATTCAGTTTGGTGCCAGTGCCATGGCTGCAGATGTGGTCAATATCGGCAGGCGTCAAACCGCTGTCCTGGATGGCGAGGCTCATCGCTCGCGCTGCCCCGTCGCCAGTGGGATCAGGAGCTGCAAGGTGATAGGCGTCGGTGGAGACTCCGTAGCCCATCACTTCTCCCCGGATGCGTGCTCCTCGGTTCAAGGCGTGCTCCAGAGTTTCCATTACCACAACTGCTGCTCCCTCACCCAGGACAAAACCATCCCGGTTGAGGTCGAAGGGACGGCAGGCTCCTTGTGGATCGTCGTCGTTGAGCGACAGGGCCCCGAGCCGGGCCAAAGCTGTCACGGCCAGAGGCGACCCAACTGACTCAGAGCCGCCAGCGACCATCACGTCCACGTCTCCCCGTTGCAAACGCCGCATCGCCTCGCCAATGGCTACCACACCTGTGGCGCAGGCGGACACAGGTGCCGAGGCAGGCCCCTTGATCCCCAGCGTGATAGCCATCTGGCAGGGCGCCATGCTCAGCAACACGGACGTCAGCACAGTGGGGTGGATGCGCCGAGGCCCCCGTTCTTTGAGGACACATGCCTGTTCCTCTATGATCCCTATGCCGCCAGCGGCGCTTCCGATCTCAAGGCCCACCCTGGTCGGATCTACCTTGGATAGATGCAGCCTGGCGTCATCCAGGGCCTTCTGGGCGGAGACAATGGCGAACTGGATGAACCGCGACATCCGCTTGGCGGTGTGTCGATCCAGGTGATCCAGGGGGTCGAAGTCTTTCACTTCGGCCGCGATCTTGCCGGGACAATCACTGGTGTCAAAGAGGGTGATGTAGTCCACGCCTGATCTGCCAGCTACGACCCTCTCCCAGTAGGTATCCACGTCAATACCCAGCGGAGTGACCGCTCCCAACCCCGTGATGACGACACGGCGGCTCTCTTGCCCTTTTGCCATCATGGCACGCCTCCTGTGATGACTGACTCTACCTATTATAACACTGAGGATCCGAAAAAGCTACATCCAACCAAGAGGGCGTTGAACAGCTCAGAGCCCTTATGTTGCCGCGGACTCTGCGGCCGCGCTCACGGCCTCAGCGAGTGAGTCCCTCTGAGACTTGATGGTCCAACCCAGGGAACTCCATTTGCTGCCGGTCTTCTGGGATTGCGCGAAAGGTCGCCCCGGCCGGAATGAATTCCAGTGCTAACGTCAGCAAGTGCCTTCGGGACTCAAACAACCCGCGGCGCGGCGGGACCTGTGATTCGACCGCCAGTTTGAGAAGCGTTTTTCCACCCGGCTCTTTCGAAGGATTGCTCACGCCACCGTCCTATGTTATACTTCGGCAACGGCGGTAACGTAATGCAGCGTTTACAGACTGTCCGGCTGAGAGGCGCGAGAGTCGTTTACGGTGACCACTTTCCTCTCATCGCCCCGTGCCTGATCGCGGCTATTGCGTTTGCTCTGCGAGTGCACCGCCTCGACGGTCAGAGCCTGTGGTTTGACGAGGGTTTCGCCCTTCACCTAGCCAGCCAGAGCCTGCCTCAGATGATCGAGCAGAACCCAGTGGGATGGCTTCCGCTGCACTCTATCGCCCTGAGTCTGTGGCTGAGGGTTGTTGGCGATAGTCCCTTCGCGGCGCGTTTCTTCTCTGTAGTCTTCGGTGTTCTGGTTGTGGCTTTGCTTTACCTATTGGCTCGTACTCTGGCGAGCTCACGGACCGGAGCGATGGCCTCATTGGTGGGCGCTCTTTCGCCTTTTCTGGTGTACTATTCCCAAGAGGCTCGTACCTATGCCCTCTGGCTTTTCCTAAGCCTGCTCTCGGCGTATCTGTTGCTGAGGGCTTTGGGTCACCCCGAGCGGATAAGAGGGTGGATTGCCTACACAGGGGCCACCAGCCTGGCTTTGTACACTCACTATTTCAGCATTTTCCTCCTGCCTTGGGGCGCCGCAGCTCTCTTGTATACTGCAGTCAGAAGCCGACGCTGGAAGACACTCCTCAGTGGAGTGGCTTGTCAAGTCGTTGTCTTTGTGGTCTCTGTACCGCTGGTCGGGTTTGCGCGCTCCTCAATGCTGGATAGATACGGTTTCTGGCGCAGTCCACTCTCCGGATTTCAAGTGGTGCTGGATCTGTGGTACCATCTGACCACTGGTGGAAACCTTCCGTTTGATAGAGCACTACCAGTGATGGGCACGCTTGCTGTCGTAGGGATCTTGGGGCTCGTCCTGTTTCGCCCTCTCTGGAACGGCGTGCTGATGGCGCTCTACTTCTTGGTCCCCACCTTTGGGATGCTGGTCCTTTCTAGTTGGCGGGAGCTCTACGTTGCCCGCTATCTGGCCATCGCGGCTCCCGCGGCATATGTGCTGGTGGCTCACGGCTTGGACAGGTTATGGGCAGCGACCACTGCATACCGCGGTCTACTGGGAAAGTCCGCTCTGGCTGTAGCATTGTGCTCGATTGGCGTAGCAGGCTATTCTTGGTGTCAAGCCTTGCAGAACTACTACTACAATCCCGATTACGCCCGGGATGACTTTCGCTCAGCAGCGCGTTTCATCGAGGTTGGGGAGGGTGAGAAGGATGTGATGGTCATGAGCGGAGGAGGCATTTTCACGGCCCTTTTGCCCTACTACGAGGGCCATCTGCCTTGGATAGACATGCCCTCGTTCGGAGAGTGGTTGGATGAGGATCAGGTCGTGGAAGGGTTGAACGCTTTGCTGGCAGGGCGTTCGGGCGGGCGCGTATGGCTGGTGTTGTCTGGGAATCAGATCACGGATCCTCAGAATCTAATCGTCGCCCATTTGTGGACATATGGGCATGTCGTTGAGGCGAAGAACTTCCCTGGCCGGACCGGAGTCAGGGTTCTCGTCTTCTCCGCACGACACGACGCTGATACCTTAACTCTTACCCCCTTCAAATATGAGCATTTGAGGGCCAATTTCGACAACAAGGTGGAGCTGCTCGGCTTCGAGATTGACGGTAGCCAGTTCGCACCTGGGGACGACATACATCTGGCGCTGCAATGGGAAGCGGTGACCCATCTGGAGCAAGATTATCATGCCTTCGCTCACCTCCTGAATGATCGCAATGTAGTCGTTGCCGGCCACGACAAGGTACCTCTCAACGACTACTTCCGGCCCAGAGCTTGGCCGGTGGGGGAACCTTTGAGAGATGAGTACGTCTTGTCGTTGCCCGAGAATCTCTCCTCTGGGACCTACGAACTGGAAGTGGGATTGTATTCGTACCCCGACCTGCAGCGCTTGCTGGTCGTCGGAGCCAGTCAAAGGGAGAGAGATCGCGTACTGCTCCCTCCGATCATCGTGGACGGATGATCGGGATTGCCGAATTCCAATATCGTAACTGTTTTGGCCGCGGAGTGTTCTAATTGGTGGGACGCTCGGAGGCAAGATGGAGCTGCATCTTGGACGAGCCCGAAGAGAAGCTGGTGCAGAGGGCCAAGGAGGATCCAGAGGCCTTCGGCGTCTTGTATGAGAGATACGTTGATCAGATATATCAGTATGTCTTCTACCGGACGGGCAACCGGTACGATGCCGAGGATCTAACCGCCAAGACCTTTTACAGGGCCTTGGCGAACTTGAAGAGCTATCGGTACAGAGGGTCGCCGTTGTCGGCGTGGCTCTATCGCATCGCTCACAACCTGGTAGCCAATTGGCATCGGGACCGGCAACGCCGTACGACCATTCCTTTGGACAGCCTAGTATTGGCCAGCAAAGCGAGAGAGTCTGCTGAGCAGCTTCTTGAGTCGGGCGAGCACGCGGAAGTTCTCAGAGAAGCCATAGCCAGGCTCGCTCCTGACAGGCAAGAGTTGTTGGTTCTAAAATACTCCACCGATTTGAGCAACAGGGAGATAGGGAGAGTGATGGGGCGCAGTGAGGGGGCTATCAAGGCTCTCTACCATCGTACTCTCGTTGCGCTCAGGAAGGATTTGCAGCGAAGAGGGTTCTGACGCCGGGGTAGCGACATCCTGGCAAGAGGCAAATGCTGAAGGAGGCGACAAAGTGATCAAGATAGTGACCGATACAACGTGCGACTTGCTACCTGCGATGGCGGAGGAACATGACATCACCATAGTGCCCATCAATATCCACTTCGGGACAGAGATGTACAAAGAAGGGGTCGACATGGACTGGGACCTCTTCTACCGCAAGATCGATGAGTTGGGCATCATACCCACTACTTCCCAGCCTTCGGCGGGGGAGTTCGCTGAAGTCTACCGCCGTTTGGCCAGGGAAGAGGGGGCCGACGCCATCATCTCCACCCATGTGACTGGAAAACTGAGTGGCACCTACCAGTCAGCGGTGTTGGCTAGTCAAGAGGTGGCTGACGAGGTGAAGGTCTATCCTCATGACAGCCTGGCGGGCTCCGCTGCCCTGGGTCTGGCCTGCGTGGAGGCATCGCGCATGGCTCGGGCGGGAAAAAGCGCCGAGGAGATAGTCGCCCGCTTGGACGAGATCAAGTCCCGCGTCAACGTACTGTTTGTGATGCAGAACCTGGAGTACCCTCGCAAGAGTGGCCGTGTGGGCGGACTAAAGGCCGCTTTGGGCTCTGTGCTCAATCTGAAGCCCATTGTCAGCCTCGAGGATGGGCTCTTGGATATCGCGCAGAGCGTCAGGACGCGGAAGAAGTCGTTGGAGCGCTTGCTGGACATCGCGGAGGAAAGAGTCGGCACTACGGCTCCCATCGACATGGGGGTGATCCATGCTAGAGCCCCCGAGGCGGGAGAGGAGATGCTGGCTAGGGTGCAGGAGAGGTTCAACTGTCGGGAGCCCTACCTGGTCGAGTTGTGCGCGTCGCTGGCAGTTCATTTCGGGCCCGGTATGATTGGGCTGGGCTTCTACGAGGTGTGACGCGCCTAAGGACGGAGTCGCGCCGACTATGACGAAGACACGGGTTGAAGTGGATCAAATACGGAAGGACCTGGAGGAGTCGTGCTCAAGCGATTCTCCTGCGGACAGGGAGACACTGGAGTCCTTGGTGCGCCTGGGCGAGGAGGCCAGGAACGTGATTGCGCCAGTGCGTCCCGGAGCGGAGTTCAGACAGCACTTGCGGGATGAGTTGCTGGGGGTGGTGCGCCAGAGGCCGACGCTGGTTGTTGCTTCGGGGAGCGATAATCGTCGCTGGGCGTACATCGTGGGAGCGACCCTGGGCTCTCTGGTCCCTCTTTTCGGCGTAGTGGCTTACCTGTTGCGCTCCCGGCTGACGGGCAAACCTCAACACGCTCCCTCTCAGTAGCCTGGAGAATCGTCTGAATGTGTGATTAATGAGCGTGGCCGATGTCGAGGGCTTCTCGGCGCTGTCTGGGCCAGGGCCATCTGCCCGGCACGATGGTTGGTTTACCACAAATAGGGGACAGGGAGGCGGTCGTCTCTCAGTTCCACGGATAGGCGCAGCAGCGCGTTCTTATCGGGCACGAGTCTAGCTATCTGCCCCTTCTGCTCATCGTTGTGGCTCCCCTTTTGCTCCCTGCTCTGTGGGCAATCCGGGCACAATCCGCGCCGGGATCCTTTCGACTTCTCTTGACCAACGATTCATGAGGGGCTGGCAGTCCAGCGCAGGGAGCCGTTCTCTGCGCTACCGGAGTGCTGAGAAGAGAATGCTGGGGCTGTTCTTGAGCAGTCGATAGTATAGCTGCTCAAGAGTCGAATCACCGTACAGGACCTGCGCGATACCCCACCGGACCAAAGGGCTCTTGGCAAAGAAGTGGAAAGAGAGTTGGGGTAGACGATAGACGAGACTGGCTAAGCGCCCAGCGTACTTCAGATCCCTCGTTACTCGGGCGTTGACCTGCTCGGTGTAAGGCGAAAGATCGAGGGTATCGTCCTCCAACGTCTGATAGATGACCTCGGCGGCCACCTTGGCGCTCTTGACGGCATAGTAAATCCCCTCACCCGTCATCGGCTCTGCCAGACCGGCGGCGTCTCCAGTGAGCAATATCCGTTCACTGTGCAAGACTCGATCGACACCTCCCAGAGGCACGAAGTGTCCTCTCAACCTCACCTGCTCCGGGTCTGCAGGAAAGCCAAGTTTCCGCAGGAAGTTGAAAAAGCAGGCCTTGAGACGAGTGCTTGTGCCCCGGAAGGTACAGACACCGACTGAAACGTGGTCTTTCTTAGGGAAAAGCCAGCCGTATCCCCGCGGTACGTAGCCGAAATCGAAGTGCACACGCCCCTGTTCCGTCTCAAGTACGTGCTCTTTGACACGGATTTCGCTGTTCACCGCCACTGCAAGCCTGCGCTCCTGCATCAACCCTGCCGAGCGGGCAACAACTCCATTCGCTCCATCGGCGCCCACCACAACGAGGCAAGAATACTCCTGGCCCGAGGTTCTCACGAATGCCCTGTCGGGCCGCGACTCAACTTCTCTCACTCTTTGGCAATCCAGGACCCGAGCCCCGGCGTTCGTGGCCGCCTGGAGGATTAGATGGTCAAGCTTGTCTCTCATCACAGTCCAGCCGACCACCCTGGCGAAATCCAGTACTACAGGGGAGTCGCCCCTGTATGTGCACTTCCCCTTGGTTATCTCCATCTCACAGGCGCACCTCAGATCCAGATCCAAGAGGTGAATTGTCTTGAGGGGGACTCCTCCTGCGCAGGTCTTGTATCGCGGTAGGCGCTCCTTCTCCAACACTAACACTTGCATACCCCGGCGGGCCAGTTCGTATGCTGCTGTTCCTCCGGCCGGGCCGGCGCCAACGACGATCACATCGTACCGCTCTTGTGTCATGGGTTCCATCCCAGCCGCGCCAGCAACGGAGGCCCCAGCACGAGGACGCCTACGGCAACAGCGGTGATCGCCGCTATCAGAACCGCACCTGCGGCGATGTCTTTAGCCTGCTTAGCAAGGGGGTGGTAGTCCTCGGTTACGAGGTCGATCACTGCTTCGATGACTGAGTTGAACAATTCGGCCACGAACACGAATCCAATGGTCAGGGCTATGACAGTCCATGCACCTTCTGGCAGGTTGAGGGCTATCCCAAGAATCACTACTACGATCGCCACTGCGAGGTGGATCCGGATGTTCCGCTGCGTCCTCAAAGCGTGCCATAAGCCCGCAAACGCGTAACGGAAGCTGTCAACGAGGGTTCGCCTTCGAGTATCCACATCTCCTCCAAGCGCTGACCGTGCCCATGGGCGCCACGACTCCATCAGCGCAGATCTGCCCTAAACGGTATCTTCTGGGGGTCAGATTGCGTTTTCGCTGAATTGTCGCAGGATCGTTTCCTGCTTGTTCCACATCTTTTCTCGCTCTTCGTCACTTTGATCGTCGTATCCAAGGAGATGTAGCATGCCGTGGACCACAAGGCGGTGCAGCTCCTGCTCCACAGAGCACCCATACTCCTCCGCCTGGGCCACGGCGCGCGGATAGGAGACCACAACGTCTCCCAGATGAGGTGGAATTGAAGGGGCTGAGATGAACCTGCTCTGAGCCTTGTTCGTGCCGAAGGCCAGGACATCGGTTTCGCTGTCTTGGCCGCGATACGTGAGGTTCAGTTTCTTGATTGTCCCATCGTCGGTGACGAGCAGTCCCATAGACAGCGGTGTCGTAATTCCCTCTTGACTGAGGGTTCGCAGGATGAGCTCACTTACGCGTTCCTGATCTACCTTTCCTTGAAACTCGGGGTCGGTCTGAATGCTCAGCTCGATCTCCAATCTCCTCTTTCCTTCCCCTGCCTTCCTGAGCGTCTTCTGGGTACTTTATGCGTGGGTGATATATGCCTTGCAAGACATTCACGAAGGTTTCCTCTATCTTTTGCAAATCCCGCAAGGTCAGATCGCTTTCGTCTAGCTGACCATTGTCCATGCGGCTCCTAACGAGGGACTCAACCAGTTCTTCGATCTCGTCGACGGAGGCCGGTCGATTCGCTCGCGAGGCTGCCTCCGCCTCGTCGGCCAACATGAGGATGGCTGCTTCTCGGCTATGAGGCCTTGGTCCCGGGTAGCGAAAGCGTTCCTCATGAGTCATAGTGCCGCTCTCAGCCTGTTCACGTGCACGATGATAGAAGTAGCTCGACATAGCAGTGCCGTGATGCTGAGGGATCAAATCTCGTATCTCTCGAGGCAGTCCGTGTTTCTTTGCTAACTGGAGTCCGTCCTTGACGTGCGAGGTGATGATCCGAGCGCTTGTCTCAGGATCGAGCCGATCGTGAGGGTTCTCACCGTCGGTCTGGTTCTCGGCGAAGAAGTAGGGGCGCAACATTTTCCCGATGTCATGATAGTAGGCGCCAACTCTAGCCAATAGCGGATTGGCCCCCACAGTTTGGGCAGCTTGCTCGGCCAGATTGCCTACCATGAGACTGTGGTGATAGGTGCCAGGGGCCTTGACAAGCAGCTCCCGCAGGAGAGGATGGGTGGGTCGTCCCAGTTCCAGCAATTGAAGAGAGGTAGTAATGTTCAAGACATTGCTGAAGAGGAAGAAGCCACCCAAAGTCAGGCTCATGCCTAACACGGCGTTGGCGACACTGGCGCCCGCTATTTGGAACGTGCCGAGGATATCATGATCCTGTTCCAAGATGCGAAATATGAGGACCACGCTCAGGTTGCTAAGGCCCACGTAGACTCCTGCCCACAGGAAGGCGTTCAACCGTTCTATGCGCCAAAGCCTTAGTGAGGAGACAACGCCCCCTACAAAGGCGTAGAGCACAAACTCAAGGGAGCCGCCGGCTATGAAGCCGACGATCAGGCTGAGTAGTCCCGTGACCAGTATCGCTATTTCTGTGTCCACGAGGGCTGTGAGGAGCATTGAGATGGCGGCGAGGGGGAACAGATAGCCTAGCACGACATGACCCGGGATCATAAGCCTCGCCGCCAGGATGGCTAGCACCGCCAAGACGCCCACCAGAAGCATCTCTCGCCAATTGTCCCAGAACGTGGGGTGGAGGTAGAGCAGGTATACGGCGAGGATGAAGATCAGCAAAGACGTGAAGAGGATGCGAACGACAATGTCTCGCCATTCGATCTGAGGCTGGCGCAGACCTAGTTTGCCTAGCGCCTCCCAGGCGAGCGGCTCGGTCACCTCGCCCTCGCGTACGATTATCTCGCCCTCCTCAAACGTGACGTACACCGGCTCTACCGCTTCCAGAGCTCTGGCCCTCGCTTCCTCAGTTGCCTCACGATTGGGAAAGCTGTTGGGAACTACGAAGTTCCCTACCCATGCTTCTACAAGAGCGGCATGATCCTCCGGCAGGTCCAGGCTGATGAAGGTGTGCACTTGGTTCTTGAGTTCGGTGACCTCATAGGGCCGGATCTCCTGCCGCAGCACCTCGTTCCCCAAGACATTCAGGATCTCCGCCACAATTCGTTTCCAGGAGTCCTCGTCAAGCTCGACGGTATCATTAGCGGATGTTGGCGATAGGTCCAGACCCGCTATCGCTTCAATGAGCTCAATCTTCGTCTCCGTGGTGGCGTAGACGTCGTGACGTACAGCATCGACATAGTCGAAGATTTGCGTGACGTGGTCGAGCTGTTGTCGAGCGATGGTGGCGTCAGCGGGGTCGTAGATCTCCTCTACAGCTACCTCTGCTCTCTGTCTTTCTTCCTCTGTTCTGATGTCACTCTTGTAGGTGATCCTGCTCGGAGCACGAATGTCGTGATCACTGACATCTCCAACCTGGAGAGTGATTTGACTTGGCACGAACTGGAAGCTGAGTACGAAGCTGAGGGCTATGACGAGGAGAAGGCAGAACGCGAGGACCCGCAACGTTCTTCTCGTAGTCAGTCGCTCTTGCGGCTTATCAGATAGACTTGAGGACATGTTTGCCTGTTACCATTGGTGCCCGGTTGAGCGAGGAAGCGCCGATAAGCGCTCCGCGATGATGATCAATAGCTCTGTCCCTTATCTGGCCAGGTGGTATCAATCAGGGGTGTCATCCCATCTGGCTGAGGAGTCCCTTCACTATCGCGCTTACCACCTGGCCGTCAGCCTTGCCCTTCAGCTGTGGCATCAACACTCTCATCACGTCGCCCATCTGCGCGAGGCTGGTAGCCTCCACTTGCTCGATCACTTCGAGAGCTCGCGATCTGATCTCCTCCTCCGATAGTTGGGGAGGCAGGTAGTCCATGAGGATCTTGAGCTCTTCCTCTTCCTGAGCCACAAGATCTTGCCGACCTCCTGCGGCGAACTGCGCTACAGATTCCCGCCTCTGTTTGGCTTGCTGTGACACAACGGCTGTCAGCTCGTTTTCGTCCAGTTGTCCGCGTCTTGCTATCTCCGCATTCTTGATGGCCGCGAGCGCGAGCCGAAGAGTGGTCTTTCGTGGCTCATCCTTGTTTCGTAAGGCTTGTTTCAAATCGCTTTCTAGTTCTTCCTTCAGTCCCATTGTCTATCCCCAAAACCTCTCGGCTCATTGCAGCCGGTGAGCAAAGGGACGCCGTCACAGCTTGTAGCCGATCTTTCTCAAGAAGTCCTTTCGCTCCGCCACATCATCTTCGGTCTCAATGCCCTTTGACCTTAGCCCATCTACAACACCCAGTACACCTCTACCCCGCTCCGTCTCGCCAACGATGACCTCGATCGGATTTGCTGTGGCGCAGAAGATGGAGCAGACCTCAGGCACGTGCTTGATAGCCCCCAGTACGTTGAGGGGATATGCCTCTCTGATGAAGATGATGAATGTGTGGCCGGCAGACAGAGCAAAAGCGCTATCTTGTGCTAAACTCGTCAACTCAGGGTCGTTGCCGCTGGCGCGCACCAGACACGGTCCCGAGGCTTCGCAGAACGCCACGCCGAACTTCACTCCTGGCACGGAGTTGACGAGGGCCTCGTGGAGATCCTCGACCGTCTTGATGAAATGCGACTGCCCAAGGATCACATTGCAGTCCTCTGGTTTGTCTATCTTGATCGTCAGCAACTCCATGTTGAATCCCCTCCTCCATTGCTATCGCAAGCCATCCTTGAACCGCAAAGCCATGGTCTCCTGGCTCATCCGCTTCCCACCGAGGAGGTGAAGATGCAGGTGATCTATCAGCCGGCCAGCTTCAGGACCTGTGTTCATCACCAACCGATAACCACCCTCAGCTATTCCTTCGGCCTCCGCCAGATGGTGGGCAGTGGAGAACATTTTGGCTACCAACGAGTTGCCAGATCGGTACAGGTCTTCCATCGACGCAATATGTTCATTGGGGAGTATGAGGATGTGAGTTGGCGCCTGAGGTCTGATATCTCGAAAAGCGGTTATCACCTCGTCCTGATACAGTGTGTCGCTGTCCGCCCGCCCGGCTACTATCTCACCGAAGATACACCGCATTCAAGAGTCCTCCTTCCGTGACTCCCCGGCAAGCCGCCCACTACCACACCCAACCTACGGTTCCAAGTGAAGGTCTTGTTCTCGGAATATGTCGGAGGCGATGATGAAGCGCTGTATCTCGTTGGTGCCCTCCAGAATGCGGGTCACGCGGGCGTCCCGATACATACGCTCTATGGGTAGGTCCCTTATGTAACCCGCGCCACCGTGGAGCTGTACCGCCTTGTTTGCGACCCTGCACGCCACTTCAGAGCCCAAGAGCTTGCACATGGCCGCTAGTCGAGTGTACTGTTCTCCTTGCTCCATACCCCAGGCTGTACGGTAGACGAGATACCGCAGCGCCTCGATCTCAGTTGCCATGTCTGCGATCATCCAGGAAATGGCCTGTTTTTTCGCGATGGGGACCCCGAACTGCTCTCGGTCCTTGGCGAACCTGACGCTTGCTTCCATGGCTCCTTCCGCAGCACCCAGACAGGTAGCGGCCATACTCAGCCGGCTGAAATCCAGTGTTTTCGAGGCGGCCTCAACGCCCTTGCCCAGTCCCTCGTCCTTCCCTCCCAAGACGTTCTCCCGCGGAACTCGACAATCATCGAAGAAGAGCTGGGCGATGGAGCACCCTCGAATGCCCATTGTCCGTTCAGTGCGCCCCACCTTGAAGCCTTGATAGCCTTTCTCCACGATGAAGCCGGTTATGCCGTTGCCTCCGGCTTCGGGATCTGTGCTGGCGAAGACGGTGAAGACTTCAGCGATGTCACCATTGGTGACATAGGTCTTGGTGCCGTTGAGAACGTAGTGGTCATCTTTCCGCACAGCGGTAGTCTTGATTTGACCTATGTCTGAGCCCGCGCCCGGTTCCGTCAGGGAGAAAGCACCCAGTTTCTCTCCCCTAGCCAGGGGCACCAGGTACTCAGTTTTCTGTTCCTCGGTGCCGTTCAAATAGATGACCATGGCTCCAGAGGAGGTGTGGATGCCGAGGGAGCAAGCCGTCGCAAGGCAGACCTTGGCCAGCTCTTCCACCAAGAGACAGTATGCAAGGGCCCCAATCCCAGCTCCTCCGTATTGCTCTGGGAAGGGCAGGCCCATGAATTCCATCTCTGCGGCCTTCTTCAACGTCTCCAGAGGTGGCCGCTCCTCCCTGTCTAGTGTATCGGCCAGGGGACCCACCTCATTCTGGGCAAAGTCACGGAAGAGTTCCTGGAACATCTGCTCTTCTTCGGTAAGGGCGAAGTCCATTGACATCCCCTCCTACTTGTCTTGGAACTTGGGTTGTCTCTTCTCCAGGAATGCGGTAAGGCCTTCGCGCATGTCTTCCGTATCGACCAGACTGGAGAACTTCTCAGCCTCGATCTCCAAGGCCTCCGGCAGGCTCACCACCAGCCCTTCGTTGACAGCCTCGATGGCCGCAGTGATAGAGGGCTTCCCGAAGGACGCGATCTTCTTTGCCAAGCCTACCGCGGTCTTCATCACCTCGGTGCCAGGTACAGCTTTGTTCACTAGCCCTATGCTGGCTGCCTCGGCCCCGGTGATCCTGTCGCCAGTGAGGATCAGCTCCAATGCCTTGCCTTTGCCGACCAGTCGAGGGAGCCTCTGGGTACCCCCAAAGCCGGGAATGATCCCGAGGCCGATTTCGGGTTGCCCAAACATCGCTCTGTTGTTCGCAATCCTCATGTGGCAAGCCATAGCCAGCTCGTTTCCTGCCCCCAGGCAGTGCCCATTGATGGCAGCAATGATGGGCTTTGGCGAGTTCTCGATTGCCTGGAACAACTCATGGGCTTGCATTACTATCTCTTTAGCTTCGGCCGGGGTCCCGAACTCCAGGATGACGTTAATGTCTGCGCCGGCGACGAAGACTATCTGCCCGCCGCCGGTGATGACGATGACCTTGACCTCATCATCCGCCCAGGCCTCCTCCAGGGCGCTCTGTAGGTCAGTCACCACAGGTTGGGAAACCATGTTCACCGGAGGGTTGTCGAGGGTGATGATGGCCACGCGGTCCTCTTTGGTGAGCTTCACATACTGCCTTTCGGTCATTATCGCTCCTTTTCAAAGTGCCCTGAGCAATGCGAGGCCCCTAGATCAAGCCCCTGTTGGCGCCCGGTTGCTCATCTCAATTAGCCCACGTGCTCCAGGAATCCTCTACCGGTCTTCTCGCCCAGGTGGTTGGCCCGCACATGGAGGCGCAACAAACGAGCAGGGTGGAATCTCGGCCCCAATCCCTTCTTGAACTCCTCCAGCTTGGCCAACGCCACATCGAGGCCTATCCTGTCGGCCATGGCTAGAGGGCCCATGCGCTCGTCACCCATCTTCATGCCGATGCCCGCAATGGCTGCCAGGTCAATGTCGCTGGCAGAGGCGATATGTTCTTGCAGGCAAAGAATCGCCTCGTTGAGAAGAGGCATCATTAAGCGATCAGTACTGAACTGCGTACCGGTGATGGCTCCTGGTTCCGACTGTATCTCCTTGATCATCTCTTTGACCGGCTCTTCCGTCTGGTCGCCGTAGCCGTAGAATCCGGCGCCTGCTTTCTCGCCGAAGCGCCCCGCGTCGCAGAGCTTTTGGAAGATCTTGGCGGCGTGGAGGCGCTCACCATACTCTTCGGTAAGGTACCTGCCGGTCATGTAGCAGATGTCGATACCTATCATGTCCATCAAGGTAAAGGGTCCCAAGGGCCAACCGAACTCGACCATGGCCGCGTCTATCTCCTCTGCCGTGGCCGCTCCCTCTTCCAGACAAAGGGCGGCCTCGTTCAGGTACGCCATCAGCAAGCGGTTGACCAGAAAACCCGGGCACTCCTGCACGACCACAGGTATCTTGCGCAGGGATTCCGAGAACATGACCACATCGTTGATCGTTTCTTCATTCGTGTCCAGGCCGGGGATGACCTCCACCAGTTTCATCACGTGAGCCGGACTGAAGAAATGCATGCCGATCATCTTGTGAGGTTTCTTCGTGGTCGCTCCCATCTCCGAGATGGACAAGGCGGTGGTGTTGGAAGCGAATATCGTACTCTCAGGGCATACCTCTTCCAACTCCTGGAAGACATGTTTCTTCAAGTCCATCTTCTCTGGCACAGCTTCGATCACTATGTCTGCGTCCTCGAAGCCATCGTAGGTCAAGGTCGCCTGGATCAGATCCATTTTCTCCATCAGCGTGGACATGTCCATCTTGCCCTTGTCCACTCGCCTCTGGTAGATCTGGCGAATCCCATCCATCCCCTTGTCCAGCAACCGTTGGTCAATGTCCTTCAGGACTACCGGCAAACCGGAATAGGAGATGACCTGGGCGATCTCCGCACCCATGAAACCCGCGCCCACTACTCCAGCTTTGAAGATGTACATGCTTTGTTCCCTCCTTCACTGACGCTGATGCTGGCACTTACCAAGTCTTCAACGGCAACGTCGCTTCCGGGGAGCCTATGCGGACGAAGTATAGCCATTGATCAGGGTATTTGGCGAAAGCCTTCTCGTCTGCTACATTCAAGCTCTTTCCCAAGAAATGATCCCCGCTTTGCGGATGGATCGCCACAATCTCACCCTCATGAGCCGGCTCCAGTTCGCCCTTGAGCTTCTCGTACACCTTCTGGCCCTTGGCGATGAATTCTGCCCTCTCGGCTATGTCGTACATGTTCTTACTTCTCCCGTTTCCTCTCAAAGATCACGGCACCGCCCTGACCCCCGCCGACACATGCGGTGATCATGCCGAGGCTAGCGTCCTGCCTGATCATTTCGTGCAGCAGAGTAACTGCCAGCCGCGCTCCGGTGCAACCGACGGGATGGCCCAAGGCTATGGCACCACCATTGGGATTGACCTTCTCCCAGTCAAAACCGTCCTTCTCCAGCTCTATTCCGCAAGCTAGAGCCTGGGCGGCAAAAGCTTCATTGAGCTCAATGATATCAATATCGGTCAGCTTGAGGCCGGCCTTTTCCAGCGCTGCGGGCACGGCCTTGGTGGGTCCAATGCCCATGATCTCGGGAGGCACACCAGCATAGGCGTAGCTGCGGATGTGGGCCATGGGTTCCAGTCCCAGTTCATCTGCCTTTTCCCTGGTCATCACGATGAGGGCTGCTGCACCGTCAGAAATGGGGCAAGCGTTCGCCGGAGTGACCATGCCGTCTTTCTTGAAGACGGTGGGGTACAAAGCCGCTTTCTCTACGGTCAAACCTGCGTTTATGTTCTCGTCTTGTGTGATCTCTTCTCTGGCCACTTCTTGGCCAGCCACTCTCTTGACCACCTCGACGGGCACGATCTCATCCTTGAACTTGCCCATGCGGGTAGCCATAAAAGCTTTCCTGTGGCTCTGAACCGCAAACTCGTCCTGTTCTCGTCGGCTGATTTCATAGAGAAGGGCGAGATTCTCTGCTGTTTGGCCCATGATCATCTTGCAGACCGGGTCTGTCAGACCCTCCCAGAGAACGTCAATGAATTCGGTGCTCCTGAGTTTGAGTCCCCAGCGGGCTCCGCGCACGGTATAAGGGGCATAGCTCATGGATTCGGTGCCCCCGACGAGGAAGGCCTCTCCATCACCAGCCTTTATGGCCTGGCAGGCGTTGGTGATGGCCACCATACCAGAGACGCAATTTCGCTGCACAGTATAGCCAGGAACATGGGTCGGTACGCCGGCCATGAGAGCGGCTACGCGAGCGACATTGGGCGCATCAGAGAATTGGCCGCAGCATCCGAAGATGACATCGTCGAATACATTTCCATCTATCCCCGTGCGCTTCATCACTTCCGTCATGACGATCCGGGCCAGCTCTTGTGGCGGGATGTCCCGGAGGCTCCCACCATGGCTGCCTATGGGAGTTCGCACCCCTCCAATGACCACAATGTCCTTCATTGATGTCATCTCCTACCTGCGACTATCACATGTGACGCAAATTTCCGGGTAATTCTACACTAGAACTATTGAAACAACAACCAAGGTTCCCGCCGCTGCTCCAGGTTAGTCAAGTCTGTGGCAAACTTGGCGGATTCCGGTTCAGTATGATAGAATTAGCCGAGTCTTTCGCGAGAGAACCCCTCTCAAGTAAGGGATCGAGGCTCCATGAATCCATGCCTATAAGGATCTTGCCCGAGGAAGTTGCGTCCAGGATTGCAGCAGGCGAGGTTATCGAGCGACCGGCCTCGGTGGTCAAGGAATTGGTCGAGAACTCCATTGATGCTGGAGCTGGCGACATCAAGGTGGAGATACAGGAGGGAGGGCGGCGGCTCATAAGGGTGATTGATGATGGGGAGGGCATCTCCGCTGACGACGTACCGGTGGCTTTCGAGCGCTACGCCACGAGCAAGCTGGGAGCGGTTGAGGATCTATCTCATATTGCGACACTGGGATTCCGAGGAGAAGCACTATCCAGCATTGCTGCCGTATCGCAGGTGACGGTCACAACCAAGGCTAGAGGCGAGGAGGTCGGGACGATGCTGCGCCTCGAGGGCGGTCGGGTGGTGCGTCACGAGCCCCACGGAGCGGCTCAGGGTACGGTGGTGACAGTGGAGAACCTCTTCTACAATACCCCTGCCCGCCTCAAGTTCCTTCGCTCGGAGGCTACGGAAGGGCGACATGTTACAGAGTTGGTCACCTGCTATGCCATGGCCTTTCCACGGCTACGGTTCGGTCTTCTCAGCGATGGACGAAGCACTTTCCAGTCCAAGGGAAGTGGGGACTTGTATGAGGTCCTGATGGATGTCTACGGTCTGGAGACCGCCGAGCAGATGTTGAGAATCCGCGGTGATTCAACCACGCAATCAGCCATTGCCGTGCACGGTTTTGTGAGCGATCCTGCTCTACACCGCTCCAGTGGCCGATACTTGATCACTCTCGTCAACGGTCGATGGGTGCGGGATCGCCTGATCAGCTACGCTATCAGAGAAGCCTACCATACTCTGCTGCCCAGAGGGCGGCATCCCATCGCAGTTGTGAAAGTGGAACTACCTCCAGATCAGGTAGATGTCAACGTGCATCCTGCGAAGAGCGAGGTACGTTTTCGGAATAGTGGTGAGGCATTTGCCGCGGTTCAGAAAGCGGTCCGACAGACTCTGTCCCGGAAAGCGCCGGTCCCGCGTGCCTCTTCAAGCTTCGGTTGGGAGCGAGCGCTCGAGATGAGACAGAGAGGCCTGGTAGAGGTGGGCCGGAGCATGCGACCCACTCGTGGTGAGTTGGCACTGGAGTTGCACCGAACAGGGGACCAGGCAGCTACAGCCACGGGTGCGCCTCCCAAGGGTAAGCTACCTATGTTGAGGGTCCTGGGCCAGCTGGGTGGCACTTATGTGATCGCTGAGGGACCGACGGGGATGTTCCTCATAGACCAGCATGCAGCTCACGAGCGTGTCCTATATGAGCGTTTTCAGACCGAAAGGGCGGAGGCTAGGGTATCCTCCCAAAGGCTCCTGGAACCACTCGTCGTACAGCCAGGTCCCGGCCAGGCAGCCCTGATGGAAGAGCGGCTGGTGAGCCTGAAAGAGTTCGGTTTCGAGATAGAGCCTTTTGGGGGTGACACCTACTTGGTGCGCGCCGTGCCAGCAATCCTACAGGGAACCGACCTGACCCAGACGATTCTTGATATTGCGGACGAAGCGGACAACAGAGATGGTGTTGATTCCTGGCAGGAGATGGTCACCATCAGTTTGGCCTGCCACGGGGCGGCAAGGGCCGGGCAGACCCTCTCCGTGCAGCAGATGCGAGAGTTGGTGCGACAGCTGGAAGAGACAGAACTGCCCCGCACCTGTCCTCATGGACGGCCTACCATGCTTCATGTAAGCGCTGAGCAGCTACAGCGAGAGTTTGGCAGAAAGTAGTATGATACGGAGGTACCAGCTTTGAGCAAGCGCCGGGCTTTGTGTTCACTAGCGGGGACGTGGTTACTATTTGTGGTTCTCATCGTTGGCTGCGCGGGAGGGAGACCACTGGTCTATGATGTGGACGTCCAGCCGCGGGTCATTTCGCCCAACGCCGACGGTGTGGACGATGTGGCCAGGGTTACTTACAAGATTTCTCGTCAATGTCGCCTGTACATCTACTTCGTCGATGCCGAAGGGACAGAATACCGTTATCGGGATGGCAATCGTCGCTCTCCGGGGGAATATGAGGCCCTTTTCGGAGGTGCCATCGAGGGCCAGGTCCTGGCAGACGGTCAATACACCTGGGTGGTCGAGGTCGCTGATGATGCCTCGGGGCAGACTGAGAGGGTTGAGGGCCAACTAGCAGTAACAGATGCCGACAGCTCTGGACCCGAGCTTCAGGATTTCACCGTCTTTCCACAGGTATTTACCCCTAACCAGGATGGCATAAACGACCGGATAGCCATCAGTTTTCGTCTTCTGGAGCAGGCTGAGGTGGAGGTCTATCTTCGAGACAAGGAGGGTGACCGGTATCCTGTTGGATTGCCCAAGACGAGGTGGGACGAGGAGCAGTTTGACCTGGAAGAGAGCCCCAGTAAGGTGGCCTTAGAACCGGGTCTGTGGGAGTATGACTACGATGGAGGAATCGACCTTGGGGCTTCGCCACCGGCAGACGGCGAATACACCGTTGTGGCTGTCGCGATTGACCAGGCCGGAAACCACGTGGTGAAGGAGGCGCCTCTGACCATCGAAGATGGAGGGCTTCCGTTGGGTGAGATCCAGACGGTGGAGTTCTATCCCACGGTAGTTCCCTTGGGCGGCACCCTCCATCTTACGGTCACGGTGGAGAACGTCGGGGGAGTAGCCATCCGCACCAAGGGGCCCGCTTCGGGCACTACCTACACCAGCAGAGAGAATTTCAATACTCTAGGGTTCTACGAGGAGCCGGGGATATTCCGCGTGGGCGTTGATTTCGAGGGTAATACAGACGGGCGGCCGTACACCTATCGTTGGCAGCTGGGGAGAGACGAGGATCTGGAGGAGAGAATAATCGACGGTCAGAGATACCTGTATCTGCTCCCCGGTCAACGCGTCACTGTTGTGGGCCACATCACGATCATTGACGAACCGCCGAAGATCAACCCCTACTATTGGGCAGGCCTGGTTCACGAGCAGGTGCGCATAGTCAATGATCGTCAAGACCCTACTGAGATCTCGATTGGCTTCTGAGCGTGCCGCGCCACCAAATGGACCTTGCCGTTGTCATCGTCAGCTACAACACTAGAGAGCTCTTGCGCGGGTGTCTGAGCTCTGTCCTCTCAACCTTGAGTTCCCCGTTGAATTACGAAGTGATTGTGGTTGACAATGCCTCTATAGATGGCAGCATTGCAATGATGCAAGATTCTTTTCCCCAGGCGCGTGTCATCGTCAACGAAGAGAACCGTGGTTTTGCCGCTGCCAGCAACCAGGGCATTGGACAGAGCAGCGGACGGCACGTGATGCTCCTTAACCCTGATACGGTGGTCACAGAGGGGGCCCTGGAAGGCATGGTGAGGTTTATGGAAGAACATGCCGAGGTGGGAGTAGTGGGACCAAAGCTCCTCTTTCCAGATGGGCGTTTTCAACACTCGGCTTTCACTTTTCCCACGTTGCCGATGATCTTCTTTGACTTTTTCCCCATCAATCATCGACTCACAAGTTCCCGTCTGAATGGTCGCTACCCCCGCGCTCTGTACGACGCGGGGGACCCTTTTCCCATCGATCACCCTTTGGGAGCGGGATTGATGGTGCGACGAAGGGTCATCGAAGAGGTTGGTATGCTTGACGAGAGTTTCTTTATGTACTGTGAAGAGATTGATTGGTGTATGCGCATGAAGAGTGCACGATGGCAGATCTTCTGCTTCCCCCGCGCTGAGATCGTTCACTATGTAGGCCAGAGCGTCAAGCAGTTTCAGAGTCAGATGTTCGTGGAGCTACACAAAAGCCGATATCGGCTCTACGAGAAGCATTACAGTCGGTCTTTTACGCGCGTGGCTCGGTGGCTTGTCCTCTTGGGCCTGACGTACCGAAGCCTGCGGGATCGCTGGGCCTTGTGGCGACGTCGCCTGAATCGGGGCGCATTGGAGGACCGTTTGGAGGCATACCGTCAGGTTCGGTTGCTGTCGTGACATCAGTTGGCTGACATCTCACGCTGCGGCTTTGTCCATGAGGGAAGGGAACTGATGGCGGAGATATCTGTCGTGGTTCTCACCAGGAACGAGGAAACGAACATCGGGGATTGCTTGGAGACTCTGCAATGGGCGGACGAGCTACTGGTTCTCGACTCCTTTAGCGACGACGCGACTACGGAGATCGCTCACAGCAAGGGCGCGGAGGTCCGTCAACTACCTTTCGTGAACTACTCAGCTCAGAGGAACGCGGCTTTGGGATTGGCGACCAAGGAATGGGTGTTCTTCGTTGATGCTGACGAACGGGTCACTCCCGAACTGGCGGAGGAGGTGCGGCTTGTCGTAGAGCAAGCAGGTGTTGATGGCTGGTGGGTGCCAAGAAGGAACTACATATTTGGCAAGTGGATCCGGCATGCTGGCTGGTTTCCCGACCACCAACTACGCCTCTTGCGGCGAGCTAAAGCACGCTACGATGAGCGGCGTGAGGTACACGAGTCGGCTCAGTTGGGCGGTGAGGCGGGTTACCTCCAAAGTCCGCTGATTCACTACAACTATGACTCGGTACGAGAGTTCAGGGTCAGACAGGGCCGATACACTGATTTCGAAGCCCGCATCCTGTTCGAGAGCGGTCATCGTGCCAGGCCGCAGAACTTCATCCTTCAGCCCTTGCGTCAATTCCGTTGGCGGTATGTCACGTTGCAGGGGTACAAGGACGGCTGGCGAGGACTCCTTCTCAGTTTGCTGATGGCCTACTACGAAATGGTGAGATACTGGAAGCTCCGGCGTCTACAAAGAGCCTAGGCGTTCAGCTGGTGTCGCCTGCTGTGAATTGCAGAATACGTAAGTACCCTTCGTGAAGTAGCTCCTTGATTTCTTGCGCGCAGGCCCGGTGAGAGTCCAACGAGCGGCCGCCAGAAGGGTCAACAACGTCATGGCTCTTGTCCGCCATCTCGCTGAGAAGCCAGATCCTGTCCCTGGCTTGAGGGAATTCTAGCGTCAATGCTTCCCTATGATCGTGGGTCATGACGATGATCAGGCTTGCTTGGTCGATGTCCTGAGAAGTCAGATGATGCGTGCGGTGAGCGCTGATGTCAACGCCTAGTTCCTCCATCGCCTGAAGGGCGAGAGGGGAAGCGCTCAACCCATCCCGGGTCCAAGTTCCAGCGGAGCGCACCTGGTACAGCTTATCCTTCCCGTCCCTCTCCAACAAGTCCTTCAGTATCGCCTCTGCCATAGGAGACCGGGAGAAATTGCCCGTGCAAACGAAGAGGATCATACCTGCCATCCTCACGGGACGTCCGGCTCGATCAGACCGTAGTTGCCATCCCAGCGCCTATAAATGACGTTCAGGTCCCCAGTACTGGCGTTGAGGAAGAGAAAGAAGTCGTGACCCAGAAGCTCCATCTGCTCCGCAGCCTCCTCATCGTCCATGGGAAGAACGACGAAACGCTTGGTCCTGACAATCTGCCTTGGTGCTTCCTCCTCGTACTCCTCGATGGGTGGTTGGAGTTCTTCTTCACGGGCGCGACCTCGCCCACGCCTTCTCGTCTTATAGCGTATGATTTGGCGATACATCTTGTCCATTACGGCGTCGAAGGCTGTGAACACGTCTGCAGCCCTTTCCTCAGCACGCAAGATAGTGCCCTTTACCCGGACGGTAAGCTGCGCTATGTGCCGATCTTCCGTGCTCTTCGCGCTCTCGCGAGTCAGTTCTAGCGACGCCTCATCAATGCCACGCAGATACCGATCTAGTCTGCCCGCCTTCTTATCGACGTACTCCTGTACTCTGTCGCTTATCTCCATGTTCTTGCCAGTTATGATCAGCTCCATATCCTGATCCTCCGTCTCCGACGATCCATTTTCATGGTTGGTGCCAGCTTTCCCGAGCCAGTACGAGCCCCCACACCAGGCGGAGGCCGGCTTGTCGCAAAGCGATACTGCAGGCCTCCAGTGTAGCTCCTGTGGTACAGACGTCATCCACCAGCAGGACACTGCGTCCCTTGAGACCGCTGTCGGTGCACCGGAAGGCTCCCTCTACGTTCTCTCGTCTCTCAAGGGCGTTCAAGCCCACCTGAGGGATGGTGCTCTTGACCCGGATAAGGACATTCTCCATCAAGGGAATGTCAAGCGCCTTGTGTATCTCGTTGGCCACGAGGGTTGCTTGATTGTAGCCCCGCTCTCTGAGGCGCTGGGGATGAAGAGGCACGGGGACGATGACGTCTGCGGGCAGGTGATTGTGCGTCAGGTATTCGCTTGCGAGTCGGCCTAGTGGAGCGGCCAAAGGACGCGTATTCGAGTACTTGAAGCGATGAATTGCCGTTCTCAGCGTCCCCTCAAGGTAGGCCACGGCACGTATCCCGTCAATCTGCAGGGGAGTTCTTCGGCACGAGGGGCAGAGGCGAGGTGCAGAAGTTGCCTGTCCACACATAGGGCACACCGGCGGCCGGATGAGCTCGATCTCATCCTGGCATGCGGAGCATATCAAGTCGCCACTCCGGTGACAGACGACGCAGCGAGGCGGGAAAAGCAGATTCAGTAGGCCCTCAGTCGTTGCCTGCCAGCTCCGTCGTAGATCCAAGGACGTGCTCCCTAAGGCTCGCCGCCAGGGAAGGTCGTGGGTCTCTGCCATCTCTCCCGGCCCCTGCGAGGGCAAATCGGCCAGATTCTCTGTCCGGGCGAAGCAGTGAGTTCGGGCGGGCGCCTAGAAGCCCCCCCCAGAGAAGGCGGTTCTAAGCGATGGTAGAGAGGGCCCTAGCAGAACAACAAAGAGGGCCGGAAAGACCAAGAAGACCAAAGGTATCATCATCTTGACGGGGGCCTGGTGGGCCAGTTCCTCAGCTCTCTGGCGGCGCCTTATGCGCATCTGCTCAGACTGGATGTGCAACACTCTGGCTAGGCTCACACCCAGCTGATCCGCCTGGATTATGGCGGCCACGAAGCTGGTGAGCTCGGTAACCTCGGCCCGATCGGCCATCGATCGCAGTGCTACTCGCCGTACGGTCCCCATCTGAATCTCAACGAGAACGCGCGTAAAGGCCCTGCTCAGTTCATTGTCCCACTTATCAGTCACCTTGGCCAGGGCAGCATCGAAGCCCAAGCCAGCTTCGACGCTGATGGTCAGAAGATCCAAGGCATCAGGCAGAGCCTTCAGGATGTTTGCCTTGCGGTTCCTAATCCTCATGGTCAGCCAGATGGTGGGTAGGAAGTAACCGAAGGCGGCTCCGACGACCGTAGCCAGAATCTGGTTCCGCAACGGGGAGCGGGAAACGAACGCTAGAGCCAGAGCAAGCACTGCGCAGAGGATCGCTGCCACCAGTCTCAGTCCTGTGAACTCAACGGGTGACCAAGCGTAAGGGTTGCCGGCCAAGTCAAGATTGTGCTGGATGTTCTCTATGTTTCTCCGAGGAGCGAGACGAGCGAAGATGTTGGCAATCATCCGCAAAATGGGTTTGATCACTCGCTCCGAGAAGGGTTCCGCAAGCTCGATTTGTTCCAAAGTCATGACTTGCCGTGTGCCGAACTCACCCAGACGCTCCTCCACGACGTCAGGTCGCCGTCGGGTCGCCAAGCCCACGAAGACAATGATAATGCTTCCTCCAATGCCCAGAGCGATCAACAGGGGCAACGCACTGTCTGACATCTCCTCCGTCTCCTCAGATGTTCCAGAATCGGAAAGCTCACACCTCGATGTTTACTATGCGGCGGATGACAATCCAGCCGAGAAACATGCCGACCGCGGCAATACCGATCATTTGAAGGCCGCATGGATCTTGCCACAGTTTGGACATGTACTCATTGCTCATGACGAACAGCAGCCCTGCTACAGCCACGGGCAGTATGGTCACAATGTAGCCAGAGTATCTGGCCATGGAGGTCAGAGTCCTAATCTCCCCTTTGATCCGCACCCTCTCTCGTATCGTGTGCCCAATGGTGTCGAGGATCTCTGATAGATTCCCACCCACCTCATGGTGGATGTTGATTGCGGTTATCATCATATCCAGGTCGTCGCTGGTGATGCGCCTGAGGAGGTTGTTCAGCGCTTCCTGATTGGACACACCCAGCCCGATTTCTCGGGTCACCCGTCCGAACTCCTCGGACATCGGGGGAGGCAACTCTCTAGCCACCATTTCCATGGACTGCAGTAGGCTGTAGCCGGAGCGCAGGGAGTTCGCCAACAGCGTGATTGTATCACCTAACTGATCGTTGAAGGCATTGAGGCGTCTGCCCTGAGTCACTCTCAGATAGATGCGGGGAGCGATGAAGCCCAACACTGCACCGGCGACTGCTCCTATGATCCAGAGCTGGCGCACTAGAAAGGCGCCCATTATCGCGCCGGCAGCTATAATCCCCAGAGTGAGCAGCACGAACTCGGCCACAGTCAGCTTCAAGTTGGCCCGCGCTAGATCTGTGGCTACCCTCTTGGCGAAGCTCTGCCGGGCGAGGGCACGATCCAAACTCACCACCACTTCTGGGATGGGTCGGTCGCCCTCTTCGCGTTTCTTTGGTGCTTCTTCGGATACAGCGGCCGTGACATCTCCCAGGCGAGTGATGACCCGTGAGCGGGACCTAATCACCCGTGACAACCCCAGGAATAGAGTCAGAATGGAACCTCCGGCGAGTAGAGGCAAGACTAAGACCATGGGGTCCAATTGCGATACCTCCCTCTATCCCCTAAAACGGCCTCGCTGATCGTAGCCAAAGATCTCAGCACCCAGATGATAACCTGCTGCGTCGATGAGTTCCGTGAACTTGGGTCGAACTCCTGTGGGGCGCAAATGGCCCACTATGCGTCCATCGTCGAAACCTGTTTGCTCGAAGGTGAACAGGTCCTGCAGCACGATGATGTTGCCTTCCATGCCTTGCACTTCGGTGATGCTGACTAATCTACGCGAGCCATCCCTGAGCCGTTCTTGGTGAACGACGAGGTGAAGGGCGGCCGCGATTTGCTCGCGGATAGCGCGGTGGGGTAGGTCCGTGCCCGCCATAAGGACCATGGTTTCCAGGCGAGCCAGCGTATCGCGAGGGCTATTGGAGTGGCAGGTCGTGAGACTGCCATCGTGGCCAGTGTTCATGGCCTGCAGCATGTCCAAGGCCTCACCGGAACGCACCTCACCCACCACTATCCGATCAGGCCGCATTCGCAGTGAGTTCACCACTAGATCTCGAATTGTGACCTCACCTTTGCCCTCGATGTTGGGCATCCGAGATTCCAGCGATATGATGTGTTCCTGCTGCAACTGGAGTTCCGCGGCATTCTCGATAGTGACAATCCGTTCATCGCTGGGGATATAGCCGGAAAGCACGTTGAGAGTAGTCGTTTTCCCGGAGCCCGTGCCGCCTGAGATGACGGTGTTGAGTCTCGACTTTACACAGATTTCCAAGAACTCGGCAATCTCAGGGGTCAACGTTCCAAAACCTATCAGGTCTTCCATACTGTATGGTACCTTGGAAAACAGTCGAATGGTGATGATCGGTCCCTGGATGGCGAGCGGTGGAATGACCACGTTGACGCGCGACCCGTCCGGCAGGCGTGCGTCAACGTAGGGTTGACTCTCATCGACTCGCCGTCCTAGAGGGGCCACGATCCGGTCTATGATGCGCATCACATGCTCGTCGCTCTCAAACTTGTAGGACGTCTTCTCGATCTTCCCTTCGCGCTCGACGTATATCTTGTCAGAACCGTTGACCATGATCTCGGTAATCGTTTCATCGTTGAGCAACGGTTCAAGGGGACCGAGCCCCATGATCTCCGCCACGATCTGTTCAAGAAGGACATTCCGTTCGGTGCGGCTGAGGATGGCGTTCTCCTCGGCCAGTACGGTGCTGAACATCTCTTCAATGACAGAACGCACCTCGGCTGTCAAGGAGAGGTCCATCCGCGGATCCAGTTCGGCAATGACTTTCTTCTGAACCCGGTTCTTCAACTCGGAGAACGTGTCTCGGGCAGGACTGGCAGGCCGACGTTTCAATCTCAGCTCTTCCAGCTTCGTGGTACCGATTTCATTGTCAGGCTTCTGGGTTTTCTCTATCCGTTTCAAGAGGGACATTCAGGTTCGCCTCCTCGGGCTCATAATCATGCGCTTCGTGTCCATCAACTAGCCAAATATGCTGCCCAGCAGTTTTCCAGTCGTGGTCTTTGCGGCCAGCTTCGCGGCCTTGTCGCGCGGCCTTTCTGCCTCCTTCGCGGTCTCCGCCCGCAACAGGTCGGCCACCCGTGTGATGCTCTTGGCAACGGCGGACTTGTGGCTGCTGATGACCACGGGTATCCCTTGGTTGGCGGCAGCGCTGACGGTGCCGTTATCCCTGGGTACGGTGGCCCAAACAGGGTGTTTGATATGGGCCGCGATATCCTTTTCGGTTATGCCGTCCTTGCGGCCAATCTTGTTCACGACCAGCTTAGTCTTGCCGATGTAGTCCAGGGCATCCAGCGCTTCAAGAAACAGTCTTACGTTCTTTATGGTCGGTATGTCTGGAGTCATCACCAGAAGAATCCAGTCGGAGATCTCCAGTATAGTCAGGACAACGTCATCCAGGTAGGACGCGGTGTCGACGATGGCATAGTCATAGAGCAGCATGAGATTCCTGAGAATCGCTCTCATATCGTCTGCGGTGACCATCTCCGCCACATCGGGCCTTGGCGGGGCCAGCAAGGTCTTCATGCCTGAGGGGTGAGCTAGCAGGACGTCCGACAAGAAGTCCGCGTCGAGGGTGTCTGTGTGATGGACGAGATCACTGATGGTCCTGTTGGCCTGCAGGTTCAGGAGTACCGCTACGTCTCCGAATTGCAGATCACCATCCACAAGGACCACTGTTTCATCCTTCTCCTTGAGAGCGAGGGCCAGGTTGGTGGCTATGGTGCTGCAACCGCTCCCACCCTTGGGGCTGTAGACGGCGACGATCTCACCTTCCCTTACTCTGATCTCGGCCTGCTGACCTCGTGCGGACACCGCCGGTTGGGGACGCAGTGTCTCTGGCTGAACTGGTGCCGTCTTGGGCTTCAACTGGTAGACACGACGAATGCTCGCTATCAGGTCGTCGGCAGAAAAAGGCTTCACCAGAAACTCCCTGGCCCCGGCAAGCATCGAGCGACGCAAGTAGTCTGTCTCGCCTTGCACCGACATCATGATTATTTGAACGTCTGGCACCGATTGGGAGATGGACTCAGTCGCGGAGATGCCATCTATGTCTGGCATGTTGATGTCCATGAGGACTATGTCCGGTCGCAGATCCTTGGCCATCTCGATGCCTTCGTATCCGCTCGCCGCAGCACCCACTACGTCGATGTCTTTCTCGAAGTAGAGCAACTTGCGAACGTTCTCCCTCGTCTCGGGGATGTCATCCACTATCAGAACGTGTATCTTACTCTCCACTTGTTCAATCATCAGGGTCATCTCGCTGTCAGAAACGATGTCAAGCCACTCGCGTACGGTTGTCCTAGCTACTCACCCCTCGGCGCTGTGACGTACCTCGACGGTGCTGGGGGCACCGTGATCTCAAAACGAGCCACGAGGTACTGAAGGCTGACGGTTTCCGTGCGCACTTGCTCATAGTCGTCCCGGCCGCGCAGCACTAGGTCTATCGAAGCGCCGCTCTCACGGGCGAACTTCAGAACCAGGGCGTTCTGTTGCGTCAAGAGCAGCGTCAGCGTCTTGCTCCGGATGGGTTGTGCTTCCCTCGCCTCCTCCCCTTCCCCTTCCCCTTCCCCTTCTGGGACTGGGGTGGGAGTGGGGATGAGCCAGGGCCCCACGCGATAGACCTCGACGTCCTGCAAGAGCAGCTGAGCCAACAAGACACCGGTTAGCTCTGGGCACGGCGCGGGACACCCCTCGACCGCGGGAGCGAGCGGCTCAGGCAGCTCCTGCTCCGTGTCCACGAGTTGGTAGGAGATGAGAATATCCACGGAGTCGCCGTTCTGGATCGCTCCGGCGACCCCGCGCAGCTCTGTCGTCTCAAAGGCCATTGCCACCCTGCTCCGGCCTTCCCTATCGGGGGTGATGTTCAGGGAGGCGTTTTTCCCTTCCTGCACCACGGCCTGAGGGTCAACTATCCAGTCTGACATGATGAAGGAGCCACGCAGAATCGTCCTGGCGGCTCTCCGTCCAACCACCGCCTCAGGAGCCAGCAGGTGGTTGGTCAGTTTGGACTCCGCGATTTCTTGAGTTCCTACAGCCTCAGCAGGGATGTCGGTGTAGGCAGGGATATCCTGGAGTGCAATCACGACTGCGACCTTTGCTTCAGGCGTGGGGGTGGGAGAGGGCGGTTCTGGCCCTGGGCCCCTGACCAAGACTACATAGGCGATAACGGCAGTGGTCAGGGCTAGCAGCACCCCCACTATGGTCAGTATCGTACTACCACGTCGCATCTCTTCCTCCTAGGGCTTGACGACTAACCGTCCTGATCCCCCCTCCGGGCGGTGAACTTTGTTATATTATACTGCCAAATCACGAACTAGGCAAGACTCTCTCGACCGAAAAGGAAATACTCGCGGCGCGATCCGATCCCGGGCTACTGGATCAGACGTACAAACATGTCGCCCACGATGCCTTCGTACTCAATGCGCCAACTGGAGGTGTCCAGGAAGCCGGTCTGATATTCTGCTATCAGGTACCCCCCGTAGAATTCGTCCGGCAAGGTGACACCGTCGTGGTCACGGCTACCTGGAGGCTGATATAGATAGTCATCGCTTGTACTCCAGGTCCCCTTGAGGGACAGCGTGCCCACGTGATGCCAGTCCGATACTCCCTCGAGGTAGTAGTCGATCTGCTGCCCCAGGGAGCCAGAGTCGTTGTTGAAGTGGAATAGGTTGATCGCAATCCCGGACGCCTCCGGCGGGACAAAGGCGAAAGTCATCGTGACCGGGCCGGTCACGTTGGTGTTGAGGGGCAAGTACCCGGAGCCAAAAGTCACGATTCCACCCGAGTCGTGGTAGTTGGGATTCCATAGAAGGTGAAGGTTGCGATCGTTTACGTTGGAGGGAATGGTTTCTGTGATGGGAGGCGGCGGGCCGGCCCAGAGGTCGAAGCCGTTCTCGCTTGAGCCGGTGACTCCGTCAACCTCCAGATAGAGACTGCGGGAGTCATCCTCATTTACCACGATATTCGGGACATCGCAAGACCCGTCGTCGCAGTCGACGTCCACCGTCCAGGCCACGATCCACTCCATGTCTGTGCTGAGACCATCGTCCGCGAGGTCGTCCGCCTCCGTGGCCCAACCGACGTAAGTAGTACCGATCTGTTCTCTGATGATAGACTGGTCTGCGAGCTGCCTGTGATAATACAACCGATATTCCGTTTGCGTGTTGTGGTCTTCCGAGTAGGCAGGACCACAGCGGCCACCGCCGGTATCCGTGAAGCAGCGATTCTCATCTATGCGCATGAACCAGTAATCGTTTATGTCTTCGTCTTCGTCGCAGGTGTCTAGCAGACAGGCATCTCGCTGGTCGCCGCAATCTGTCCTGGTCTCGGTATCACCCTGCATCGTGCACGAGATTGTGACCGAGCCTTGAAGGGATTGATTGTACCCATCGGGATCAAGGAGTTCGATCTGGACCTCATTCGAGTCGTAGGCGGGGGGGATGTGGATACGGAAGGGGTAGCCCTGGCCGAATTCGTTGTACAGCTCAGCGTGATCGGGGTTGAAACCGCCAGGAGTCTCAGGACTCTTGGAACCGGCTGGACAGTCAGTAACGTTGCCCTGCACATCTGTAGGAAGGTCGTCAGGACAGTCACCGTCGCAAGTCCAGCATTGGGGTGTGAAGGCGTCACCCCACTTGGGATTGGACCATCTGCCCCAGTTGGACAGATTGACCGGCCCGACAATCCCTCTTCCGCCGGTCTGCGTGGTGTAGATGTCCACCATGACCCTGTATTCCGCCACCGCCACCTCGGTTACCTCCGCGTAGTCGAAGTTGATCAGCGGCAGGAAATTCAAGGGCACGCGATGAGTGGCGGTCACAGCCCACTGCATATATTCAGTACTTTGGATGCGGCCGTAGTCGAATAGCGGTACCGACTCGGTATCAGCCGTATCGAACCCATTGGCCAGCATGAACTGCTTGGTGCGTGCGACAGCAGCGTCCTCATTGGGCAGTTCCACAACTCCAGCCAGAGCAGCGGCGTCCAGCGCGCGCTTGAGCCTGCTTTGCCCGGCATAGACAGTGGCTGCATCGAGAGCCAGCCCTGCGAATAGGATGAGCCCGATGACGGCAAAGGCTATGATCACGATAGCCTGGCCCTGCTCATCCTGCAAGAAGAGCTTCTCTCTCCATTGCTTAAGCCTATTCTTCACCTCTACCCCCCGCTGAGCCGTGCTCTGGCTCTTGCAGCCTCCACCAAGGCAAGGCTGCGTGCACTATTCGATGCAGCCCGTCGAATCCATGCCGATGAACTCGATGGAGATGCTGTTCCGGGAGGGCAAGTGGTAGTCCGTTAGCTTCACTATCGCGAAGTTGTCTGCATGGTACTTGCCCTTGACGCCTCCTTCCTCAGCGTGCTCATCGAAGACGACGACGCGGATCCACCCCTTGTTGATCAAAGCGTCGAGGGCCTGCTCCGTACCCGAGCTGGGGCTCAGCCCCGAATTGGCCCAGATCCAGTCTCCCACGCTGAGGTGCGTGTCATCGGGGTCATTAGCGTTCTGGAACTCATCGGTGGTCGGTCGAGTCAACGCGTCCTCCAGGGCCACCGCACTACCACCGCTTGTGTCATTCGGCCAGCGAAGCCATCCGAAATTCCCATCGCCGGTCCCGTTTAGGATGTCATTTATTGGGTAGTTTTTAGGCTTGCCGGCCAGGAGAGATCTGTGTATCGCTATGGGGTACGCGTTGCAGACGCCAGATAGGGGTCGAGGGGTCTCCACGCGCATCAGCGTCAGACTTCTCATCGGCACTGCTTCGCTCAACTGCTTCACGAGCGGCAGTCGCAGAAGAGAGGAGGAACGGTAGTAGAGATCCACTGCGACCACCTTCAGGTCGCAGTTCACGATGCCCTGGGGCTCCAGCCGAGATAGTATCTCGGGCCCAGAAACACAGCTGGTGTCTAGATCGAGGTTGTTCCATACCTGTCCGCAGCTGAAGGTGTCTGTGATAACACTGCAGTTCGGTGCCGTGCCCGTGAGTTCTGCCCGCACCACGTACAGGTCTGAATTGGACTCGCTGTATTGAATCAGGTAGGAAGCAGCCCCCTCGACGATGGAGCTGACGGCTGTGTCCGAGCCGCCGAGGGAGCCGAAGCGTGCTCCTTCTCGCGCCGCGTTGATGGTTTGATTGTAGGCGTTCAGGGCGAAGCCCAGCTCCACGATCGCTACCACCAGCATGAGCAACATCGGCAAAGCGAAGGCAACCTCGATCATACTTTGCCCCTCTTGCTGACGTCTCAGGATTCTGTCTATCACCTCGCACCTCCCTCGAATGACGTATGAGACATGTCGGCTTCTATCACTACGCTATGGAGCCTCAGCTTTCACCTCGCCGTTACCGGGATCCACCTGAACTGTCAGGGTGCTCCTGTCTGTGCCTGAGATACCGAAGGCGAGCCAGACCAATGGTTCATCGCCCTCCCCGGGGCCGAGACGGAGGCTCACGGTAGCGCCCGGGTTCTGGTTCAGGAAATCCCGGCCGCCGTGATCGAGAAACAGAGTGAGAACCTCTGCACTGTCCACCTCCCACAGTCCAGCATCAACCACTCTGGTCTGGGGAGTGACGTCAATACTCTCCACTCCTTGGGCACCCGCCGGGGTCACTGCAAAGATCCTTATGCTCCGCGTTTGGGGCGAGAAGAAGGTGAAACCCCAACTCACCTCTTCCTCCAAGAGTTCTTCCGCCTTCAGGTCCCTCCAACTGGCATTGGCACTGACCAACTGGGCATCCCCTTGCCAGGCCTGAGCGGCCTTGAGAGCACCAGGATATGCTTCCTTGGCAGTGAAGCCTGGCTTGGCGGAGGTGCCGGTCCTGAGCACCCCCGTTACCACGACGAGGAGGGCGCCATAGACGACTACCACCAGCAACCCAAGGGCGATAATCAAGTACCTTAATTTCAAATCATCCTCACGAGTAGTCCTTGAGCGCAAGCGGAAAAAGTTTCATATATGGAAGGCTGTGGGAATAGTAGATGTCGTGGTCATAGCCGGTCCCCTTTTGCTGCCACGCGACGTGGGCGAGGGTTCCGTATGTGGCGATGGTAGGGAAGCCGTCCGGCCACTCATCGTCACGGGAGATGGCGATTGGCTGCGACCATGACGCGCCTTGATCTTCGGATACCGCATAGTAGATGCGGTCCCAAGTGTCCGTGCCGGTCACGCCGTTCCATACCACGTGCACTCTGTCCTGGTCATCCAAGGCTACGGACGGGCCGGCGTAGGTCGGTAGCTCCCGCGAGACGCGAACCGTGCTGTTGGGCAAGACGCTAGGTGACATAGTGTCAGTATTGCTGATGGGGAATTTTGCATAGTAGACGTCATAGGTATAGTCCTGGTCGGCCACGTCGACGCCGAAGGCTATGTGCACCAGGCCGTCGCCGAGGACGATGTCAGGGGTGCTCGCATCTAGGCTGAGATCAGCTGATACGGTGATGGGCGAGAACCAGGTAGTTTGGACTGCGTCAACGGTGGCGGAGATATACATGACCTCATTGGGTGACGTGTTCTCGTGCCAGACCAGATGCAGGTTCCCGTTCGTGTCCGCGGCCATTCTCCCGTATAGAGAGCTGGAAGATGTGTCAGCGATCACTGTGGGGGTAAGCCATTCGTTACCATTCACAAGCTTTCGACTGTAGTAGAGGTCATAATGCGGCTGCAGCTTGTTGGACCAGACGACATGAACGTAGTTGCCAGCCTCTGCGATTGAAGGCTTCTTGAGGTCACTGTCGGTCACCACTACGGTCCCCTCGACGCCCCATGCCCCGGCAGTCCTCCGAGCGTACAGCAACGTATAACTGACGGGATACGCTGTGCGCTCCCACCAACAGGCGTGCAAAGTGTCGCCACTCCCGACGGCCAACGCCCCCTGGGAAGAGTCGGAAGTTGTGGGAACGGGCTCGACATCGGACCAACTGCTGCCCTGATTCTCGGATTCAACGTAACACGGCTCAAATTGTCCCGGAGTATCGTCCATCCAGATCAGATGAAGGTACCCACCATCGTCCACCGCTATGTCAGGCCCTCTAGATTCCTTGTTATCGCTCTGGGAGACCTCCTGTGGGGTCCACCAGACACCAACCCTGGACAGACTGCTGGCCTGCGCCAGAAGGGTCGCGCCGAGCATGACGACGCAGGTGCCTAGGATTGCGAAGCTCAAGCAGAAGAAGCGGCGCAATGATACTCTCCTCAGGAAGCTTCTCTATAACTCGTACATGGTGATGTCAATGTTGCTGGTTTCCTGACCGGCCAACACCCCAATGCCGATCTCACTCCCCCGATACAGAGTGCCGTCGGAAGCCTCCAGGGTGCCGATCGCCGTATAGCCGCTTCCTTCTGCGACGCAGTCGAAACGGTATCGCCCCTCAGCACCGGTCTGAGTCGTCTCAATCCAGGTAGTGCCAAAGTACAGGGACACATCAACTCGCTCTGTGGGCACCACACGCTGGCCGCCAATCCAGGCCCACGCAGTGCCGCTGATAGAGCCGCAGGTGGGGTCTGGCGTGGCCGTGTAGGTGGGAGTCGGTATTGGCCCAGCATAGTAGATCGTCACCGTCAGCGGCTCGCTCACGTTGTTGTTCTCGTTCGATTCCTGAACGAACTGGAAGCTGTCGGCTTGCGTGTAGAGATAGTGTATGCCGCTGGCGGTAAAGCTATGGGTGAAAGTGATGGTGGTGCCGGTGTTGGGGCCCAACCCGCCTAGCCCTTGCCAGGCCACACCCGCCTCATTGGGCAGCGGAGCCTCGGCAGTGTCGGTGTAAACGTAGAGATCGGTCCAGAAGAACTCGTTGCACGGACCAGTAGAATCGTTGAAAACGTCGGTGGTGATAGCCACCGGGGTCCAGGCGGGCGCTGCCCACTCAGGCGTAGGTAGGGGGGGCACGGTCTGGTTATCAGGGACCGTCTGGTGTCCAGGGTCCATCCCCGGCGCGCCCCATATTGTCAGGTCCGGAGGCGCCACAGGGGTGAAGGTGGGCGTTGGCGTGTTTGTGGGGGTGAACGTAGGGGTCTGTACGGGCGTTGGCGTAGGAGGATACGCGCTGAACAGCACCTCGATGCCGCTGATAATGCCTTCGTCGACGGTTGGTCCCAGGTCGATGTTCAGTTGTCCGTCCGTCACGTTCACGGTGAAGGGTGTCGGTTGATACGCGTTGCAC
>NJBK01000057.1 GCA_005223035.1 Chloroflexi bacterium B3_Chlor
GGCGCGGCAGCATCAGAGGACTACGCAGGCTGACCTTCACGCGGTGCTCGGGCGAAGCAAGCACGGCGTTGCGGGTGACCTCGCTGCCGGTGCCCGCCGTCGTCGGGATGGCGATGTACGGTACGGAAGGCTCAGTGAGGGCCTGCCCACGGCCGATGACTTCCAGATAGTCGAGGGGATCGCCACCGTTGGTCAACAGTGCGGCCGCCGCCTTGCCTGTATCCAGGGCGCTCCCGCCTCCGACACCTATGATCAGGTCGCAGTCCCCCTCAAGAGCACGCTTGGTGGCTACCCGGGCCACCTCGACAGTCGGCTCACCGGCCACGCTGAAGGCAACAGTCTCAATCCCATGTTCGCCTAGGGCGTCGACCAGGTCTACCGCGCGGTCAGCCGTGTGGCCCGTCACTACCAGGGCCCGGCTTCCCATCTCCGACGCGATTGGTCCAACCTCACGCAACGTGCCCGCCCCGAAAAGTATGCGCACAGCGGTCGCAAACTCGAAGCGCATCCGCTCCTCCTCACCCCTGATCATCGCGCATTGGTTTGTAGTGTGCGCTTCAGCGCATCTGAAGGGCTGAACCCCTCACTACGAACCTCTCACGAACGTTCACCTCATCCCCAACCCGGCTCATCGGGAAAGACGTTGGCGTACTTCACGCTACTCCGGGGTTCGGCCATCATGTCCGCCACGGTGTCTCGCCAGGTCTGGTAGTGAGCCGTCTCTTTGTGCTTGGCCGGGTCCTCAGGTGTCCGGTAGACCTCCACCAGCACGAAGCGCGTCGGATCGTCCAACTGCTGAATCACGTCGAAGCGGGCAACCCCTGGCTCCTGCACGCTATTGCGGGCATTTTCCAGTGTTGCCTGCCGAAAAGCTTCCACAGATTCCGGTTTGACGTGCACGTGGACGTGGACGATGAACATCTCAGGCACTCCTCCTTTCTCACTCGAGTGTCCTTAGCGCAACCGCGCAGGATCGTTCACGTTGACCCTGGATTGCCAGCCCTGCGGGTTGTGGCGAGGGTTGCACTCCCGCCATCTGCTAGAAGTGCTACTGCTATCGATGGGTGAGGCTATTGCTGACTGGCGAGTCGGAAGGTTCCCAGATCCACCTGGGAGGGGTCATTCTCGACTACATAGCGCTTGGGTTCCGGTTCCAGCCGATCCTGGAGGTAGAAGAAGATCAGCCACATCACCGCCGGTACCAGCGCCATGACCATGCCGATCACGAGGATCAGCCGGCCCTCCAGGGTCGGTTGTGCAAAGCTATCTATGCCCACCACCAGCAGCACGAAGCCGATGAGCGCCGCCACCAAAACCCATCCCGTCTGCCAGAAATGGTCTCGTTCACGAGTCACGTTGGCATAATGGCCATCACAATAGCAGCGTCTGCCGATGGTCCTTGCCCCGTCCTCGAGAGGCCTGTGGCAGACGCAGCAGACACGTACCCTCATTATTCGTTACCTCCCTTTGGCACCGCGTTCTTGGAAGCTGTCGTAGCGGACCTATTATACTTAGCCCAACTGCTCCGGGCAAGGCAAGCTCTTTACCGCAAACAGCGTAGGGGCACGGCATGCCGTGCCCCTACGGACAGATGCAGTCAAGCGCCTTCCGGGTCTTCGATCTGAAGCAATCTACAGAGGGCGATGAAGTTGGTCTATGCGCATCGCTCCTTCGATCCCTTACTCAAGGACTCTAACGCCTCTGCCAGTCCAAGCAGTATCTCGCCTCCCCATGCGTTCGGCTAGGTTTCCAAGCGCTGACGGAAATCGAGAGCTTGTTGAAGTTCATCGGTGTCGAACTTGGGTATGCCCAGCTCCGCAACAGTGCGCAGCGATTCCATGCCGTTTGCGTCCCAGGAGTGCACCTCTATCCCAGATGAGCGAACTGTGGAAACAACCTCGGGTGAAAGCTGAGTCGGGTGCAGGTGTACAGCCCTGGCGCGAGCAAGCCTGGCGCGATGTATCGCCAGGTATGCGATCACATCCAACCCCATCCAGTCCTCGGACCGCGGGAAGAGTAGGTCCGTCGCCAGTCCGGGGCACCGTTCCCCAATGTCGGCCAGCAACGCAGGTTCGTAAGAGGTAGCCTCGATCGTCTCCCATAGATGTCTGAAGCGGTGAAGCAGCGATGCAACAGCCTCGGGGGATTCCGGTTCCGGCCCCTTGATCTCGATCTCCAATCCTATCCGCCCTCCAAATGTCTCCAGGACTTCGGCGAGTGTTGGGATTCTGTATGGCTCGACGGACTCGCCGCCGCTACCCAAGACCTCCCCACGCCTCAGTTGATCCAATGTATGTTCGAAAATGGGACCGGAGAGGGTGGTTCCTTCATCCAGATAGAAGTAGTGAAAGACGACCGGCACCCCGTCCCTTGTCAATCGGACATCGAGCTCGATGCCGTCCGCACCCAACCCCAGGGCACGCTGAAAGGCAGGTACGGTGTTCTCCGGCACTCCCACGGGAGCGCCGCGGTGGGCAATCACCTCAAAGGCGACACTGGTTCTCAGCACAGTCACACTCTCGCACGCCAGTTCACCTAAGCAGCTTCCCGCAGCGCACACAGTGGACCGGTTCGAGTTCCGGCGAGACGAACTGCTCATGCCCACACTTGGCACAGGTGCGGAAGTCGCGGATGTCGCGGCCGCAGCCGGGGCAGAATTGGTGATCCTCGGCGAGCGCACGGCCGCAGTGGGGGCAGTGACGGCTCATGGGCTCGGGCGCCGCCTCAGCGGGCGACGTCTCCAGCACAGGCTCGGGATCTGGCGCCTCAGCGGACACAGGTTCGGGTTCCGTAACCCTCGGCTGGCGCGCATAGGCCACCATGAAGGTCCCGAGCAGCAACAAGCCACCTCCGGTCAGCAACAGCCCCCGCCAAGGGGTGAGCATACCCAGCGAGAAGATGCCCAAGAAGACAACCAGAAGCAACCCACCTCGCCACCAGATTCGTCGCCACCCAGAGACGAGGGCAAGGAACGCCAGCACCAGGCCGCTGACGATGAGGAATGCCATGGTGGCCGCCGGCACCACATCCATCACTCCGCTCAAGAAGGTGAGGAGCGGGTAGAAGAGGGCCAGGCCACAGCCCATGAGCAGGTAGCTCTCGAGCCCCAGGCGCACATCACCCAGGCGAAGGAGCGCAGCCAACGAGGCGAGAAACAAGCCGACCAGGAAAGGGGCCAACACCGCCATGCGGCTGAAATCACCCTGCAACTGCGCGACGCGCTGCGCAAAGCTCAGACGACTCGGTAGAGTGAGCCGGATATCACGATTGGCGATCAGGCCGGAATAGTCCCAGGTGAAGGTCTCGCCGCGGTCTACGACGTCCCTCCCGGTGGTGGGCAGAGAAGTCCTGGAGACTTCACTCCCCTCGAGGCCCAACACTGTGACAGTGACGTCGAGCACGTCGGAGCGCTGGCCTTGAGCCACGCCGTACCTGAAGCTGTTCGCGCCGTCGGCCCGGTAGCTGATCGCGATCTGGTGTTCCTCACCAGCCTCCATCTCGGTCTGCCACCCAATGCCCTGTAGGGTATACTGGGCCTCAGGCGGTTCTTCGCCATCCACCAGGAAGCTCACTTTGTGCAGAGTTTCCAGATTGCTGGGAAAGGGGAAGAATAGTGTAACGGCGGCACTGACCTCCGAACCAGGATAGGCCAGGATGTACTCGCTAGAGAACTCCAGATCGTAGACTGTGACACTAACCCCCTCTCCCTCTTCGTACCGGGCATCGAGGGTGGCTCGCACGCGGCTCTCCCGTGGCGCCAGGATCGCCGCTTCGACCTGTTCCTCGGTTTCCATGATGGCCAACGTCGGCGCGGCTTGGGTGATGCTGCGCCCGTAGTTGTAACTGAGATACTCCCGTTGGGCCACCGTGTAGACTCTCGAGGGCAGGTCAACGACGACCGCCAGATATGCAGCCAGTAGCCCCAGAAGGCCCATGAACAGCACGATGTTGACCAGCAAGATTCCGATCCGTTTGAACTCCTTGCGCATCTTCACTCCTCCAATCTCGGTCAGCCACCCGGCTATTTGGTGCACAGGGACCTTCTAGCTGCTCTGGCGTTATGGTCAACGCCAGCTTCCCATCGGCCCGCAGCCCGGAGATGGCGACCTGCCTTCAAGTACAAGACGTCCCCGCGCCTGAGTTGGTTCCGCAGCAGTCGGCTCCTGCTCTTCCAAAGCACGTTGATTGTGAGATGCGTTCGGATTCAAGCCCTTGCTTCGCACAGCCGGACAGGATGGCTGAGGTCACGTGGGTAACACAGGCAGCAGCAGCGGCGTCCAAGTCCGCCCACCATCGAGCGACCGGTGTAGTACTGGGTCACCCACCAGCGCGTAACTTGCATCCTGCCAGTCCAGCGGCGACAGGTTGGCGTAGAGCGCCAGTCCCCCTGGACTCCAACCCGAGGCCAAGAGCTCCACTTGCACGTCCCGTCCGAAGTCATGCACCAGTTCCCATTGCACCTCATCCACGTCGGGCATATTGGGGTTGATGCTCCGCCAGAGTTGATGTGAGGGAACCTTCACCACCACGTACAACGCCCCGTTCGCGCCGTCTATCGTCATCCCGACACCGATCTGACTGTTGTCAAGGGGTGTGGGCATGGTCTTCCACTGCCCGCCGCCCGTGCCGCGGCGTAGGTAACTGCCGGCGTACTTGGGCATGATGACGCCGTACAGGGCATTGGAATCACGAGGGTCTATAGCCACGTTGGCTACACCGTTGAAATGGACCAGTCCGTCGGCGGCCGCGGTCCACGATGCCCCGCCGTCGCTACTACGAATCACAGCGCCAGCACGGGGACGGAAGTTCGCCGCCCAAATGACTTCTGGTTTCCCATAGACAACGGCCACCATCCTCGTCTCCTGCGGCGCGATGAGCGTCCACTCGCTGCCGGACCAACGGTACAATCCCTGGCAGGTGCTGGCATAGAGGGCATCAGGCGTGGCATAGTCCAGGTTGACGTTGCGCACGCACTCCTGGGCAGGCAGTCCGCCAGGGAAGTCCGACCAATTCTCGCCGTAATCATCGCTGATGAGAAACCAGGGGGTCCTGGCGCCATCAAAGCCCGCGGGTAGGTCTCCGATGAGAGCGTAGAGGCGGCCAGGCTCACCGGGGCCTGCCAGCAGCGTACGCACCTGCCACCGTTCTTGAGGGCTGGTAGGGACCGGAGTGGCACTCGGAGCCAGTTCAGGCGAGGGCGTGTTGGTGGCCGAGACCACTGGGGCAGTGGTCGTCGGCGGCACCGGCGTCGGTGTGGGCGTGGGAAGGGTGGGTGTCGCAGGCACGTGTGTCGGTGTTAGGTCGCGAGGAGTCGGCGTGTCAGCAGGTGCCGTAGGAGCCGGACCCAGCTTGCAGCCACTCACAACGGAAGCGGCACAGACCAGCAACACCAGCAGTAGCGTCGGTCTTTTCATCTCTCACCTCCCCATTCTGCGTGAGCGCTCCCCAGGGGCTAGTCTTGGGCTTCGCCGAAGCCCTCCATCATGCCCAGTCACATCTCCGCGGGGTCGCAGCCACCCTCCCCCATCTGAGCCATCATGTTCTGCATCATCCCCGCCATCATTTCGGACATCATCTTGGGAAAGGCCCTTGTAGCGAGTGCCACGACGAGGCCACCCCCAATTGCTCCAAGCAGGGCGGCAAGCAAATAGGTCCAACCGAAAGAGCCGGTATGGCGCATCTAAGTCGCTCCTTTCGCAGCTGACTTGCCTTGATGAGCACGTTCGGGCATTCGTAAGGCGCAACAGTAGCACAGTCGCAGCGCGGTTGTCACTCCACAGGGTCTCCAAAGTGGAATCGCTGGGCTTCCGATAGAGCGGGTTGATCAATGGCCCCTATTGCCCGATCGCGTAGAGGTTGCTGCCACCTCCCACATATAGAGTGCCATCAGGGCCGACAGCTGGCCCGACAAGAACCATACCCCCCTCCGGCAAGGAGAAGCGCCAGCGCAAGCTTCCATCCGGATTCACGGCGAACAGTTCTCCCTCACGAGTTCCCGCGTATAGGACCCGCGCACCGTCGAGGGTGATGGGCGAACTGAAATGAACCTCCCGTTCGTCCTCCTCCTCAGCGGTGAAGGTCCAGGCCAGAGTTCCATCCGGGTTGAGGGCGTAGATCTCGTTAGTGTTGGAGGTGAGATAGACGCTTCCCCCGGCGCCCAGAGTGGGGGTGGAATCGGCCTCTCCATCCACAGGAGAAAAGGACCAAATCTGGCTTCCATCGGCGGGGTTCACGGCCCGATAGCCGGAACTAGTCCCAAGATAGACGATGCCCTCGTTTCCCACAGCGGCAGTAGAACTGACAGCGGCCAGGTTCCTCTGCCACTTCAGGCTGCCGTCGGCGTTCAGGGCATACAGATTGCCGTTTCGAGCACCCACATAGATTGTGCCATCGGGTGCCAGTGTCGGAGAGTAGGGTATGCGCGATCCCGTATCGAACCGCCACCTCTCACTGCCGTCTTGGTTCAGAGCCACCAGCGCTCCTCCAGCGATCTGGGGGTTGCTGGCCGCCAAGTAGATGGTCCTATCGGGCCCTGCGATAGGGGAACTCTCGACCACATGGAACTCAATGTGGTACGCCCACCCTACGCTGCCATCGCGGTTGAAGGCGTAGAACATCTCCTCGACCGGGGAAACGATGCCCACGTGAATCACGCCTTCCTCGCCTAGCGCCGGAACACCGCTGATCTGTCCGAAGGCGGCCCTCCAGAGCTCGGCCCCATCAGGGCTCAGAGCATAGAGGTTGCCATCCAGGGAGCCAAAGTAGATACTCCCGTCGGCGCCAATGGCCGGGGAGTTGGCGAATAGCCCCGCGCGGAACAGCCACTTCAGCGTGGGGCTCGCAGGTCCCTCAGCCTGACTGCGACCCGTGTGCTGAGCGTTGCCCCCATACATCGGCCAAGGCGCCGGTCCCTCGATGGGCGGCAGCGTGAGGGTAGGAGAAGCCTCGGGGGTGGGCAGGGGGACGGCTGTCGGTCCTTCCCTGGCAGGAGCGTAAACCTGGATCCGATGATTCCCAGTGTCGGCCACGAATATCTTGCCGCTTTCGTCGACAGCGATTCCCGAAGGGTCCTCCAGTTGACCCTGTCCCAACTCCTGCAAAAGTTGGCCCTGAGCGTCGAGAATCTGTACCAGGCCCCTCCCGCCATCGGTGACATACATGTTCCCCTGGCGGTCAAGGGCTACGTCGCGGGGTGTGTTCACTTGCCCGGCAGAAGAGCGCAGGAAGGTGCCTCCGGGAGAGTACTTCCCAATCCGCCGGTTCCCGGCGTCGGTGACGAACACGTTGCCTTGTGCGTCGAGCGCGACCCCTTCGGGATGACTCAAGAGTTCCACCGGCTCGCCCTGATCCCCGAAAGTGAACAGTAAACCGCTGAGAAGGCTGAACTTCTGAACTCTGTTATTGCCGCTGTCCACCACATACAGCTCACCGCCGGCATCAGCGACCAGGTCGGCAATGCCGGAGAATTGACTGGGAAGGGAACCGGCTTGCCCGAAGCTCTGCAGAGGGTCGCCCCTGCTGTTGAAGACATGCACTCTCTCGGAGGCGTCGGTGACGTAGATTCGGCCGCCATCGTCCACGGCCACATATCTCGGCCCCATGAAACGCGGGTCCCCTATCGTCATCAGGTGATTGCCCTCTGAGTCGAAGACCTGCACACGGGCGTTGCCCATGTCGGCCACATAGAGGTTTCCCTGCGCGTCAAGGGCCAGGCCCTGGGGGCTGATGAACTCACCATCGCCGCTTCCCCGTCGCCCGATGATCATCAGCACCCCCTCACCCGGAACAGGAGAGAACGGGACAGGAGCCGCAGATGCCGTCGCTTCTGCCGAAGGGGGGACGGAGGGAGAGGGAGCCACAGTGTCGGCGGGCGCAATGGCCCCGGGTCCACAACTGGGCCACAGAAAGGCCAGAATGAGCAGCAAGAAAAGCCAGGGCCGTCTCTTCATTCGCCGTCCTTAGGTGGGGGCTTCTTCCTACTGGGATTCGAGGACTAACAGCCCTTCTCTGTTCTGTTCCACCATCTCTCTGGACCAGAGCAGGGGATGGTACTTCACTCCCTGCCACAAAGCGATCATGTCGTCGTAGTGCTTGTTGAAGGGCAGCCCTGACTGGCCGGTGGCATGGATGCTCAGGGAGTTGTCCAGGTCGCTCAGGTCTACGATGAGCCGCTGAGACACACCGTCCACGGTGGCAAAAGGCTCGTCAGCGTCGAAGCTGGCGGCGTTCACGGTGTAGCCCGAACCTCCAACCTCCACCGGGCCTCGATTGACGATCATCTCCAGGACAGTGATGCCCGACTGCCCTAGTGGCTGATGGACGAAGCTGGCCCCGTGCAGCCTTCCCCACTTCCAGGTATGTGGCACGTCACCGAACTTGTTGCCAAGGTAATCCAGCGCATCAGCGAAGGCGCGGGCGACGATATCGTCCCGGGTCTCCCTTTCCGGTGTCCCGGCATCGTCAAACCAGGCGTTGTCAGCATCCTCAATCATGCTCTCCAGAGCGATGTGATGCCAGGACCCAGCTCCCAGATACTCGGCTAGGAGTTCCTCGCCCAGTTCGTCGCCAAAGGTGTTCTCCACCAACTCCAGATAGAAGACCTGGAAGATGGCTGCCCCGCTGCTGTCGGCATCATTGTGGTAGGCCCAACCCCTGATCTCATTCAGAGCCCTCTCTTGAAGAAAGCCCTCCGGATCGATTTGCAGAATGTAAGGGGTGAAGATCTCGCCTGGGATGGAGTAGGTATCCCCGTGGATGAGCTGGAAGTCCTCTGCGGTGAGCACGTCTTTCGCCTGCAGCAGGGTTGCGACGCGCTCCGCCCGATGGCCGACCGCGAAATCGTACCCCAGACGGTGAGGATAATCGTCGCCGACCACCTTGTTGTTGGCAGTGACGATGAAATGGGTGGAGGGGTTGAAGACGTTGGGCAGTTCGTCGAAGGGGATGTATCCCTCCCACTCGTACTCTCCGGTCCAGCCGGGAACGGGGACAAGACCCGTGTGTCCTTCCGCCCGTATAGGGATCAGGCCAGGTGTCTGGTATCCGATATTGCCCTCCCTATCGGCGTAGACGAAGTTTTGCGAGGGAACTGCCCACAGCTCCATGGCAGCCCTGAACTCCTCCCAGTTGCTGGCCCGATCGAGCAGGGCTACCGAGTCGAGCATACGGTTGGGCTCCAGCGCAGTCCAGCGGAAAGCTATGACCTCGGGCAGATCCTCCACCACGGGGTTGATGATGGGCCCATGACGGGTCAAACGCACCCTTTCCACAACGGGTTCCTGACCATCTACCTCGATCACCTCTTCGATGATCTCCATGTCCAGCCACTGGCCCTGATATTGGTACTGGTCGGGGTTGTCGGGGCTTGTGTGCTCGATGTACAGATCCTGCACGTCCGGATTGACATTAGTCACCCCCCAGGCGATGTCCTCGTTGTGGCCGACGATGACGCCAGGAACTCCTGGGAAGGTGTAGCCCTCGACGTTGTAGCCTCCTCCCACCAGATGTATCTCATACCAGATGGAGGGTATTTGCAGGCCCAGGTGCATGTCGTTGGCCAGGAGGGGCATACCGGTGGCGGACTTGGTGCCGTCGACGACCCAGTTATTGCTCCCCACGGCGGCGCCTCCCGCGCCCAGCAGTTCCTTCACCGGGGCATAGCGGGCCAGAAGTCCCTCGATTCCCAGATTCCCGTAGCCACCGATCTCAGGTGGCACGATGAGAGGAGAGCCATCGGGATAGGGAGGAGCCAGCTCCGACGCCTTTTCCTCCCCCAGAGCCTGAATCAGGCTGGCCCTCAGCAGTTCGGCCTCCCAGTTGCCTCCCAGGTCCCAGGCCATCGCCTTGGCCCAAACGATGCTGTCGGTCGGCGTCCAAGGTTCCGGCTCAAACCCCAGGATGGTGAACTCCAGGGGAAGGTTGCCACGATGGCTATCTATGAAAGCGTTGATCCCCGCGCTGTAGGCCTCAAGCATAGCCAGCGCCTCGCCTTGGAGGCTGTCAGCCTCCATTTCGGCCACTCGTCTCCACCCCAGAGTCCGTACGAAGCGGTCTGTCTCCAGCGTAGCCTCTCCCAGCACCTCGGAGAGGGTACCGCTGCCGACCCGGCGGTTGAACTCCAGGTGCCATAGGCGATCCTGAGCGGTGACATACCCTTGGGCGAAGAAGAGGTCTTCCGCGTTGTCGGCGTAGATGTGGGGTATGCCCCATTTGTCCCGATGTACCTCGACGGTAGAATGCAGGCCTGGCACCTCGACAGTGCCGTCGATAGTGGGAAAGGTGCGCCGGATGAAGAGGGAACCACCGACTACGACGACCGCGCACAGCAGCACAACGATGCTGCCGACGACTATTCCGAGAACGATGAGCGCCCTGCGCAACGTCTCTCTCCCCCTCTCTCCGATCCGCAGTTGAACCTGATTCTACCTCT
>NJBK01000058.1 GCA_005223035.1 Chloroflexi bacterium B3_Chlor
GGAGACGATCTCCACTCCTCCCAACTGGGAGCCCATCGGGAGGTCTATCAGTTCACGAGCTTTGATCAGGCCTCCCATGTTGTCCATTCCCTCCTCGTCTGGCGTCAACGGAAGGGAGCTGATGAAGAAGATGTTGCCCCTGAGGAAGTCTATGTCTTCCTCTCTTTCTGCAAAGATGGTTTGTAGCTCTTCCTCTCGGACGAACCACGTGCTGGGGTACAGCAGGGAGAGCTTCAAGTCACTCCTGCTGTACGTGGAAAAGGAGACGTCGGGCGGCAGGGTACCGCCACATTCCATCAAGCCTGCCTGGGCGGTCTCCAGGTCCGGATCGAGAGCAAGAGCTTGCTCAAACTCGGGAATAGCCTGATCGCAATTCCCCAGCTGCAGGTAAGCCTGTCCAAGCCTGGCGTAGACTTCGGCGTTCTGGGGTTCCAAGCTGATTGCCCTCTGGTATTGACCGACGGCATCTTCGTACCGGCCACTAGCGAAGAGATCATCGCCGGCTCTGATGTAATTAGCGGCAGAAAGAGCTGGCGTTGCCGACGGTTGAGATAGGCTGACAGGCGTGGGTGTCGAGGGCGTCCTTCCAAGGAGACTCACCACCAAAGAACTGAGGGGTCTGCTGGGGAGGATGAACTCCGAGGCCACAACCGACGCTCCAGTCAGGATGCAGCACAGGGCCACGAGGGCTATCAGTATGGGTACGGCGAGATTTGACGCCTTCCGCCGCTTTGCGGGCTCAGGAGTCGCCCGCCTCGGCTGGACGGCAGGCGGTGCAGAAGGCGGCTTGGGTGGTGGGGCCTGGGAAGGCGCGGACACTCTGACTTCAAGCGGGTTGGCTTGAATCCATTGTGTGCCGTCGTAGTAATACCACAGACCGCTCTGCGCTCCGATCATCCAATACTGGCCTTGCTGATCCAGAACTTGCAGTTTTCGCAGCTCAGCCTCAAAGTAGCGTTCGTCTATCTCACCAGTGTCCAGCTTGCTCTTGAGTTCTTTGAATCTCTTCTCGACCTCACGAAAGTCCATGAGAAGCCTCCTTGTTCGCCCTGACGGTTGTTGGGCTTGTTGGGTTGTCTGGCACTCTGAATGTCCCATCAGGGCCACCGCGTCGCGCAGGCACAGCGGCGACCTTGCAGCCCCTCGCTCTTGCTAGTCCGGGAAAAGGAAGATCCAGGTCTCGCTTGGCGGGCTAACGGGCGGGTCCAGCGGACCTGCGGGAGCCTCTCCACGCTGCGCCCTGACTGTGACGTGCCAGTAGTACTTGTCATCAACAGCATCGCCCCGCCGGAACCATGGGAACGTCCACGTGGTATCCCGTACGTAGTCTCCCCAGAAAGCGCTACATGCGTTCCAGCAGACCTCCACGTGGTAATACTCGTCCCCTCTCAGTTCACCGACCGGTTGCCAGACCAGAACAGCTTCGTAGCCCGGACCGCGTTCCGCTCCGGGATCGGGTTCCAGCAGAACGGGCGGGCTATATCTCATCTGGGGTGTTGGCACGGAGGTCGCAGTCGGTTGAGGAGCAAAGGTGAGGGTGGGACTAGGTGCGTGTGAAGGGACCTCCGGAGTGGCGGTCGGCGGCCGCGTGGGCGAACTCTCAGGCTGGGTAGGCGCCAATGTTGGCGCGGTAGCTTCAGGCGGAGCAGTAGGTTCGAGGGCTGGGGTCTCGCTCACCTCTACAGTGGGAGCGGGGCTGTCCTCCGCAGGAGTAGTCACCACCGAGAGCCTTCCAAGCTGGAAAGACACAATGGCTACCACGACGAGACAGGCGAGGAAGAGGACGCTGGCCAGGCCGAGGACGAGCCGGCCGCCAAGCACCCTCTTTTCAGCGGCGACCGGCGGCACTTCCTCAATGTCCGGCGGTCTCATCTCACCTCCCGCGGGCTGCAGTGCTGCGGGAGGTGAGTCCGGTACCCAGTCACCGTCATCATACCGGTACCACTTTTCTGTCTTGGCACCAATAGCCCAATAGGCCCCCTCGTCGTCTTGGAACAACAACTCCTTGATCTGCGCCCGGAATTCCTCCTCGGTGATGTTTCCAGCCACAAAGCTGCTCTTCAATTCATGGAATTGCTTCTTGATGGCCTCAGTCTTCACAACCTCTCCTTTCCCTGGGGATTCCGCAGGCTCATCTCAGAGCCAAACCACAGCGGTTGCAGAACGTTTCGTCCGGGTCAATGGGATCTCCACAGCGCTGGCAGTACAAAGGTCTTTGGATCAATCTGGCGCCACACTGTCTACAGAATACATCTTCGCTCCTGCGGGATAGCGACACTTTGGACACTCTTCACCAGAGGACACAACTGGCTCACCAGCTTCTGGCTTGGATGGTGGCGCACTCTCGGTCGTGATGCTGCCCCTACCTCTTCTGGCAGTGTGGAGGGTGGCGGTGGGGCAGCAGACCCTGGTGCGCGCAGCGGGTTGCCACAATTGCCACAGAAGGTGGCTTGAGGCTCGTTTTTGTAACCGCATTCGGGGCATTTCTTCTCGCCAGCCATCTCCGCTCTCCCGGGGTCGAATTATAGCATAGCTGCAATCGCCCAGCAAGCATGGAGCGATCGTGGGGCGTGTTTGAATTCCCGTGACCGATAGAGTAGAATTGTGGCGAGGGGAGGGCAGGCGCATGCACTTTGACATCCTGACCCTGTTCCCACAGATGTTCGAGAGTCCTCTCAAGGAGAGCATCCTCAAGAGGGCGCTTGAACAGGGTCTGATCTCCGTCGCTATCCACGACATCCGAGACTACGCTACTGACAAACATCGGATGACTGACGATGCACCCTATGGTGGGGGAGGGGGCATGGTCATGAAACCGGAACCGATATTCGGGGCCGTGGAGGCGATACTGGGAGCGAACCCCAGCACCCAGGCACCTATCATTCTGCTCAGCCCACAAGGTCGCCTCTTGACTCAGCAGGTTGCCTCGGAGTTGGCGGCACATTCCCGGCTGCTGCTCATTTGTGGTCGTTACGAGGGGGTGGATGAGCGCGTCCGACAGTTCCTGGTCAATGACCAAATCTCCATTGGCGACTATGTGCTGACTGGCGGAGAGATCCCAGCCATGGTCGTCCTGGACGCCATCAGCCGCCTAGTCCCGGGGGTTCTGGGCGATCCGACCGCCACTGTTAAGGATTCGCATGCGCAAGGTCTCTTGGAACATCCCCAGTACACGCGGCCAGCCATCTTCCGGGATCACGCTGTCCCGGAGGTGCTTCTCTCTGGGAACCATGCCGAAATAGCCCTTTGGCGTCGGCAACAGGCACTCCGACGGACCTGCGAGCGTCGTCCCGAGCTTCTCCAAGGAGCACAGTTGACACAAGAAGACTTGGACTATCTGGAGTCCTTGAGGCGGGAGACCGATTGAGTGCCGAATGAGTGGAAAGCGCATCGCTGCGATTATTGTGCTTGTCGCTCTGCCGATCGTGGCATGTGGCGACCCGACTACCGCTCCTCTTGAGGTTCCTCAGCTTCAGGCCACACCCACCATCACTCCCCAGCCTTCACCCACACCGCCCGCTCCCCTGGCCTTTGAGGTGCTGGGAGAGAATCTCTACGAGGACCCTGTAGGTAGCCTACGGTTCCTCTTCGAGGTGAGGAATATCAATGATTTCGACGTAGAGGGCCTACGAGCGACCGTTATCTTGCGGGACGCTGACGGACAGTCAGTAGCTTCTCAGTCTGGATACTCGCGACTGGACGTAGTGCGAGCGGGTGACACGGCGCCCGTCATGGTCGTGTTTTTCCTCGTGACCCCAGACTTCGCCACGCACGAGGTGAAGATCGAGGCTCACGAAGCTGACTACTTGAGTGGGCTGTTGCATCCTCGTCTGGAGGTCGCTGATGACGTAGGGAGAGTAGGGCAATGGGTACCGTACGAAGTGCTGGGAGAGGTGCAGAACCGGGGCAATTCGGCCGCACAATCCGTCACCGTGGTCATCACATGCTACAACGAGGACGGTAATGTGGTGGCAGTGGGCACCGGCGCCCCCGAGCAGCGTGTCATACCGGCCGGCGGCTCATCCGAGTTCTTGGTCAGTATAGGAGCAGTGTCCGGTGAAATCGCCAGCTGCAAAGTACAAGTCGAGGGTCTGACCGGCGGAGACGACTAGGAGTCTCCCTCTTCCTTCTCCTCCTCCTCCTTCCCAAATTGTTTCAGCTTGGTGGCGAGTTCCTGCAGTTGCCTGTTTACCAAGTAGTTGATCGTGGCTTCAGGGTAGGTTCCATCTTCTTGACGCTCGCCCGCTTCTCGCCCGGTGAGGATGGCTATCCCTTCATCAATCGTGACTACTGGATAGACGTGGAACTTGCCTTCCCTCACCGCTTCTGTTACATCCTCCCGGAGCATCAAGTTCTTCACGTTCTGCTCCGGAATGATGACACCTTGCTCTCCTGTGAGCGCCTTGACGCGACATACATCGTAGAAGCCTTCGACTTTCTTCGTCACTCCTCCGATGGGCTGAACCTCTCCGCGCTGATTGACAGAGCCGGTCACGGCGATGGCTTGCCTTATGGGGAGGCCCGACAACCGGGAGAGGAGGGCATATAGCTCGGTGGAGGAGGCGCTGTCGCCCTCAACGGCCCCATAGGACTGCTCGAAACAGATGCTGGCAGACAGGTTGAGAGGTTTGTCTTGGGCGTACTTGCCCCCCAGGTACCCTGACAGGATCATTACTCCCTTGTCGTGGATACTGCCGCTCATCTTGGCCTCGCGCTCTATGTTGATCACGCCGGCCCGGCCCATGAAGGTTTGAGCGGTGATACGAGAAGGTCTCCCGAAGTAGTAGTCGCCCAGGCTGATGATGGAGAGACCGTTCACCTGCCCAACCACTTCCCCTTCGGTATCCACCATGATCATCCCTTTGTCTATCTGCTCACGAATCCTCTCCTCGATCTGGTTTGCGCGGTAAACCCTTTCCTCAACCGCCTGTTGCACATCCGCGGCGGTGACCAGGTCGTGGTCATTCCGGCTGGCCCAGTAGTTCGCCTCGTGAATCGTATCCTTGATGAGCCCAAAGCGCGTGGTCAGTTTCTCCTGATCCTCCACCAAGCGGGCGGCGTGCTCCACTACTTTGGCTACGGCACCCAGTTCGAAGTGCTTGAGGTCGGCCTCCTGGCAGCGATCGTGGACGAACAGGGCCACCTTCTCGAGGTTCTGCGACGTCCAATCCATGTCCACGGCGAAGTCAGCCTTTACCTTGAAAAGCTCCTGGAAATCCTCGTCCAAGTTGTAGAGTAGGTAGTAGGTGGTGGGATCACCGATCAGGACTACCTTGACGTCAAGGGGGATTGGCTCGGGCGCCAGACTGGCCGTCGCTATCAGACTCAGCTGCTGAGCCATCTCTTCGATCTTGATCTCGCGGTTTCTGAGAGCGCGTTTCAGGCCTTCCCAGGCCAGAGGGTTTCGCAGCAAGTCCAGGGCATCGATGATCAGATACCCTCCGTTAGCTCGATGTAGTGCGCCTGCCTTGATGGCACTATAGTCGGTGACCAGGGTTCCGAACTCGGCGCGATGCTCGATTCGACCCAGCAGATTCTGATATGTTGGGTTGCTTTCCTCGACAACAGGAGCGCCTTCGACCTCGCAATTGTCAACGATCACGTTGATCCTGTACTTGTCAAAGGGCGATCTCCTGAGACGGGCCATGAACGCAAAGGGGCCTTCCTGTGCCGAGGATGGTCCTTCGCCTGCAGGAGGGGAAGGCGTCTTGAACTGCTCCACTTTGGCCAGAATATCGTCCTGCACGGCATCGAGGAACTGCAGCAACCCTTCAAGTTCAGGATACTTTGTACGGAGGCTTTCGAAATGATGTCCGATGGTGTAGTCGGCCGTTTCCTGATCTAGCTTGCGCAAACCTGCCTTGGCATCTCTCTCCAGGGTCCTCACTTCTCGAAGTGTCTTTTCCAATTCCTCCTGGAGCTGCGGGCGGTGCTGTTCGAGGTCTGATTTCTTCTCTGGAGGTAGTTGGTCGTACTGTTCTCTGCTCAGCACCTCTCCGTCAATCACGGGAGCGATAACCAAGCCCATGGGGCTTCTCAATAGGGCGAAACCTCTCTCGATCATCCTGGCTTCGAGGCCTTGGAACTTCGCGGTTCGCGCTTCATCCAGTTGCCTCCCAATCCTGTTGTAATGCTGCTGATACTGCTCGCTCTCGAAGGCTCGCGGCAGTTCCTCCTTGAGAGCATCAAGTAGCTCGTCCACCTCGTCGCGAATGGCGTAGCCTTTGTCCGAGGGCAGCCGCAAGCGTTGCGGTTGGTACGGGTCATCAAAGTTGTTGACATACGCCCAAGCGTCGGGCACCTCTCCAACCGCGGCCTTCTTCTGCAGAAACTCCTTGATGACAGTGGCCCGGCCCGAACCGCTCGGACCCAGAGCGTAAATGTTGTAACCCGCACAAGGTATCTCAATGCCAAAATCTATGGCCCTGGTGGCTCGTTCCTGGCCGATGATCTCGGACAGCTCTGTCAGCTCGGCTGTGGATTTGAAAGAGAACTGCTTTGGGTCGCAGGTCCGTCTTAGCTCCTCCGGCTTGAGCTCCCTGATCTTCATCTGTCTAGCGACTCCTTTCGAGTTCCTTGATTGTGCTTGTCCTTCTCTTGCTTCTGGTGGGTGTGCATGAGTTCATCCAGCGCCAGCACTGCGGCCTCGGCAAAGCCCGCCTCATTGATATGAGCGTCGATCTCCACGATGGGGATATCAGACCTCAGCAGTCTTCTGAGCTCCTCAACGAACACCTGATTCGTCTCTGGCTCGAAAAGCGGGGCACCTTCACCGTCGGCCTCGGACCAACCCATTGTGGGGATGACCACCTTCACTGGTCCCCGGGCCTTGTTCAGCTTGCCAGCTATGGTTTCTGCCAGGATTGCCAATTCCTCGGCGGTCGTCCTGACCCCTGAACGGAAATCGTACCAGAAGATCTTGCGTCCCTTGAACTGGTTCGGGATGCTTTCTGGGGAGTCGAACTCAAGGACTATGCAGTCCAAGCCGCCAGGAACGACAACCTGGGGGATGCCCACCTTACCCGCGCTTTCCAGCCTGCCTGGGCCGATATTCCCGCAATAGCCGTTGTACAAGTGGTCGGCGAACTCGTGGGTTGCAAAGTCGAGGACGCCAGCCAGCAGCCCCTGTTCTACCAGGTCTTCCATAGCCATGCCGCCTATGCCGTTGGCGTGGAAGGCCACCATCTCATACCCCTGATTGTCCAGAAAGGTCCGCACGTGCATGGCCCCGGCGGTGCAGAAGCCGAAGGACGTAACCCCGATCAATGGTTTACTGGCTTGGAGAGCGACGTTCCCTTCCACCATACCGACTATGGCGCCAGCAGCGTTGTCCAGTATCTTCCTGCTGACTGCGTTGAGGCCCACCATGTCGACCACCGAATGCATCATAGTGATGTCTTTTGTGCCGATTTCTTGACTCATGTCCCTCGACGCTACCGTGGAAACCATTAGCTTGGGAACGCCCAAGGGCAGTGTCCTGAGCACACCAGTGCCGATGTGAGTGCCCGTCCCGCCACCGATGGCGACGGCTCCTCCCAGTTTGCCGGCGTCGTTCAACTCCCGGGCGATGCGGCTGGCTCCCTGCATCATCACCTGAACAGCGCTTCTCCGATCGCCGGAGGCGACCAACTCATCGAGGCTGGCTCCACCCGCGCGGGCGGTCTGCTCTCGGGCAAAGTCCGCTGACGTCATGGCTTCCTGCAAGACACCAACGTCCACGACGATCGTTTCGTGGCCTCTGCTTTCGATGCGGCCCCTGAGGTATTCTACCTCTTCGCCCTTCGTGTCGAGCGTACCGACAATCATTACCGCCTTGGGCACTTGACTCTCCATCATTGTGGGCCGAATCGCTGGGCTTGGTGAACTGCCTGGTCATACTGCATTCAGATCGTTCCAGGAGCTATCAAAGTATATCCCACGTGCTGCTCAAGATCAAACTTCCTGCTCCATTTTGAGGTTGGGTAGATACCGAAATCGGGGGTTGGCTTGAAGGGTGACGATACTTCAGTAGGGAGTTATAGCCCTGCTGGCAGGGGGCAGGCTCGCACACCGGCATGTGCGGCAGAGCGGAGGAGTTGAATTCGGCCTGAGCCCATGCAGCAGGGTCAGGGGCGCCCAACTTGGCGGCGTTTCGCCACACCTCGAGAGGCAGGTCCCACTCCGCCATACAGCGGATCCTTCGCACCGCCTCGTGATCCAGGCCCAGTGTCTTGAGGCCCTGCTATCCAAAGCCAAACGTATAATGCGCTGTTCTGGGGGCTGCGTCATCAGCAGAGAACTCCTTTCCTACGCAACCGCGCCAGAATGGCGTTTCCCGGCCGGGTTCAGAGTACCGGCGGAGTGGATGGTCCGTAGGTCTTGACCTTGTAGACCTTGCACTGCAACGTCTTCAGAGGCCAGCAACCAAGCGCTTCGTCGCATAGATCCAGATCGTCATAGGTGAGAACGTTGATGTTGGAGATCCATGCACCATGTAGCCATGGCTCCTCACCAGGCATCTCGGGATACCACCAGCCATGCTGTGCGTGGACGACCCGTGGATCGATGCCCTCGAAGTACTTGCACTTCTGCATCACGCGCCCTCTGGGGGATTCGATCCACACCCAGTCGCCATCTTCGATGCCCAGGCTCTTTGCCGTATCAGGGTGAATCTGCGTGATGGGATAGGGGTGACGCTTGCGCAACGTGTCTATCTGCCTCAGTTCGGAGTGGAAGAAGGGCAGGAATCGCCCTCCGGTAATCAGGATCAGAGGATACTCCTCGGCGACCTCAGGGGTGCTGATTGGGCTTTCGGGTGGCTCTATGTACCGGGGCAGGGGATCATAGCCCAGTTCCTCCAGAACTGTGGAGTAAAGCTCAATCTTGCCGGTGGGCGTACCGAAACCTGTCTCCAGATACTTCCTGGATTTGTACTCTTCAGGCGCCCAGCCGCCCATATCCACCAGTTCCCTGAACGTGAAACCCAGCGGCTCGAGTCTGTAATCGTAGTACTCCTCCACCGTCTCCCACGGCCAGTACTCCTCCTGCCCGAGCCTGATGCCCAAGCCGCGCCAGAAGTCGAAATCGGTTCGACGGTCGTATTCCCCAGGCATCACTGTGGGCAGAGCGGCCTCGCCTGCTTTCATCACTGGCGTCGTATTGTGATAGTTGAACAGAAAGTCCCTCTCTAGCCACGAGGCGGCAGGGAGCACGTAGTCCGCCAGTGCAGCGCTGGGAGTGGGGAAGTAGTCCACGACGACGTACAGATCGAGGCTCTTCAAGGCTTTGTAGACCAGCTTGACGTTCCCTATGGTGATCATGGGGTTGCTGGACAGGGTGATCAGCCCCTTGACAGGGTAGGGGGTTCCGTAGGCTATGGCTCGATACAGGGCGGGAGAGCTGGCCAAGCAGGTATAGCCGTACATGTCGCACCGCTTCCCCCAGACCCGTTCCACGCTGGTCTGTATCAGTTCATACCCCGGCCAGGTGTAGAGTTTGTACCTGTCCGCGCCCAGCATCTTGTCCCTTTGCTCCACAGGGAGGGCGTCAGGCAACTCGATCTCGTGCTCGGTGATGAAAGGAGCCGGACCGAGGAGTTCCTCGCCCCCTTCGACGTCGATGTTGCCCACAATCGCGGACAGGGCGTGCTTGGCGTGCAGGGCTTGTAGCGTGTTGGGCTGGTGCGCCACACCCATGCCCTCGATGGCGCAGGAAGGACGGTTGGTGGCGAACATCCTGGCCGCTGCCCTGATCTGGTCGGCAGGAACCCAGGTGATCTCTTCTACCTTCTCCGGGGGGTACTCCCTGGCACGTTCCGCCAGCTCGTCGAAGCCGTGACACCATTTCTGGACAAATTCCTTGTCATACAGCTCCTCTTCGATAATGACCTGCATCATGGACAGGAGTAGGGCGGCGTCGGTGCCGGGCCTCAACTGGAGCCAGATGTTGGCCGCTGCGGCCGCGGATTCACGGCGTGGGTCAACCACGATCAGCTTGGCGCCCCTCTGTTTGGCCCTCACGATGCCTTCCCACACGGTCTGGTGGCTTGGCTTCGGTTCCCGGCCTACAAGCATGACGCACTTGGTCTTGTCCAGCTTCTCCGTGGACATCCAGTAGGGCCACCAGCCATACGTCATGGTGGCCACCACAGCCGAGTTGCCGTGACAGATGTACCCCTGATTGGTCTGATTGGGGCTGCCGAAGAGGTTCAGGAACCTGGAATTCAGTTCCTCGTAGGTCCTGCTCGTTCCGCCAGTGACGCCTACGGCCTCAGCTCCATAGCTGTCTTTGATATTCTGGAGCTTGGCCGCGATCTCGTTCAGGGCTTGGTCCCAGGATATCTGCTCCCACTTGCCCTCGCCTTTCTCCCCGGTCCTTTTCAGGGGGAATTTGAGGCGGTCTGGGTGATAGAACCATTCTCCGGCC
>NJBK01000031.1 GCA_005223035.1 Chloroflexi bacterium B3_Chlor
TCTGTCTGGCTCGCTCACCGAGGCTCTTCCTCAAGGCCGGGTCCGCAATCACGCGAAGTACCGACTGAATGAACTCTGAATCCACGTCCTTGGTCAGAAGAATCTCCTCACCGTCCACGAATTCCAGACCCTCAGCACCGATCTCGCTCGACACGATCGCTCGGGAGCAAGCAGCGGCCTCCAGGATCTTCAAGCGAGTACCTGAACCCGAATCCAGGGGAATGAGCACAATGTCCGACGCCGAGAGATAGTCGGCCATGTTTGGATGAACATCTTTCCTGGTACTCACAAAACCTGTAAGAACCATTCTCTCTCGTTTGAAATCAAGGAGCTTCTCATGGTTCTGACCGATGATGAAGAAAGTTGTCCGAGGACATTGAGCCAAAATGTCAGGGTATATGCGCTCAGCAATGTAGCGAACCGCCCTCGCATTCGGGATGGTGTCCAGTTTTCCTACGAAAGTCAGCACGATCTCATCTGGTGATAGGTTATGCAGCTCCCTGATGGTGCCACGAGCTTCCTCATCGTATCGGAAAAGCTCCCGATCGGCGCAATGGTGTATCACGTCAATCTTTTCATCAGGGATACCGTATATCTCCTTCATAAAGCGCTTATCGTCCTCCGAGACAGCCACAATCTTGTCTGCAACTCGGCAACCGAACTCTTCCAACCTACGGAGGAGATAAGTGGAAGCGGCTGAACTGCCGAAACGCTTGTATTTCAGATATTCGACGTTCTCCTGCACCAGCACCAAAGGCTTCCCGAAGCTCCTTTTGAGGAAGTATCCCACCAAACAGGTGAACAGAACTTGGCACTGGATTACGTCAGCTCGAGTTCTGCTCATCAGTTGGTGGGCAGCTCGATAGTAGTAGGGGTTGAAGAGGAAGGACTTATACTTGTAGCGATCAAAATACGATTCCGGACAATAGGTGATGCCCAAGTTCTGGTGGAAGAGATCTATCTCACCCCCTTGCGAGAAAACGCGACTCAGTAGGACGGACAACCGGCTGGTCTCAGGCACATACTTCATGATGTTGTAGATGTTCATGCTGTTTCCGTCCACTGGGGGAAACACGTCACAGGGTACCAACATCAAGACCTTGCGCAGTTCGCCGGGCACCTACCCTTCCTTCATAACACTAGAAACTTGTCGGCCAGCTCCTCAGCCACCACATCAAACTTATCAACAACCCTCTGCTCCCTGACCCAACTGATCAGGTCAGAGATGCCATCCTCGAAACTCACCTGGGGCACAAAGCCCAGCCTCTCTTTGATCCTCCCGATATCAGCGAAGCAGTGCCGGATGTCTCCCCGCCGACACTGGCCGGCAACTTCAGGCTCGAGTCCCGCATCCGCGAGGCTATCAATGAGCACTCGGGCTATCTCCAAGATGGTCAGCGGCCTCCCGGTGCCCACATTGAACACCTCATAGTCCGCCTCCACCCGTTCCATAGCCAACAGGCTGGCCCGTATGACATCCTGAACATGAATGAAATCTCGGCTCTGCAAGCCATCCTCATAGATGACGGGAGGCTGATCATTCAAGAGGCGAGCCGAGAAAATGGCCGCCACACCTGTGTAGGGATTGGAGAGGGCCTGACGAGGTCCATAGACGTTGAAGAATCGGAGAGCCACCGTGGGGATCCGGTAGGCTCGGCCGAAGCAGAGAAACATCTCCTCATGGTCCCTTTTGGTGACCGCGTATATGGAACTGGGATAGAGGGGCTTGTTCTCATCGGTCGGCAGAGGTCGCACCTCCCTACCACAATGAGGACAACGCATCTCCCACTTTCGCTCCCGCAGCTGCTGGTCAGAACGAAGCTGCGGATAGGTCACTCCGCACTCGCTGCAATCATACTTGCCTTCCCCGTAAATGGACATCGAGGAAGCTACAATCACTTTCTCCACACCGTGCTCTTCGTTCGCCAGGATGTCGAGCAAGTTGGCGCCACCGAGCGTATTGGCCTCGACATAGCGCTGTATCTCATACATTGACTGGCCCACGCCAACCGCAGCCGCATAGTGAAAGATGACAGAGATCCCATCCAATGCCCTCATCAGCGCAGATCTGTCACGGACATCGCCAACCACGAGTTCTGCCGCCGGGTTGAGATACTCGGGCACATCTCGAGTGGGACCGTGGACCTGCGGCTCCAGGCTGTCAAATACGCGAACGTGGTAACCCCTTTGGACAAGGGCATCAACAAGGTAGGAACCTATGAAACCGGCACCTCCAGTCACCAAGACTCTACTGCTCTCACTCATACCCACTCCCACTCTCAGGGGCGCTCTCGGCGCGCCTCAGCTCAAACCGTCATGCTGTCGCAATCTTATCATACCCACCCTATGCTAGCAACTACGAACGCTCCCTCAGGACGCCCTCATACACTCTCATCGTGTTCTCGGCGATGCCCTCCCAAGAAAAGAGTGTGGACAACTCCGCAGCCCCGCGGGCCAACCGCCGGCGAAGCTGAGGCGAAGACGCCACTTCCGCGATCTTGTTCGCAAGAGCCTCTGCGTCGTCGGGAGGAACCAGGCCCATGTTCTCATTCTCGACGATCTCAGCCACCTCCACTCGGGGATAGGTGCTCACGATCGGCAGACCGTGGACCAGCGCTGCCATGAGCGTGCCACGGCGAAAGGACACTCCATCGCGATATGGCAAAACGCAGATGTCCGATGCCCGGAAATTGGCTGAGACCTCCTCGCCGTCGACATAGCCGGTCCAAGATACATGGTTGGCCAGGCTCAGCTCATCGATCAAGAGTTCCATTTGCTGAAGATAGGCGATGTTGGTGGGATCGCTGGAGCCCACTCGCCCCCCTATCATCAGTAGCTTCACTCTCTCACCAGAGGTAACCAGTCGAGCCAAGGCCCTAAACAACGTCTCTCCTCCCTTGCTTTCGTTGAGAAAGCCAAAGTAACAGAGTAAGGTCTCATCTCGGCCCACGCCCCATCGCTGGCGCCACCTATCTCGATCATACCCCAGAGGAGGCTGCGGGTCTACGTTGCTCCCGATTGGGTACAGATACAGGTTGCGGGCCCCATAGGCCTGCGCCCGCATCCGATCTTCAACGTTGGTGACGATACTCGCGTCGCTCGCCCTTATCAGCATCTTGGTCACCCACCGTCTCACAAGACCGGCCTTGGGAAAGAGGTAGGGCAGTTTCAGGTCATGGAAAGTCGTAACGATGCCAGGCTTCTCGTCGACAAAACGCAGCCTCCAGGGGAGGAAGTTAGTTGCCGGGTGCATTTGGTAGGCGGCGGTCTGATATTGGATATTGAGTATCTGAGACTTTGTGTACCTCAGCAACCGGGTGACATTCGACCAGGATGAAAGATCCCATCGCTCGACCACCGGGAATAGTGTCAGGCCCAGGCCATCCCTCTCGACAACGGTACCGTCATGCAGCGCCTGAGGCGCCCCCGCGGGTTGTCTAGCCCTGGTTGAGGCTATGACGCTCACTGTAGCTCCCAACCTATCCAGCGCCAGCCCAATCTCCCGGGTGAAGTCGCCCACCCCGCCCTGCATAGGTGGGAATTCTCCGCTTAGCAGACAGACTCTCATCCTACCTCAGACCAGATCGCAGAACTTGCCAGTAGGCAACGACACGCTGGCGACGCAGGGGCCGCTTGTGACCTGCCAGCCATTTGAGCCCCTCCAGTATCATCTGCCAGAGATAAGTGGCCAACAGGAAAAGCCGCAAAGACTCGCCCCTGAGGCGGCCGTGATGCTTCTTGAAGAAGAGCACCTTGCTGCGTTGAAACTGAATGTGCCGGACCGGCAGCACCTGCTCACTACTCTTCCCCACGTGGTGAACCACCTGGGCTGTCGGTAGATAGACTACCTCCCAGCCTACTTTCCTGGCACGATAGCACCAGTCCAACTCTTCGGAGTACATGAAGAACCTTTCGTCCAGAGGCCCGACTTCTTCCAGAGTCTCGCGCCGCATCAGCAGGCATGCTCCCACAACCCAGTCCACCGCTTGCGTCTCATTGTCGGGCCTGTCCAGGACGTAGTATCGCTCGAGGATGTCAGTCCCGGTAAACCTCGGCCGCAAGAACGTGCTCTCCACGTAGGCTGTTCTGAGGTCGGGAAAGCGGCGTCGGGAGGACTGCACCTGTCCGTCGGGATCAAGAAGCTGAGCCCCCAAGACTCCTACCCGGTCGTGAGTATCCATATATGCTACCATCTCACCCAGCGCATCTCCCACTATCTCGGTGTCTGGGTTGAGGAGCAACACATAACGGCCATCGCTGCGAGCGATGCCTTGATTATTGCCTCGCGTGAAGCCCAGATTCTGATCATTGGCGATCAGATGAATCTGCGTAAACGCCTCCCTGAGCATGTCCACGGTGCCATCGGTGGAAGCGTTGTCCACCACGATCACCTCGGTGGAGAGTTCCCGGCTCTTCCCAGAGCTCAAGCCTTCCGCCACCGAGCTCAGACAAGCGCGGAGCAGGTCTTTCACATTCCAGCTGACGACGATGATCGACAGATCGTGACGAGTCACTGTGTCACCCAAGTTGCACAAACCCCCGAGTCTATCGGGGGTTTGAGAGATCCTCATTCAGCAACCAACCAGTGAATGCCCCAGGCAGCTCAACAGCCTCGCAGCTCTTGAACGCGGCGAGCTTTGGAGCGCCCAAGACTACAACCTTCGCTCCAAGAGATAGTCGGCCAAATCTAGCATCACCTGACGATACTCGGTGGGAGACAGATCCTGGATAGCTTCCTTGGACTCGACCGTGAAGCGCTCGGCTGCCGCCCGTGCAGATTCAATGGCAGATGAACCGGTGACCATGTCCACCAAGCTCCGGATTCTCTCCTCTCTCCCTTGCTCGTCTTCGAAGATGGATGGCAGGATATCAACGTCAGGATGGGTCTCCAGGAAGAGGAGCAGAGGCAGAGTAATCGTTCCTTGACGTAAATCACTTCCGATGGGTTTACCCAATTCTTTCTCTTCACCAGTGAAGTCCAGGATATCATCCACGATCTGGAAGGCCATCCCTAGATTATGGCCGTAGTCCCGAAGTGCCTGCACGGTAGGCCCAGAGGCCCCGCTCAGCAATGCCCCGGCTTCGGTGGACGCCGCGAACAGAGAAGCTGTCTTGCTGTAGGTGCTCTCGTAATAGTCCTCTTTGGTCCGCGGCCATGCACCCTGATCAAAGACCTGCTTCAACTCCCCGCTGCAAATGGTCATCAACGTTCGAGCGAAGATGCTGACCACAGGGACACTCTCCGTGGCCGCAGCAAGGTCCGCTGCTCGCGCGAACAGGTAATCTCCCACCAAAATAACAGCTCCTGTGCTGAGGTTTGCGTTCAGCGTGGGATCTCCTCGCCTCAGAACCGAGCCATCCAACAGATCGTCATGCACAAGGGTAGCAGTATGCAGCAGTTCCACCGCGGTAGCCAGAGGCAAGACCCGTTCTATGTCAGAATCGTGAAACTTGGAAGCCAAAACGACCAAAGCAGGACGAATGCGTTTGCCACCGCTGTCCAATAGGTATCGCAAGATGTCTCTGATCTGGGAGTCCTCCACCTCCGCAGCCTGATGCAGCCTCTCCTCGACAACCTCCAACTCCGCACGTATGGGCTCGAATAAGGACAATATCTTCAATACTCACCTTCCCAGATCGCGAGTGATCCGTACTGACACAGGACTACTAATCCAAGCCAGCGTACTCTCAGCCCTCCATGGATCGGCGGGCGACATGCTTGCAAGCTCTGCTGCCAGGCTCTATTCCAACCTGAACACCCGACGGGCATTCTCCGTAGTTACGCGAGACACCTCCTGCAGCGACATCTGTTTGATCTCGGCTATCTTCTGCGCCACCAACTTGACGTTGGCCGGCTCGTTACGCTTCCCACGATGAGGATGGGGGGACAGGAAAGGACAATCGGTTTCGACAAGCAGTCTTTCCAAAGGCAGACGACCAACGAGTTCCTGGAGCCCTCTGGCCTTGGGAAAAGTGACAGGGCCTGCTACAGAGATTAAAAAGCCCAGCTCGAAAAGCTCCTCAGCCATGGTTTGATCACCCGAGAAACAATGCACCACACCCAAGGGAGGCTGCAACCCATTGTTGGACGCACGGACAGCCTGAGCCCAACTTCGGACAATCCGCATGACATCTTTGTGGGCGGCGCGGTCGTGGATCACCACAGGCTTGCCACTCTCCACGGCTAACTCCAACTGCTGCCTCAAGATCTCCCGCTGCACGTCGCGAGGGGAGCGGTCCCGATAGTAGTCTAGTCCTATTTCGCCGATAGCCACCACCTTGTGATGAGTGATCAACTCCCTCAAGCTCCCCAGACCTTCAGGAGTCACTCGAGATGCCTGATGGGGATGCGTGCCTACACACGCCCATAGATTCGCATTGCCATCAGTGAGGGCGACCGCCTGGCGACTTGAATCGATATCGAACCCAACCATCACAATGCGAGTTATGCCCTCGTTCGCAGCCCTCTCGATGACCTGGTCCCGGTCCTCGTCAAACTGAGAAAAATCAAGGTGCGCATGAGTATCAACGAGCGGGGCCTTGGTCCCCCCAACAGTATTGTGCACGGAGTCCATCACTCGTCGATCTCAGCTCTCATGACCAACGCCCTGCCACTCTCTCGGCAACTAGACCAACTCCAAAGCCCCAAGCATATAATCTCAAGATCGGGTCCGAGTATCTGGAAATCCCTTCCAGCAGTCTCTCTGAGTTCCTGTCGTGAGCCCACACAAGACCCTCACCTTGAGGTCTTCCCTGAAGCTAGGTCCGCCTCAACCATCATCTGCATCAGCTCCTCGAATGTGACGTTGGGCTCCCACCCTAGCTTCTCTCGGGCCTTTGTGGCATCTCCGACCAGTTGATCAACATCAGTTGGGCGAATGAACCGTTGGTCAACCCTCACATAGTCCTTGTAGTCGAGGTCCAACAGGCCAAAGGCGACTTCCAGCAACCGCCGCACGGAATGAGGTTTGCCCGTAGCCACCACGAAGTCATCTGGCTCGTCCTGCTGTAGCATTAGCCACATCGCCCTGACATAGTCACCAGCGAACCCCCAGTCGCGCTGAGCCTCCAGATTGCCCATCCGGAGCTCCTCCGCCAGACCCAACTTTACCCGCGCCGCCCCGTGAGAAACCTTGCGGGTAACGAACTCCAAGCCTCGACGAGGCGACTCATGATTGAAGAGGATGCCAGAGCAAGCGAACAGGTCGTAACTCTCCCGGTAGTTCACTGTGATCCAATGCCCGTAGACCTTGGCCACACCGTAGGGGCTGCGAGGATAGAAAGGCGTGTTTTCGTTCTGCGGCACCTCTCGTACTCTGCCAAACATCTCGCTACTAGAGGCCTGGTAGAATCGTGCCTCCGGCGCCACCATGCGCATGGCCTCCAGCATGCGTGTCACGCCCAGCGCAGTGAACTCACCAGTCAACACAGGTTGCTTCCAAGACGTGGGCACAAAAGACTGAGCAGCCAAGTTGTATATCTCATCAGGCTGGTGCTCTTTCATGATATCCATCAAAGACACCTGATCGAGCAGATCGCCCTGTGTGAGAATGAGCTGGTCCTCAACATGCCTGATGCGATCGAAGTTGGTGGTGCTTGTGCGACGTACCATCCCAACAACTTGGTAGCCCTTCCCCAGCAGAAACTCCGCCAAATACGAACCGTCTTGACCTGTGATCCCGGTTATGAGGGCTTTCTTCATCACTTTCTCCCGCGATCTTCCTTAATCCTCTCCCGCCAGTAGTTCAAGATCTCAAGTAGACTCTCGCGCAAGGACACTGCCGCTCGCCAACCGGTCTGCTGACGGAACTTGCTACAGTCACACTCAACGACTGGCACATCACAGGGCCTCAACCGTGCCGGATCCCGTACAACCTCGATCTCAACCTGACTCACATCCAATAGCATGTCAAGTATTTCCCGGATGGAGTAAGCCTGCTCCGCCCCCAGGTTGTACACTTCCCCTGCTTCTCCATACTCGAGTGCCAGATGATACGCTCGAACGATGTCTCGCACATCGGTGAAATCACGCTTTGCTTCCAGATTGCCTACCTGCAGTTTGGGCTCATGTGACCCCGCTTCAACCTCAGCTATCTGCTTCGCGAAATCGGAGGCCACGAAAGCAGGACTTTGACGGGCGCCGATGTGATTGAAAGGACGGACCCTGACTATCGGCAGGTCATGACTGGCGAAATACTGATAACCAAGCATGTCTTGGGCAACCTTGCTTACTGCGTATGGACTATAGGGCCGCAACGGGGTCGCTTCAGTGATGGGCAGCTCATCGGGGGTGATCATGCCGTATTCATCGGCCGAGCCGACGATCAGCATTCTGGGGCGAGCGTCAGACTTGACCAAAGCCTGAAGTATGTTCAGTTGAGCTCGGATGTTGTTGGCAATAGTCTGCCAAGGGTCGCGCCACGAAGCAGGCACAAAGGCCTGCGCTGCCAGATGAAAGACGTAGTCAGGCTGGGCTCGTGTCAGGATATCGGATGCAACGTCGGGCTGTGACATGTCGCCCACGACAAAGTCAAGATCCTCCTTGATGTGAGCGATGTTCCTGTCATTGCCGCTTATGTCGGTCCCCCAAACCTCCAGATCCGAGTGGCTGATCAGGTAGTCGGCCAGATGACTGCCCGCGAAACCGGTGACGCCGGTGATCAACGCCCTCAAGTCATTCCCCCAAGTCGGTTTAGCGAAAATCCTGAATATTATAACCCAACCTGGCCGCTAAGTAAAGCCTGTCGGCGCATCACCAGACAGGTAGCTCTCCCCTGGCTAAGCGAGCGGTGAAATCATATATGTTGTCCAACTCCTGGGCCATGATCTCCTCGACGTCACGCCTTACCGAGGCCAGGCTGACTCCTTTGTCCAGAGTCAGTTGAGCTGAAGCGATCAAGGGTTCGTCAATCGGTCGTCCTATCTGACTGCACAGCCAGACGTACACCTCACGAATCCCCGGCGCCTTCTTGTATATCTCGTCGGCCACCCGGTGGGTCAACAGCGAGTAGATCTTGCCCACATGGCTGACCGGGTTCTTGCCAGCCGCCGCTTCTGTACTCATCGGGCGATTCAACGCGATAACACCGTTCACCTTGTTTCCCCGACCGACTTGACCGCAATCGGCGCCCTCCGCCGAGGTCCCGAGGACCGTGAGATACATCCCGTCCTCACCCCTGTCCGGGTCATCCAAGGTATTCAAATCAACCACTACGTTGTCGAAGTTGAGTCTTTCCCGGTTCACAAAGTCAATGGCTGCCTCCCGGATTTCCTCCTTGCGCGAGAAATACGCCTCTTGGCTGTCTACGAAGCGATCCACAAAGGCCATGGCAACGGTGAGAATCAACTCCCGATCACGGCGATACCCCATCACCTTGATATCCTCACCAGACTCGGGATATGCTTCCTTGAACTCAGATGAATTGAGATACCTCTCCACATTGAGGACTATCTTCTCCGTCTCGGTCAGCGGTGCGTATCCTACGGCGGCCGACGTATCGTTGGCCCCGATGACCTCGCGATCAAAGATGTCGGTCAACTCCGGTGATCCTTCCTTGATTTCGTTCTGGAAGATCATGTGCTTGTCTGGATCGACGAAACGCAGGTTCTTCTTCAGCCACTCTGTAGCGGTCTGCACGGCTATCTCCCCCACTGGTACATGCTTTCCACCGACCTCGTAGATGGCTCGGTCACCGATTACCAACCGCATCGGCTCATCTACGACTCCGCCACCTATCGTGGGGGAAGTTCTCCCAGCCACCAATAGCCCCTTGTCTATGTTGTGGTGCACTACTTGACCAAAAGTGGCCATATACTCCTTGCACAGTGCGACAGAGATATCCTCCATGATGGCATCGCAGATGGAGTCAGGATGGCCAACGCCCTTCCTCTCCACTAGCTCCACCTGCTGATCCTCAACTGGGACCTTTTCCAGGCTCTCTACTGTGATGTTTCTCATCTGCTTGAGACCTCCTAATCTCTTATCTTTGCTGAGAGGGACGTATACCACCCAAAACTATGTACCTTCCTCCCACGAAGAGAGGTATTCCTCTTGCTCAGGCGTGAGGCTATCTATCTCGAGCCCCATTGCGGCAAGCTTCAAACGAGCTATTTCGTGATCTATCTCATCCGGCACTGGATAAACCTTCTTCTCTAGGGCGCTTCCTTTCTTGACCAGATACTCTATACCCAGAGCCTGATTTGCGAAGGACATATCCATCACCGAGGCAGGATGACCCTCGGCCATGGCAAGGTTCACTAGCCTTCCTTCTCCAAGCACCGATATGCGTCTCCCATCTACCATGAAGTATTGATCGACGCCCTGCCTCGGCTGATGCACCTCGACCGCCAGCTCCTGCAAGCCGGGGATATTGATCTCCACGTTGAAGTGCCCCGAGTTGGCCAATATGGCGCCATCCTTCATCACCTCAAAATGGTGCCTGTCTATGACGTTTATGTCTCCGGTGGCGGTGACAAAAATGTCGCCAATCTGGGCCGCCTCTAACATAGGCATCACGCGGAATCCATCCATCACCGCTTCGAGCGCTCTGAGGGCATCGACTTCAGTAACTGCAACGCTGGCTCCCATGCCCCGAGCACGCATGGCGATGCCTCGCCCGCACCAGCCGTAGCCGGCAACGACGAAGATCTTGCCTGCCAGCAGGATGTTGGTGGCTCGCAAGAGACCGTCAATGGTAGACTGACCGGTCCCGTAGCGGTTGTCGAACAAATGCTTGGTTAGGGCATCGTTCACCGCGATAATGGGATAGCGAAGCACTCCGTCGCGGGCCATGGCCCGGAGGCGGATCACACCGGTGGTCGTCTCCTCCGTGCCCCCGATGACGTCGCCAATGAGATCCGTCCTCTCCTTGTGCAAAGTAGATACCAGATCTGCTCCATCGTCAATGGTGACCTGTGGGCTATGCTCCACAGCCGCGCGGATATGCTTGTAGTAGGTCTCGTTGTCCTCCCCCTTGACAGCGAAGACCGGTATCTCGTCGTTTATGACCAGGGACGCAGCCACGTCATCCTGAGTGGAAAGTGGGTTGCTTGCGCACAACACGAGGCTAGCCCCCCCTGCCGTCAGGGTCTTGGCCAGGTTCGCGGTCTCTGTGGTCACGTGCAGGCAACCTGAGAGCCTGACGCCCTTCAGCGGCTTCTTCTTCTCGAACCTCTCCTTGATGAGACCCAGCACGGGCATCTCTTGAGCCGCCCACTGGATGCGCAGTCTTCCTTGATCCGCCAGAGATGTGTCCTTGACGTCATAACCATCTGTCATGTAATCACTCCTTCCTCACTTATGTCGCACTGCGCCCTTGGCTCGCTGCCCGGACACCGACGCTTGAGCCGCCGGACTGTCTGCCGCTTGGACCTTCCACCGGCTCCCGAAGCGGTGATCCACTGTCTCGAAGGTGATTTGGCTATCAGCCGCGTGCGAACAGGCGTCTGTGCACCGTTCCCCTCCTATGCCCCAGGGCTTCGATGAAGGGACAGTAAACGTGAAACCCAAGACGCTGGTACAGCTTGATCGCGGCCTCGTTTCCCTGCTCCACGCTCAACACCACATCGAGCGATTGAGAGAGCAACTCCTCCACCACCGCGCTCGTGCACAGTGTCGCGTAGCCGAGCCCTCGATAGTCAGGGTGAGTAAAGACATTGCCCACAATCCCCAGACGGTAAGTCCGCGAAACAAGATGTGTGCCCGCTGTTGCCACCAGCCTGCCTCCCTTTTCGACCCCGTAGAAGACACCTTGCTCAAGCTGGTAGGGCGCGAACGCGACATCGCCACCCCAACGGTACAGCTCCTGCAAGCGGTGCACATGTCCCTGTCCCAGCCGTACCACTGGGCCGTCCGCAGGGACAAAGTCATCAGGAGCGAGGACCATTCTGAACATCTGCTCAACCGCCCGCAGTGAGTAGAACCTGCCTAGAACACTCACGTGATCCTGCTTGAGAGCGAAATGAGCTCTTTTGGTCTTCAAAGCCTCATCAAGAATAGGCATCAGGTCATCCGCTACTCCCATGAAGAACACCCGATCGGGAGGCAAACCCGTGAAACGCAGGCAGAGAGCAGTCATCTTACCATCTCTCAGAGCAGCATACCATTCACACTCCCTGAATAGGACCGGTTCCAGGTCTCCGATAGCGTAGGCAGCATAGAGGCGGTCGTGTCGAAGGAAACCGTAGATTTGTTTCTTGGCCTCAACCCGCTTGACAGACAAAGCCATACTAGGACAGCACGTACCTTCTCCTCATCTCCTGGGACACCTCAGCGGTCAAGGCCAGCGCCCGCTCGGCATCCTCCAAAGACAAGGATCCCAATCCGCAGCAAGGAGTTACCAGTGAAGCCGCCAGCAAGTCATCGAGACTTACGCCCTTTCTCACCAGTAGGTTCATGGCCTGGCGCAATCTATCGACCAGAGTTTCCGCCGTCTCGTGGGCGAGCTTCTGCCCTTCACGGGGCACTATCCCCCAGGCTATGATGCCACCCCGTCGCAAGAAATCCTGTACCTCTGCGGCATACAGCGACAAGGACTCAGCATAATCGTACGTGTCGAAGCTCAGGATATCAGCGGAGGTGGACAGAACCGCCGACCAATCCGTATTGCCACAGCAGTGAACCCCTTTGAGACCTTGTAACCCGCTCAACACTTCTTCCATGAGAGACACTGCTTGGTCTCGTGTCAGCGCCACATAGGCGGAACCAAAAGATGCCATGTATGGCTCGTCCACAACCATTATCGTCGTAGGATGAAGCCGCCGGAGTTCCCCCTCCTGCCAAACGGCCTTGAGTCGTAGGTGCTTGGCAACGGCGTCGGCGAGTACGTCATCGTAGAGGACAGGACGTCTGTCTTGATCCGCCACGGTCAGGCCCCAGCTAATGGGGCCCGTCACCTGTCCTTTCACTGCCTTGCACGGATTGCACTCCGCTTCCGACAATAGGGCTAGACCTGCAGCATAAGCCGGACTAACAGCATGAACATCCAGGTCGTTCTCCAGGTAGGCGAGGTAGAGACGCTCCAGATCCGCACTCAAGTCTTGAGTTCTATCAACGTAGATGCGATCCCTCTCCAAGACAACCCCAGGAAAGCCCTCGCTGAATTGGACGTACATATTCTCCAGAAAACTGCGCTTCGGCAGCTGAGGCCAACTCGGCACTTCGGGAAAGTGCCTCAAGATCAGATCACGCGCCTCTCGCGGATCGACATGAGGCAAGCTGCCTATACTCATGGGTAAGAGTTCTGGCTGGAAGCGCTCGCTCATCATACCTTCATATGGCCGCACATCATTGCCTGCTAGCTTCCACTACAGCCCGCAGGGCCTTCTTGAAGGGGGGATAGACGATACCACCCTCGGTGACAATGCCGGTGATGTAACGGTGAGGTGTAACGTCGAAAGCAGGATTGGCCACTCGCACCCCCTCAGGCGCGATGAGTTGCCCGCGAACATGGGTTACCTCTTCCGGATCCCGCTCCTCTATTGGCACCTCGTTCCCTGACGCCGTCGCCAGATCTACGGTAGAGGTTGGCACTACCGGGTAGAAGGGCACACCGTTCTCCCTCGCGACCACCGCCAGTTTGTACGTTCCAATCTTGTTGACGACATCACCGTTAGCTACGACTCGGTCGGCACCAACGAAGATGATGTCCACCTTACCGGCCTGAATGAAATACCCCGCAGAGTTGTCCGCTATCAGTGTCATCGGAATACCCTCGCTCATCAACTCCCAGGCCGTCAGTCGGGCCCCCTGAAGCCGTGGTCGAGTCTCGTCTACGAAAACGTGAACCCGCTTACCTTGTTTCCAGGCCGTTCTGACTGGGGCCAGGGCAGTGCCGTAGTCAACCGTAGCTAGGGCGCCCGCATTGCAGTGGGTCAAGATGCTGCACCCCTCTTCTATCAACTCCGCTCCATAACCGCCCATGCGCTTGTTGATCTCCACATCCTCATCAGCCAGTGCCTCGGCCTCAGCGATGAGGGCCAACCGAATCTCGCGGATGTCTTTCAGCGCCTGATCCTCTGCCTTGGCGAGCATTCTGTCCAGAGCCCAGAGAAGGTTGGAAGCGGTGGGACGAGTACCCCGCAAAACACCAGCCGCTTCCTTCAAATCGGCCAACAGTTGAGATCTGTTCCGGGCGCTGCTGTGAACGGCCGCCAAGGCCACGCCGTAGGCCGCAGCAGCGCCAATGGCGGGCGCCCCTCGGATATACATCTCCTTGATGGCTCGAGCTACGTCTCGATAGTCGGTGAACTCCACCTCCACGAACTCATGGGGCAGCTTCCGCTGATCTATCATGCGCACTACGCCATCATGCCACTCAATCGTACGCATACTTCCACCTCACATCTCACGACGCTCAATTAGGCCAAAAAAAATCTCTCCAATCGGAGAGAAAGCAAACGTGACTTCCTCTCATCTTCCCGATTTCGCCCCGCTTATCATTACCTCTCCTAGCCCAATATGAGAGGACTTGGCCACCCAACTAGGGACGAAACGCGCCGGAATTGGCACCGGAACTACGGAACAGAGCCAGACCTAGCAGTACACTACGATTGGGCTAATGCCAGGCCTCTTGCCCCTCCGTAGAAGGTTGCCGGGGCTTCACAGGGCCGGTCCCTCCACCCCTCCGGATAAGAGCTCGCATGGTGTGTCAACAGCTATTCAGCTTGCAAGTTGTAAAAGAGCATGCCCTCAAGCAGGGCCTCTCATTGGCGAACAGCCCTACCGCCCCCCTACACTAGCACAGCTCAGGAGACTTGTCAAGTTCCCCGCAGCTTTCAGGCTTCCCGTTGGGAGGCCTATCATTGTCTCACCCCGCGCCCGCGATGAGACTCGGCTCACCGATAAAGTCGGCCACATATCCTCGCACGCCAGCTTCGTCTAGAAGAGCACGCCTTGACCTCAAAGCCATCACCTCTTGTCCAAGACTTGCGGATTCACGGGATTCCGGGGCATGCGCCCTTGCAGCGCAGCGATGAGGTTTTCTGCCGCCATTGTCGCCATCAGGGTACGCGTGGCTATGCTAGCGCTGGCGATGTGAGGTACAACTACGCAGTTATCCAACTTGAGAAGAGGATCATCCGCATCTATGGGCTCTGGGTCGGTCACATCCAGACCAGCACCCGCGATCTCCCCCGAAGCCAAGGCCTCATAGAGAGCCTCCTGATCCACCACCTGCCCGCGCGAAGTGTTGATGAGAATGGCCGTATTCTTCATCATCTTGAACTGTTCAGCGCCGATCATGTGATAGGTCTCAGACGTCAGGGCCGTGTGCAGGCTGATGAAATCCGATTCCCGCAGCAGTGTGTCCAGGTCAACACAAGTCAGGCCTAGTTCCTCCTCCAAGCTCGGCTGGCGATTCACGTCGAAGTACAGAGTGCGCATCTCAAAGCCGGTGGCTCTCTTCGCCACGGCGCCACCTATGCGGCCCAGTCCTATCAGTCCTAGGGTCGAGCCATAGAGGTCGTATCCCAGGCAGAGCATCGGACCCCAGGTCTTCCATCTCCCCTCTCGAACGTACCGCACTGCTTCCATGACCCTGCGGGCGACGCAGGCTAACAGGGTAAACGCGAAATCGGCCGTGGTGTCAGTCAGGACGCCAGGCGTGTGGCAGACCATGATGCCTCGCTCGGTGGCTGCCTGCACATCGATATTGTCGTAGCCGATGGCGTAATTGCTTACCACCCTAAGGTTGGGCGCAGCGTCCATTAGTTCAGTATCAATGGTATCGGTCAATAGGCTGAGGATTCCATCTACTTCTTTCACCTGCTGCAATAGCACCTCTCGAGGGGGCGGTAACTCGCCTTCCCATATCCTCGTATCCGCGAAGCTGCACAACAAGTCCAGACCCGGTTTCGGTATCAAACGCGTTACGTACACCTTCAGTCCCAGCGCCACCATCCACTCCCTTCTTGACATCCCCGAACCGTTAGAATACGATGACACCAGTGACCGACATTATAGTAGCGCAAACAGGGTAAGTCAAAACCCTCTCCGTTGTCAGCGAGGTCCATCGTGGAGAAACTGTCGCCCGAGACGATCAAAAGAGGTCTGAGCACGGAGCTCCTGGGACAGCGCGCAATCTACTACGACTCCATCGGCTCTACGAACGACGTAGCGAAACAGCTAGCCACACAAGGCGCGGTTCAAGGAACTCTGATCATCGCCGACGAGCAGACGGCTGGCAGGGGACGGCGAGGGAGAAGATGGATCGCTCCTCACGGCAGCAGCCTCTTACTGTCGCTCATCCTGCACCCTGCTCTTGCATCCTCTGAACTTCCTCGCCTTACCATGGCCTCCGCCCTGGCTGTGGGCTGCGCAATCGAGGAGACGACTGGGCTAGCAGTCCACTTCAAATGGCCCAACGACATTCTGTTGGAGGGGAAGAAAGCTGGCGGGATATTGATTGAAGCGGGCATCAGTGGTGAGACAGTGGACTACGCAGTCGTGGGCGTAGGCCTGAATGTGAACCTCGATGTAGCGCAGATTCCCGAAATAGCTGAGACTGCCACCAGCATATCTATGGAACTCGGAGGAAGAACGTCGCGTTTGGAGCTGCTGCACTCTTTCCTGAGATTCATGGAGAGGGAATACCAGGTCCTGCAACAGGGATTATCGCCACACAGCAGGTGGGCCGCTCGCCTATCCCAACTAGGGCAGAGGGTGGAAGTGGCCACGCCCTGGGGCCGGGAATCTGGTCAAGCCGAGAGCGTGGATGCCGACGGAGCCCTGATCCTCCGGCGTGACGATGGGACGACGGCTCGCGTCACCGTGGGAGACGTGGAATAGGCACTCAAGACCGCAGGACCATCTCCTCGCCCCGCCCAGGTGCGCGGACCTCTATGCCTTCGCTTCCCAGATTGGTGACGAAGTACTGAGCGTCCTCCGTGTGAATGGGAACGAGAATGTGGGGCCTTATGGTGCGTACGATTTCCAGCAAGTCCGGGCCGCTGGCGTGCCCTGAAGAATGAAACCTGTGGTCACCTCCCTCGGGGTCGCCCACGAAGCGCATATCCAGGTGCTTTAGCCAGTTGCGCAGCCTTCGCAAGTCCATCTCCTGCTCCTCGCTGTAGGCCTCGCTCGACGAGTATATATACACCCCTCCTTCAGGTTCGATATCTATCAGGTCGTTGACATCCCAGAAGCTGAAGCACAGGATACACTCCCCTTGCTGCTGGCGGACATCGTTCGCCCCCACGACCCTTGATGCATACCTCTCGCGCAGTTCGCGCTCCCAGGACCGCAATGCGGCCTTGGGATCCTCGTACACCAGGATATCGGGACAACTCCGGATGTCCGGCACGCGCTGCGGCGACGCCAGGTGCATGGCCTCCAACAGATAGGCGTCTTTGCCCAATACAACCAATTTGCGCCCAGTTTCGCGTGCGATACCCAGGAAGGTCACGAGACGCTCCACATTGCGCGCCCCAAAATCGGCCACTACCAGGCTCCGTGCCTGCCTTACCTCCCGCAGAGCATTCTCGTGAACGTCAGCCTCACTTGCTCCACTCGCATCGCCAGCCCTGGTTCCCTCACAGATCAGGGCCAGAGGATTCTTGTTCCGCATCTCTGCCGCGAACCGCCTTGTCTCCTCCTGATCACCGCCATGTAGACGAAGGTCTCCTGTGTATCCCAGCCACCCCTCGCTGGTTTGGACTGCAAACGCAGCGGCCCCGAAGATGGAGTGATCCACAGGAAAATGGCGCAGAGGCAGAGAACCTATCTTATCAGGAGGAGAAGCGCTGGTGGTGAGCTGAAACTCCTTGGTCTTGCCCGGCAGGCGGTTCCAGAAGCTCGACGCCGTTCCACTGCCGGGCATCCCGCCAACAAACACGAAGGGTCGCCGCTTGCTGATCTTGGAAGACCTCAGCACCCCCTTATCCAGCTTCCTCAGGTTGGCGTAGCAGACCTCGCTCTCGAAGTCAGCCTGGCCGCTGTCCTGCATCGCCTTGGAGATGAAAGCCGTCATGACGGTTGAGTAGATGGGGATTTCGGGGTCTAGGAAAGATATGTAGCCACTGTGATCCAGATGAGCGTGGGAGAGAAGAACGCCGTCGAGAGTCAGTCGCCGATAGTCGGGCGCTGCGCGCCACCTTGCCCAGAAATCGGGACTGGGCACCAGATCGTCGCGATAGACGCCCTCCAGGGGTGGCAGAAGGCCCATGTGCAGCATATCCCGCAGCCCCACCCCCGGCCGTGGCTTCAGATATTCCTCAAAGTAGTCATACCTGCGCTTGAAAGAGGTCCCGAAGTCGAAGGAGAAGCGAGCATCGCCATCCTGCACGATGATCTTGTTGCCGCCAATCTCGTTGACGCCACCGTAGCAGGTGATGCTCACCATGGTGCGGGTCTCTAATCGAGTTTCTCCAGTCTGTCGGGCTTGCCTGGCACCTCGTGACAGTGCCTACACCGAGCTTCGTACACCTCGCTGGCCCCCACCAAGATGATGGGATCATCGTAGGATGCCGGTCGTTCGTCAATCAGGCGCTGAGTGCGTGTGGCTGGAGCGCCACACACCACACAGATGGCTTGCAGTTTGTCCACGACCTCCGCCTCAGCCATCAAATACGGAACGGGCCCAAAGGGCTCACCACGGAAATCGTTATCCAGCCCGGCAACGATGACGCGCTTGCCAGCGTCTGCCAGGACGTTGCACACATCTGCAATAGACCGATCGAAGAATTGCACCTCGTCCACAATGACCACTTGAGTATCCGGGTCTACGAGATCGAGGATTTGCCTTGCATGCTTTACACTGATCGCATCGAACGACACTCCATTGTGGGAGGCCAGCCTTTCGACCTCGTACCGGTCATCTAGCAAAGGCTTGAAGACCTGCAACTTCTGTCTGGCTATTTGGGCTCGCCTGGCTCGGCGGATCAACTCCTCCGTCTTGCCGCAGAACATGCTGCCGCAGACCAACTCTATCCAACCACCTCTGGGGCTCCGATGTATGGTTCTCTCCTCCTATCCCGCCTATTCTCAACTAACGACCCAGTGCAAAAGGGCAGGAAATCCCTGCCCTTCTCGTTCGACTACCTACCTCCCGCCTTCCGCTTGCCCTTCCCACGTTTCGCGGCCCTGCCAGACGAAGCTTTGGATTCCTTCTCGCCTTGGCCTGGCTCTGCCCCCTCTTCCTCGTCTGTCTCGGGTGCGGAGCCCACCGCCTTTCCTAGCTCCTCCCGCTTCTCCAGCCGCCTCATGTACCGCTCCACCTGACCAGCAGTGTCCACGATGCGCTGCTCACCAGTGAAGAATGGATGACACGCAGAACAGATGTCGGTCTTCACCAGCGGCTTGGTGGCCCCAGTGGTGAAACTGTTGCCACATCCACATACTACCCGAGCTTCCGGATAGTACTCGGGGTGAATGCCTTTCTTCATCTAGCCTGCCACCTCCGGATAAACGCTAACCCGCTTCTTGAGCCTGGAAGCGCGCTCGAACTTGACGAAGCCATCAATGACCGAGAACAACGTATAGTCCTTGCCCATCTGTACATTCTCTCCGGGATAGAAGGTGCTTCCTCGTTGGCGGATGATGATAGTACCGGAGCGGACCTTCTGGCCATCGTAGCGCTTCACGCCCAACCGTCTGCCAGCACTATCTCTACCATTGCGGCTGCTACCGCCACCTTTCTTATGCGCCATGCTACAACCCTCCAACTATGCCTTGATGAACCCCTTGGCTTTCAAAGACGCACGAACCTGCTCCAGAGACTTGGCACCAAAACCACGGATGGCTAGCAGCTCCTCCTCGTCCGTCTTCAACAAGTCCTCCACACTCTCTATGCCGCCATCCCTCAGGACGCCAACGACGCGAGATGACAGTCCCAGTTCCTCTATGGAGACCTCTGCCCGTCCAACGGCCACCTCTGCCACGGCCGCTTCCCGCTCCTCCATCGCCGCTGTCTCCACAGACTGCACCTCTTCGACACCACCCCGAAGAATGCTCTCAACTCGCAGCCTGGTGTAACTCTGCCGATGCCCTCGCTTACGATGATACCGGTTGCCACTCTTGAACTTGAAGACGGTGATCTTGCGCCCTCGACCCTGTTCCACCACCGTGGCTCGTACTTTGGCGCCCTCTACTGTAGGTTTTCCAACAACGACCTCGCCTCCATCTGCGACGAGCAGCACATTACTGATGTCAACCCTCTCACCGACCGACGCGGGGATCTTTTCCACCTCAATACTCTGCCCCGCCGACACCTTGTACTGCTTTCCACCTGTCTCTATGATTGCATACATCTTGTCCTCCACCAGATCATTATAACAGCATTACACCGATTTGTCAAAGAATTGACGAACGATACTGTGCCAGGCGACATTCTGAGACACTTGACTGAAACCCGTCGGGCTTGGTTATGACAGCAACAGGAATCGCCGCGACGCGGGTGCTCTCCCTGTGACAAGCGGTCAGCCACATAATACTATAGTACTATGGCAAGTAGCCCCTTTTGGTACCATCTTCCCATTGACGGCCTGAGGGCTCCTCCTTACACTAATAGTGGGGGCAGAGAACCCTTTCCGCATCCTGGCCTTCATCTTCGGCGAATGGCTGAACCTTTGCGCCTGAGGAACTGGCATGACGTCCAGAGCTAGAGCCCAAGTCCTGATCCACCTGCTGACCGCAACCCTCCTGGTCTCGTTGGGCTCCTCTCCTCTTTGGAGTCAGGAAGGTGGCGGGACGCCCCGGGCCATTGGGTATGTCAGTCCCGATGGAGAAACGGGGATATCCCAATTCACAGTCGAAGCTCAGGATGGACCAGAGCCAACATACGGAATGGCCTTGGGGATCCCCAGCGAGCCCCCTGGCCATCGTTTGGTATATCTGACCAACCTGGAACGTGTTGGGAGAGGCATTCCTCCCCTCAAGGCCGCATCGGAACTGATGAACGCTGCGCAGTTCCACAGTGACTGGATGGCCCAACATAACTGCTTCGATCATGATTGCCCTGGCGAACCCACCTGGATACAGCGCATTAGTAACGCGGGATACTCGTCTTATGAGGCCCTCGGAGAGAACATTGCTCATGGCTACTACACGGCCAGCGGCGCAGTGAATGGCTGGATGGGCAGCGCGGAGCACCGGGCCAATATGTTGCATCGTGGTTTCCGGGAGGCCGGCGGGGGCTACGCCTTTTCCAGCAGTTCCCGGTACCTTCACTACTGGGCGCTGGACTTCGGCTCTCGAGGCCAAGTGTATCCTGTCATCATCAATAATGAAGCTTGGTCAACCACTGACCTCGTAGCCGACCTCTATGTTCACGGCAGGGGTTGGGCCGACTGGATGCAGTTCCGCAACGAGGGCGGCAACTGGTCAGGGTGGGAATCCTTCTCGGCCAGAAAGACCTGGACCCTGTCTTGCACCGACGCCTCACCCACAACCGTCTATGCCCAGATCAGACAAGAATCTACTGTTCTCGAATTCAGCGACGAGATTCACGTTGACATCTCTCTGAGCGTGCAGCCCAACCCTTTGATCTTCCTCTCTGAACAAGGATGGACCACAGCCATCCCCGAATCCTATCAGTTGGACATCACATCCTGCGACAACTGGACCGCTCAGGCTAGTGAGCCTTGGATCAAGCTAAGCGATGACACAGGAACGGGCCCTGGCGAGGTAGCGGTTTCCCTCGAGGGCTTTCCAACCAACCCTGGCCGCTACACTGGTACCGTAACTGTGATAGCGGAAACCACTCAAGAACAGACCGATGTGCAGGTTATTCTAGTGGTGACCGACGGCCCACTGGAGCACAGTTACGCGCCACTGGTCACGAAAGAGCAGGCATGAGGCTCCGTCAGTGACACAGAGAAGAAGGGGGCTGACTCGACGAGCCCCCTTCTTTACTACTTGCCCACATCTGATCTGAAGCTATCCTAGGCTCTTCAACTTCTCAACCAGCTTCGGCACCACAACGGCATAGTCCCCCACGATGCCGTAGTCGGTGATGTTGAACATCAGGGCGTTCTCGTCGGTGTTTATGGTGGCAATTATCTTGGAGTCCATTACTCCAACGGTATGCTGAATCTGTCCGGAGATGCCGATGGAGATGTACAGGCTGGGCTTGCATTTCTTGCCCGACAGGCCCACCATCCTCTCTTCCGAGAACCACTCCCAGTCGCTGGCCGGAGTTTTCGTGCACCCTATCTCAGCACCGATGAGGTCTGCCAATTCCTCGATCATCTCCAGATCCTCCTTGTTCTGAACGCCGCGACCCACGCAGAGCAGCATCTCGGCCTCGTCCAGATTGACCTCGTCGCCCGCCTTGTCTCTCCTCTCCACAACCCTGACCTCAGGATCCTTCAGATCAAGGTCTACGTTGACTACCTCGCCCTCCTTCGCCTCCCGCAGGCCCGCTTCGAAAGTCCTGGGCATGACGGAGATCACCTTCTTGGGCGTATTCACTGCCACGGAGGCCAACGTGTTGCCTCCATACGCGTATCTGTCGGCGACCAAGTTGCCATCGCTCACTCGCACATCGTTGGCATCAGTGATGGCGCCGGCGTTCAGCTTTTGTGCAAGGCGACCCGCGAGCTCCTTTCCTCTCTTGGTCGACCCGAGGAGCACAAACTCCACGTCCTCACCTTCCGCAATCTGCTGCAATGCGTCAGCGTATGTCGCCACATAGAAGTCACTGAGGACTGAATGCTCGGAGACATAGACCCTGTCGGCCCCATAGGAGAAGTAGTCATCGGCCTTGCCTGCCGCGCCATTGCCCAACAGCGCGGCGCTGACCGTTGCACCTAGTTCTTTGGCAAACTCCCGGCTCTTGGAAACCAGCTCGAATGCGGTCTCATCCTTATCGCAAAAGACTAGAATCTCTGACATCCCTACCTCCCCAGTACTCCTTCCTTGATGAGGGCGTCCACAAGAGCATCTATCTTTTCGTCCAAATCACCCTCGAGGATTATATTCTTCCTATCCTGTTCCGGCGCCAGATTGCTCAACATGTCAACACTCGCCGCATTCTCCCCAACCTCATCTGCAGAGAGGCCGATATCAGCAGGTCCCCATTCATGCCTAGGCTTTGCCCCAGCCTTGCGGATAGCCATGAATTTGGGCAACCGTGGCTCATTTATCTCCTGTGCCACTGTGATCACAACTGGGAGATTGGCCTCCACAACCTCGAAGCTCTCCTCCATGTTTCTCACCGCCGTGACCTTGCCATTCTCTACGTTCAGCTCCCTAACATAGGTTATCTCGGGCAGATTCAGGAGTTCAGCAAGGGCGGAGCCTACCAACCCGGAGTAGTTGTCCGTGGAGCCCTCCCCCAAGATGACCAGATCATAGGCTCCTATCTTCTCTATCGCTTTGGCGAGCACTTTGGCAGTTCCCATACTGTCGGAGCCCTCAAAGGCCGGATCGGTAAGTAGGACAGCCTCGTCGGCACCCATAGCCAGAGGTTCCAGAATGCCCTGCTGGAGCTTGTCCGACCCTTTTGCCACCACCGTTATCTTGGCCTCGCCCACCTTCTCCTTGATCAGCGCCGCTTCCTCGATGGCGTTCTTGTCCAAATCACCCCAGACAAGCGGCACATTCTCCAAGATCGGTTTTCTGTCCTTGATCCTGATCTGTTGCAGATCCGGCATCTGCTTCATGCACACCACAATGTCCATCTTTCCTTGGCCCTCCTTAGTCTATTGTCCTGTTCTCCTGTGTCCCACTGCAGATCCCTCACACCACACTGCCTCACGGCCCGGCATTATGGAAAGACGCCAGCCCTCAAGCGGCCTGTGACGATCCGCTACCCAAACCTGAACTGTACTCCGAAGCCACCGCGAGCATAGTTCCAGTCCAACGCCCCATGAACGCACGCTATTCTACAAGTCCCACACTCCAGACAACCGGAGCACTCCACATCCATGTCGCCTGTCTCCCTGTTGATGGAATAGAGTTTCCCCGGACATACGTACAGGCAGAACTTCTCCTCACAAGACCTGCAAATCTCTTGATTGATGATGATGTGCGGTTCTTCGTCGATCTTGAATACGTCCAATCCCAGTTTGCTTTCGATGTTCATACGAGAGATAACCTCCACAGGAGACCTGGTCAGATGCGGAGCATACCCGCGACGTCTCTTATGGTTGACCAGTTCAGGAATTTGCTGATCCCCTCCCTGATGACCGTCGAAGAGATTTTGGCCTTCGGATTCTCATCTATCCACATCAACTTCTCGAAGATGTCGCAGACTGCTTGCGGATAGAAGTTGAACAGGCGCGGGTTCTCCAGCATGCTCAAAACGTTGCGGAAACTATGCAAGTCTTTGAAAATGAAGCTCTCCTTGACCAGTTCCTCGTAGTAGGACAGAGAAGCCGCGGAGTAGTCCTTGCTCTCCCTGGCCTTCATGATGGTCTCCGCTGCCATCACTCCCGACCCCACAGCGAACTCCATTCCCCTCACCGTGAGGAGCATGTTCAGGCCGAAACCAGCGGCTTCGCCGACCACCAATATGCCGTCCGAGTATAGTCTGGGCATGGCATTGACTCCCCCCTCGGGAATCACATGGGCTGAATACTCCACGATCTCACCACCAGCAATGAGGTTACGAATCTCCGGTCGAGCCTTGAAATCCTCAATCAACTCATGTACCTCGATCTTGGGGTCTCTCTCCATCAACGACTCAATGCCAACAACCAGCCCTAGCGAGATGCTATTAATGTTGGTGTAGAGAAAACCTCCACCCATCATGCCTTTGGTTAGATCCCCGAAGAACAGTTGTGCAGTCCCTTCATTAGGCCCCAGGCTAAACCTGTCTTCTATGGTCTTGGAAGGTAGCTCTATCACTTCCTTCACTGACACGGCGAAATGCTTCGGCTGCTGCGCCTGGCGCAAGCCAGCTTTCTCGGCCATCAACGAGAGCACCCCGTCAGCGGCTATCACCACGTCAGCGGGAATCTCATCTTCGTCTCCCATCCGTATGCCGGCCACCCTGCCATCTTCCATGATCACGTCATCTGCCCTAGACTTGGGCAGGACGAAGGCTCCCGCTTCCATCACCTTGTCACCAAACCAGCGGTCAAACTTCGATCGCAGGATAGTGTAGCTATGATACGGTTCTTCTCTGAACCTGTCGCTATCGAGAGTTATGGAGGTGGAACAATTCTCGGCCATCATAGTCAAGGTCTCTCTCGTGACGTGCCTCTCCAGGGGAGCATCTTCCCACAACTCAGGGAAGTAGCGGGCTACGGGGTACATGTAAATCCTGCCCCCGGTCACATTCTTCGCCCCGGGGTAGTCTCCCCTCTCCACAACCACGGTGTCAACGCCCTCTTGCGCCAAGACGTAAGCAGCAGAAAGCCCCGCCAGGCCAGCCCCAACGATGACGACCTCTACTTTCTCCTCTTCCACACCAGTTACTCCTTATTGATCTCTTTCAAGCCAACCGGGTAGCGGCGAGCCAGATCAGGGTAGACGTGCTTGTAGCTGCCCCACAACTCCTTCCAGTCCTTCTTGACGTCACCAACGACCTTGGCGGGAACTCCGACCGCCACCTTGCCCGGCGGGATCTCCATGCTCTGTGTGACCACAGCCCCTTCGCCAATCGCAGCCCACCGCCCTACTACGGCCCAATCGCTGATGATTGCCCCCATGCCCAAAACAACATTGTCGTGAATGATCGCTGTGTGGATGATGGACCCGTGGCCAACGATTACATGATCTCCTATACGAGTCTGCTGATCCGGACGGGCATGAATTACGCAATTCTCCTCAATGCTGGTGCCATCGCCAATTACAATCTCCCCGTAATCCCCTCTGATGCGAGCCCCAGGCGCAATGAAGCAATCATCACCCAGAGTCACAAGTCCGATAATATCAGCTGAGGGATGTACATAGACGTTCTCGCCCAGCTTTGGAACCCTGCCCTCGAACTCGTAGACGGCCACTGTTGTGTAACCTCCCCAGCACAAGACAAAGAAATAGGCACCACCCGTCTCTTGGCCCAACAAAACGGCTGTGCGCCTATTCCCAACTGCGAACCTGCCTTGAGAATGTAAGTCCGGTCAGAAAAGCAGACTTCCAGGGGGGACCGAAATCCCCCCTAGCATCTTACGCTAAGCACAGAGTGGGCTGGTCGCCACGCGGATGGAACTCCCCACACGCCTAGTGACCCACCTGGCTGCCACGATAGGGTACAGCCTCATCGCCGAACCAGTCACGGCCCATGATGATCTTCATCACGTGATAACCACCCTCAGCGCCCACCAGATAAGACATCGTGCCCCTCAGCGACATCTCCAAGGGGGTATCCTTGGTATATCCAAAGCCACCGTGGTACATCATGCCATTCCTGGCAACACGTACGCCCATCTCCGGAGCGTAGCACTTGCACATCGCCATAGTGCGGTTGATCTCACGGAAGTCAACTTTCGACTTGTCCTTGCGGGACTGGTCAATCAACCAAGCGCCTTTCTGGAGCATCAGCTTGAGCATCTCTAATTGGGCCCTGTCGTCTACCATTTCGAAGGAGATGGCCTCGAAGTTGAGTAGCGGCCTGCCAAAGAGAACCCTCTGCTTTGTGTAGTCGGCGCTGATCTCCAGGCACTTCTCCGCGCCTCCCAGGCATGCTGCGGAGACCACGGCGCGAGCGACGTTGAAGCCCTCCATGTTGACGTAGAAGCCTTTGTTCTCTTCGCCCAGGATATATTTCTTGGGGATTTCGACGTCCTTGTATACGAAACCTCCGGTAGAAAGACCCATGCGGCCCATGTCAGAATACGTGGTGTAGCTGGTGCCCGGTGCATCGGCTGGGAAGTAGGCGAAAGTAGCTCCCTTGTAGCCCTTCTCCGGCTCTGTCAGGAACAGCGTGGCGTGTCCACCTCCTCTCTCTGTGGCCTCCCTAACGCCGCTGATGTATGCTTTCTCGCCGTTGATGATCCAACTATCGCCGGTGTCCTTGGTGGCAACAGTCTTGATGTTGGCCAGATCAGAGCCGCCGCCGGGCTCAGTCGTATTGATGCCCAAGAACCACTCGCCAGTGACCACCTTGGGCAATATCTCCTCCTTTGCCTCCTCGGTGGCATGATCGACCATGAGGATGGACCAGCCGATGCACAGCAAAGTGTACACCGGCAGGGACATACTCAGCTCCCCCCGGGCCAGCTCATGAATGGTGGTCACGGCATACTGCATTTCCTCGCCCGGCACCGCACAGCCGCCATACTCCTCGGGAATGGTAATACCAAAAATACCCAAATCGGCCATCTTGTCAATGACCTCATCGGGTATTCGGTGCCATTCCTCGTCTATCTTCCTGGCGATGGGCTCCAGCTCTTGGTCAGCGAACTCTCTCACCGTCTGCTTCCACAGTTCCTGCTCCGGAGACATTGTGAAATCCATCGAATACTACCTCCTTCTTTTGTTGTTCTACCGAAGAGCACACTATTATAGCACAGGTATTGATGAGTGTCAAACAATCAGATGGTATTCCGCATATTGAGTGTCATCGGTCTCGAGCAGGAGCTCCACCCAAGGTCGACCCGCAGAATTCCGGATGCGATAACGAGTTCTCCAAGACGTGGGGCGGCCCCCCCATCAAGGTACAACCGTCACACCTGGGAATGCCATTTTGCCTGCTCCAGGCGCGCACGATACAAGGGACGCCTTGGCTTCCAAGATGTTGGGACGCCCTCCGAGACAGTCTCTCTCATCAGCGTATCATACCAGTGTCAGGTCAAAATCAGGTCCTAGTGTGGTCCCAATCTGGTCCAAGCCCAAGCAAGGGGACATCGGCTGCCGAGAGGGCCCACGCGCAGCCGAGCCGCGGATTGACAGACGCCAGGTGCCTCACGATGAGAGGTGGCTTGGCTCGCACACCACCCTGGGCCGGCGAAAGCCGCCGAAGAACAATGAGGTCGTCTGCTGCTGCCATTTCTGCCCAGCAAGGGCACTGGAAGAGATCTTAATACACATGGCTGCCTTACGCTGTTGCGCATGCAAGCCTAATGCAGTTTTCGAGCTACCTGCCCCCCCTTCTCGGTGAGGCTCCATATCTGACCAGGCCCGCCAACAGAGCAGCCTTCAGCCAAGGAGCAATCCTCACACTTCGCTTGACAGCCTTCTCCCACCAGTTCCAAGTATCCCATACGGGCCAGGTCTTCGATCATCTGCTGCAGGAACTCCTCACTGGCACTCAGAGCATGGGCAAGATCCGAGTAGCTATGAACGCCGCCTTGGCCCAGGAGTTGCAGTAGTCGATCCAACATTCTCCTCAGAACCCATCCTTACCCAATAAGGGCAGCCACCTGGTAAACCGCTATACCCGCTCCGAAAGATACAACCAACAGGAAAGCCACACTGAATAGCGTCCACTTCCAGGAATTGGCCTCGTGGAACATCGTGGCTACTGTGGCCACGCAGGGGATGAAGAGCATCTGCACCACCAGGAAACTCAAAGCAGCCGCTGGGGTGAGGATTCCGGGGAGGATCTCCGCCAAGCCTGCCTCTTCACCCGCGCGGAAGAGGATGCCCAATGAGGCGATGGAGTTCTCCTTGGCGATGAAGCTGGTGAGCAGGGCCACCATCATCCTCCAGCTTAACCCCATCAACGCACCAAGGGGGGCCAGAAACTGGCCAATTCGAGCCAAGTAACTGGTCTCTATCTTCCCGGTCGGCAGGATCGAAAGCCCCCAAAGCACCACTGACATAACCAGGATCACCGTGCCAGCCCGCTTGAAGAAGGAGAGAGAGCGTTGCCACACGAGGAGGCCAATGGTGCGCCAATTGGGCACATGGTAGAGAGGCAGTTCCATGATAAAGGCGGCCCGCTCACCCCCGAAAGCGACCTTGTTCATAAGTACGCCCGAGATGGCCAAAACCACCAGGCTCAAGCCTACTAGGCCCCAGGCCACAAGCGGAGCTGCTGCGCCGAAAAACAGAGGGGTGATGAAAGCCAACACCACCATGCGAGCCGTACACGGCACCAGCGGAGCCAACATGATAGTGAGCAGCTGGCCACGGCGCGACTCGATCACCCGCGTGCCCATCACCGCTGGCACATTGCAACCGAAGCCCAGGAACAAGGGCAGAAAGCTCTTCCCATGCAAGCCCATCAAGTGCATGAAACGGTCCATCACATACCCAGCACGAGCCATGTACCCCATATCCTCCAACAAACCCATAGAGGCAAAGAAGATGAGCAAGATGGGTATGAAGGTGAGCACCGTTCCCACCCCACCGATAATGCCGTCAATGAGCAGGCCTGTTAGCCAACCGGGACCGCCGATCAATGCAGCGCTCACCAATCGGGCGCTGGCCTCCACCACATGAGTACTCAGCAAATCCTGCAAGGGCGCGCCGACGGTGTAGGTCACCGAGAACACTAGCCCCAGAATGCCCGCCAGGATAACCAAACCCCAGAAAGGATGGGTGGCCCAACGGTCCAGTCTTTCGGTGAGTGTAATCTGCCCCACTCCAGGCCGCACCAAGGCGGCGCGGGTCATACGCCCGATCCAATTATACCGGCCGCTGGCCACGGCCACTATCGCATCCTCATGCTCCATCAAAATAGCGTGCACCCTCTCCCATATGTCCTCGGGGAGGCAGTCCTCCATCAGGCGCATGATCTCATCGTCCCCCTCCAGAAGCTTGAGGGACACCCAACTAACCCGATATGGGTCTGGCACACGAGAGACGATGAGGTCCTGTATCTCCTCCAAGACGGCGCGATGATCATCCCTGATCTCCGGTCTCTTGGGCTCGTAGGCCGTCCCGTCCTGAACCATCTCATCAATGGTCTCGACCAACTGGCGTATTCCCTGATTCCTGGTAGCGACCATGGGCACCACGGGTATGCCCAAGGCTGCCTCAAGCACCTCAGGCTCAATCTGTATACCCTGTTGCTCGGCCACATCTATCATATTCAGAGCCAGGATGACTGGGGATGGCAGAGGCAACAACTCAGCCACCAGATAGAGATTACGCTCCATGGCAGATGCATCTATGACAGCCACCACCACATCGGGCTGGTCCTTGATGATGTAATCACGGGCTATTAGCTCCTCAGCGGAGTTGGCCGTGAGGCTGTAGGTGCCTGGCAAGTCCACGATGTGAACCACAATGCCGTTATGGGAATAGGTGCCTTTCTTCCGCTCCACGGTTTTCCCCGGCCAGTTTCCCACATGTTGACTGAGCCCCGTCAGCAGGTTAAAGACGGTGGACTTGCCCACGTTCGGCTGGCCAGCCAGGGCCACGGTTATGGTCTTCTTCTCAGCCATGTCTACAGCCCCTGACCTTTCGAGAGATCACCGCTGTCCGTTCAGTCTCCTTATCCGTACCTTGGCCGCCTCACCCCGCCCCAGGGCTATGCGCGTGTCCCGGATGCTGACTATGACCGGGCCATGGCCGAAGTTCTGCACCATGGTCACCCGGGCCTCCGGGGTGAAGCCCAGGACTGATAGACGACTCACCAGTCCACGGCCAGCCTGTATATCATGGACGATACCGGTTGCCCCTTTCTGCAAGGCGCCGAGCCGTATCAAGCCCAACTCCGTATCAGTCGGTATCAGTGGCAACATAGTCTTTCTCATACTCCCTGACCTTGCTGACTACCAGATCTGCGTGTTTGTTGGCATCGAAAGGCGGGCCATGAGCAGCCAACACCTCCCAAGTCTCCTTCATTCTCCCCCCTCCTTTATCCAACGGATCGACTCTCCAGGTCGTTAGTGCAAATAGTTCCCATTCTTATCTATTATAGGCCATTTCATGCGATTTGTCAATCATGGGAGTCTCAACGATCTTCAATGGGGTCACTCGTGCTCAGCCATCCGCTTCCTTACACAAAGATCGATCCCAGACAGCACGCGACCGTGGCTCCGTTGAGGAGACAAGGTTGAACTCTTCACAGGATAGCACGGCGCTTCTGCGCAAGCCAGCAATGTATCCATCAGATCGTCTAAGCTCGGGCGTGTAGACCCACAGATTGGCCTTTCGCCAAGGACTGCTTGAGGTATGGAGTGGAGGGGTGTGTGCCTGAACCGGCCAAGATAGTGCCCTGTTGGAGCGGCGTGGCTGGCCTCGCAGAGTGCCAGTGTTGTCCAAGCCATGCGTTTCCGCTTCAGCGCAGGCGTGAGCGCCCTGGTCATCTTGGCGCACACGCTCGCAGCGCCCCCAAGACCTGAGCCGATCCGTATTGGGCCGCAGCTAAACCTGTGCCTGGAGCAAGTATGAACACACTCTGCACGTCCAGGACTGTGATGGCGCCCTCCTTCTGGTCGGGCAATGCTGGCCAGCATCCTCCCATCCATTAGGCCTCAAGCACTCTTGGTCCCTTCCCGACGTCACCGATTCGTTCCCTTGGCCCAACTTGACAAGTCCCCTAATATAGTATATAATATATGTGCAGAGTGTCGATAACGGCAAAACGCATTATCCGCGAAGGAGTCAGTCATGCCACGGGGCAGAGGATGGAGAAGAAGATGCAGAGCCGGCGCGTGGGTTCAAAGAATAGGCCGCTTCATGGAGCCGTGCTTGCTGTTGCTCCTGCACCGAGGTGACAGTCATGGGTACGATCTCCTTGAGAGGCTCAAGGAGTTCGGTTTCGCGGAGGAGACCGTCGATTCCAGTGTGGTCTACCGCTCCCTGCGGGACCTGGAGAGCCGAGCGTTGGTGACGTCCACCTGGGATACCGAAGGCGGCGGCCCCGCCCGCAGGGTCTACCAGCTCACACCAGAAGGAGATCAATACTTGGCCTGGTGGATTGGCGGTTTGCGGGAGACCAGGAGTGTGCTGGACCGCTTCCTCCAGGCGTATGAAGAACATATGGAATTGGGGAACCACGTACCAGACGAAAGGATGGCAGAAGTTGATCACCGAATCTCAAGTTGAGGAAGTCCTGTCGCAGGTCATGGACCCCGAACTGGGCCGTGACCTCGTCGAACTGGGCATGATCAGAGATATAAGGATTGAGGACAGCGAGGTGAGATTCACTATTGCCTTGACCACCCTGGACTACACCTTTCAGAATCAACTGCTGTCGCAAGCCAAGGCAGCGGTCTCGGCCTTGGATGGGGTGCAGAAAGTAGAGATAGAATTGGCGGAGATGAGCCCCCAGGAGCGACGACGAGCCTTCGCAAAGGCGCAACCAGCCCAGGAAGCAAGCTCCCCGTTGGCTCAAAAGCTGAACGACGTCAAGCACGTGATAGCAGTCATGAGCGGCAAAGGCGGCGTAGGCAAGTCGTTGGTGAGCAGTCTTCTGGCCGTAGCCTTGCGACGGGAGGGGCAAGAGGTCGGTGTCTTGGATGCAGACATCACTGGCCCCAGCATTCCCAAGATGTTCGGCATTCATGGTCACCCGGTGGCCAATCCCCTCGGCATCCTGCCTGTAAAGAGCTCTCTGGACATCAAGGTCATGTCCATCAACCTGCTGCTACCGAGCGAGGATGACGCCGTTGTCTGGCGCGGGCCCCTCATCAGTGGAGCTATCAAGCAGTTCTGGGAGGAGGTGATATGGGGTCGGTTGGATACTCTGGTGGTGGACTTGCCCCCAGGCACATCTGATGCTTCATTGACCGTGATGCAATCAATGCCCCTCAGTGGCATTGTGCTTGTCACGTCGCCACAAGCTCTGGCGGGCATGGTGGTACGAAAAGCGGCGAAGATGACCCAGCATCTAGGCATACCAATCCTCGGTGTGGTAGAAAACATGAGCTACTTTGCCGCTCCAGATACCGGCAAGCGATACGATATCTTCGGCCCCAGCCATGCCAGAGAGACAGCAACCCAGTTAGGCGTGCCTTTCCTGGGGCAGTTACCCTTGGATCCCCAGATAGCGGAGTTAAGCGATGAAGGGCGCATCGAGGAGTATGCAGCCGAAGCCTTCATCCCCATTGCCCAGGCCCTAGCAAAGACAGCGCCAGCCGCCCGCCGCCCACCACCGCTGCAGCAATAGAACTATATTTCTAAGGAGGATACCAGGCGTGAAAATCGCAGCGATCACCGATGATGGGAAAATCATCAGCCAGCATTTTGGGCGAGCCCCATTCTACGCTGTACTTACCATCGAGAACACTCAAATCGTCAAGCGGGAAATGCGCGACAAGTTGGGCCACCAACAGTTCGTCCACGAAGAGGGTCATCTGGATGAGCAAGGGCGGCATGGCTTTGGCCCAGGCAGCCAGGATCGTCATGCGGCCATGGCCAGAGCCATCAGTGATTGCGATGTGCTCCTTTGCCGAGGCATGGGCTGGGGAGCCTACGAGAGCATGAAGCAAAGCGGGATCCAGACCATCGTCACCGACATCACCAACATCGAGGAGGCGCTACAAGCCTATCTTGATGGCACCATTGTTGACCGCATCGACAGGTTGCATTGAATCAAACTCAGTCAATAGAAAGGGGGTGTTGAGCATGGCAGGATTCAGCAGAGGCCGAGGCGGTCGCTTTGGCCGAGGCTACTGGCCGGGCGCAGGCTTCGGGCGTGGCTCGGGCATGGGCCGGGGAATGAGCAACCCATATCCCTATTGCCGGTTCTATCCCTGGATGCCTCGCCGCTGGTGGACCATGGGTATGAACCCCTACGCGGCAGGGCCTTATGCCCAAGGCGCCGCGCCAGGCTGGGGAGCCTATAGGCCCTCACCAAGGCCTGGCCCCACGGGCCAACAAAGATAACAGACAGTTTCAGAACAACTAGAAAGGAGTAAGAGCGATGCGTCACCGTTGGATGTGCTATGCCACCGGGTTACCGGGCTGGATGCGCTTCGGGTACAGCCCTGGATGGGTGGGCAGGAGTCCCACAGGCTTGGGTCCATGCGCCACCTACTTCATGACCGGCCAATCGCCGATGCCAGGCGCAGCCCCTGCATGGGGTGAATGGCCTTGGGCTGGTTTTCAGCCAGCGGTGGATGAACTAGCGGCCCTCAAGACCCAGGCCCAGTGGCTCAGAAGCCAACTGGATGCCATTAGTAAACACGTCGAGGAACTAGAGAAGGAAGCATAGACAATGACCATCGGTCGACTGGCAACGGGGGAGAACGGCTTCCCTGAAGCGGCCAGACTTGGCCGTTCTCCCCATCCTCAGCTCTAGAAATGCTCCAAATAGGAGGTTATCGATGAAAGTAGTCGTCAGCGCCATGGGAGAAAGCCTGAGTGCGGAAGTGAGCCCGATCTTCGGACGTTGCCCTACTTATGTCTTCGTTGACACGGAGACCATGGAGTTCGAAGCGGTGCCCAACCCGGCCATGTCCGCTCCCGGCGGGGCAGGCATCCAGGCTGCGCAGTTCGTGGTCAGCAGGGGGGTACAAGCTGCCCTTACCGGCAACGTGGGCCCCAATGCCTTCAATGTTCTGCAAGCAGCCGGGGTACAGATCTACCCGGTCTCGGCGGGGACGGTGCAGCAGGCGGTTGAAGCCTACAAGGGTGGCCAGTTGCATCCCGTTTCCGGAGCTACGTCTGGACTGGGGGGAGGCATGGGTATGGGGCGCGGGATGGGCGGGGGCGTGGGCCGAGGGATGGGTCGTGGAATGGGCATGGGAGCCGGTCCCTGGGGTGCGCCTGTTATGCCACCAAGTACCGGTGCTAGACCGTCAGAGGAAGAGATCTCCGAACTGAAGGAGATGGCCCAGTCACTGCAAGAGCAGTTGGACCAAGTCCTGAAACGGATTGAAGACTTAGAGAAGAAGGAATAAGTGGTCAAGGTCATGATGTAGCCAGTGCAGAACAGGGATGACAAGCATGCTATACGTAGATGAGAAGCGATGCTCCGGCTGTGGCCTCTGCGTGGACGTATGTCCGGTCGAGGCCATCACCCTACAAGATGATGTGGCAGCGATTGACCAGAACCTCTGTACTGAGTGTGAGGCCTGTGCGGCCACCTGCCCCGAAGCAGCCATTCTGACGCTTACAGAACCTGCTCTTGACCCATATGTGCAGCGTGAAATTGCCCCATATGAACGTCAGCAGGTTACGGTACCCCTTGCCACTAGACTAGCCCCAGCTATTGGATCGGCTCTGTTCTTCCTGGGGCGCGAGGTCGTTCCCCGCGTAGCAGACTATCTGCTAGACACTTTTGACAGAAGGATGAGTTCTACCTCGCCTACTGGCGGCGACAAGAATCTGATCACACCTCCTGAGGGGAAAACCAAAGCAGCGGGCCGTCGATACCGTAAGCGCCACCGGGGAGGATCATGAGCCTTGTCTACGGCCCAGTACCGTCCTGGCGTTTGGGACGGTCGCTGGGCATAGATCCTGTATCAACTCGATACAAGACCTGCTCCTTCGATTGCATTTACTGCCAACTTGGACGGACGAGGCACCCACTGGCCGAAAGGAAGGTCTTCGTATCACCGCAGGCTCTCAAGTCGCAACTGGAGGGATTCAGGGATCTGCAAATAGACTACATCACCTTCTCTGGGATGGCTGAGCCCACGCTGGCCGCCAATCTCCAGCAGCTAACCGCCGCCGTCAAAGAGACGCTGCGAGGGTGGCCCCTTGCCATACTGACAAACTCATCGCTGATGCCTAGTCCGGGAGTGCGACGTGATCTGGCTCTCTTTGATGTGGTCGTAGCTAAGGTAGATGCTCCCAACCAGGAGCTATTCGCGCAGATCAATCGGCCCTTTGTGAACTACCTATTCCACGAGATATTGGAGGGTGTCCGCTGCTTCCGAGAGGAGTTCGCGTCGAAGCTGGCCTTGCAGATGATGTTTGTCGAAGCCAACCGGGGTAGCGCCACGGAGATGGCAGAAATCGCTCGGCGTCTACGACCTGATGAGGTGCAACTGAACACGCCCTTGCGCCCCTGTCCCATGCCACCCCTAAGTCCTACCCAGATAGATCAAATCGAGGAGACGTTTGAAGGCCTCAACGTAATCAATGTCTACACAGGGGAGCGCCCTGAGGTGGCTCCCGTTGACGTTGCCGAAACCAGGAGGCGCAGACCTGAGCAAGAAGGGTAACTGAGAATGACCCACGACTATACCATAGAACTAGCGCCCCTGGCGACACTTACACCTTGTGATGGTCGGCCTCCACCTGGGAGGAAAGCCCACACAGGAGTTGGAAGACACCATCGCCGAGCTGCGGCGGCTGGCAGTGCAAGAGGTGGCACCATGCCACTGTACTGGAGAGCAAGCAATACGGATGTTTGCCGAGGAGCGGAGCCCCGACTTCCTGGTCAACGGCGTGGGAACAGTCATTGAGCTTGGGCATTAAGTCCCATATCGCTTGAAGCAACAGATGAGGCGATGTACGATGGTTGTAGGAGAGGAGAAAGTATGCCCATCTACGAGTACCGCTGTGCAAGCTGCGGCGAGCAGACGGAGGTCTTGGTGCGCTCAGGAGGTACGGCTCCCCTCTGTCCTCACTGCGGCAGTCCTCTCTTGGAGAAGTTGTTCTCGGCTCCCTATGTGATGAGTGGGCAAACAACTCGTGCCAAGGGAAGGACCTGTTGCGGTCAAGAGGAGCGATGTGCCACGCCCCCTTGTTCAATGGATCAAGGCTGCAAAAGGAAATAGTCCAAAAGAGGCAGCCGTTGTCTGAGAGTTCAAGATGACAGGGGCCATGTTTGATAGTCACAAGAGGTGAGCGCCCACGGCCCGGCCAGGTCGCCGCTCTTCTGCAAGAGCGAGGGAATAGAGTAACCCCGCAACGCCGGGCGATTCTCAGAATCATCGAGGAGCAAGGAGGACACCTCAGTGCTGACGAGATTTACTATTTGGCACGGAAAGAGGTTCCTCGGCTCAGCTTGTCCACAGTCTACCGCACACTGGAGCTGCTGAAGGATCTGGATTTGGTGAGCGAGTTGCATCTAGCTGGCAGCCGCTATCGCTATGAAGCTCAATCCGGGGAACATCAGCACCTGGTATGCCTGGCTTGCGGCAGGGTGATCGAGTTCCAGTGCGCTCACTGCGCTGAAATGCATCAAAGGCTAGCCGATCAGCATGGCCTCAAGATCACCGGCAGCCGGGTGGAGTTGTTCGGGTACTGTGAGGAATGCTCCACGACGAGGAACGACTGATGCAGGACAGCTTCGTGGCAACACGACCCCCTGTGGAAAGGTAGTCTCATGATTCTGACCATTGCCAGCGGCAAGGGTGGTACTGGCAAGACCACAGTCGCCGTCAATCTGGCGTTGTCCCTCATGTCCCAACGGCACGACGGCAAGCTGCTGTTCCTCGATTGCGATGTAGAGGAACCGAACGCTCATCTGTTCCTCAAGCCCGTCATCACGCGGCGAGAGGAAGTGAGCGTCATGATACCCCAGGTTGACCCGATTCGCTGTGCCCATCACGCCCGCTGCGCGGAGGTTTGCCAATTCCATGCCATTGCGGCCCTGCCGAACGTGACCCTCGTCTTTCCTGAGTTGTGCCATGGCTGCGGCGGGTGTACGCTGGAATGCCCTGAGCAGGCGATAGGCGAGGTGCCCCGCACAATCGGGATGATAGAGGAAGGCCGGGTCGGCCCCATTGACTTCGCCCACGGCATCCTGAACGTAGGCGAACCGATGGCCACGCCCATCATCCGTCAGTTGAAGGGACGAATACGCAACGACTATGACGTCGCGATACTAGATGCTCCCCCTGGAACAGCATGTCCGGTCGTGGAATCAATGAGGGGAGCAGATTTCGTGCTTATGGTTACCGAGCCAACGCCCTTCGGTCTCCACGACCTGAGGCTTGCTGTGCAGGTGGCGCGTGACGAACTTGCGTTGCCGGTAGCGGTCGTGGTGAACCATGATGGCGTAGGCGACACAGGAGTGGACGAATACTGCACCGCCGAGGGGATACCTATCCTGATGCGTATCCCCTTGGACCGCCGGATCGCCGTTGCCTACTCCAAGGGTACACCCTTGGTGGAGGCACTGCCCGAATACCGTGACCAGCTCTGTCAGCTCTTCGCCAGTATCAAGCAGGAGGCTAGTGCGTGAAGCAACTCGTCATCTTGAGCGGCAAAGGGGGAACAGGCAAGACCACAGTCGCGGCAGCACTGGCGCACCTGGCCTGTCAAGACTCCTCCATCGTGTTGGTGGATGCCGATGTGGACGCGGCCAACCTGGAACTGGTGTTGTCACCTCAGGTGCGAGAAGAAAACGCCTTTTTCAGCAGCAAGGTGGCGGTTACTGATCCAGAACTGTGTACGGCATGCGGCACCTGTGAGGAGGTCTGTCGCTTCGATGCCGTTATCGCTCCCGACGAGAGATCAGATTCCGATCCCTATTCCATAGATCCTGTGGCCTGCGAGGGCTGCGCAGTTTGCCATTATCAGTGCCCCGCTGAGGCGATCCGCATGGAGGAACCACAAGATGGCCTCTGGTTCCGCTCCGATACCCCCTTCGGCCCCCTAGTTCATGCCCAGCTTTTCGCCGGCCAGGAGAACTCTGGCAAGCTGGTGAGCGAAGTCCGAGCGCAAGCGAGGAAAATGGCCTCTGCCGGGGAACACGATTACATAATCATTGATGGCCCCCCAGGTATCGGGTGCGCCGTGATCGCTGCCGCTACGGGGGTGAACCTGGTTCTCGTCGTCATCGAGCCGACAGTATCCGGCGTCCACGACCTGGAGCGACTGCTCGGCGTCACGGAGCACTTCAATATCCCTGCCTTGGTATGCATCAATAAGTCTGATATCAACCTAGAAAGGACCCTGGAGATCAGCGACTACTGTGCCAGCCTGAATATCGACGTGGTGGGCGTTATCCCCTTCGACACGGTGGTTACGGAGGCCATGGTGCATGGAAAACCGGTCACCGCCCATGAAGACGGGCCGGTGACCCAGGAACTGCAAAGAGTGTGGGAGCGTGTGCAAGCATCCTTGGGTACCAGCTAGTCAAGCATGTTCTCGCTCCTTCTCCCCAGCCGGTCACTGACTCAAGCGCCCCTTGCTCTCAGGCTTGCAAGGTAGTATAATCCTGCTACCCTTCAAGTTAGCAGATCCACAAATTGAACTTGTGTCAGAAGCTAGATGAAAGTGGCCTGGTTTGGACATAAGACCAGAAAGCGCGGCAACGGCCTGGTAATGTACTCCAAGCAACTCACGGAGGGATTGGAGGCCCGTGACGCGCAAGTGGTCTTCTTCTACCATGGCTCCAGCGACGAGAAGACAGAGCAGACCTACAGGCAGACTAGACTGAGGTCCCTGCGACTCTTGGATCACGATCTGGTCTCGTCGCCGCGAGCGAAAAGGCTGGTACAACGAACCCTGACGGAAGAACTGGTAGATGTCGCTCATGTTTCCCTTTCCTTCTCGCTCCTCGATCTCAGTCTGCCGGCACTCTGCCATCGCCTGGGCATCCCCATTGTGGCTACTGTCCACGCCCCATATGATCGTCGCCCGAGCCTCTGGGGGATCGGCTCCCGATTGCTCTACCGTCTTTGGTCCATAGCGCTGGCAAAGGATGACGCTGTCGTGATCTTCTCGCGTGAACAGAGAGAGATCTTGGGGAGATATGGCGTCCCCATTCAGCACATGCATGTGATCCCGAACGGGGTGGATACCGAAACGTTCCGCCCAGCTCCGTCGACGTACAAGGGCGAGGTGGGCGCTGAGCTCTTGGTGGTCTATTGTGGTCGTCTCGACCCCGAAAAGAACGTAGGCATTCTCGTGCAGACCTTCCTGGACCTCGATCTGCCCCCTTCCCATAAGGTGGTGATAATTGGAAACGGCGTCGAGTATCAGAGATTGCGGAATCGTTTCAGTAGCGAGAGCGTGATCTTCACTGGTCTGCTTGAGGATAAGCGTGAGTTGGTCCGCATCTTGCGGTCCGGGGACATCTTCGTCCTCCCTTCGCAAGTCGAGGGACTGTCCATCGCCATGCTGGAGGGGTGGCTTGCGGCATGGCCGCGATAGCTACGGACGTGGGATGCGACGGAGAGGCCTTGGAAGGGGCAGGTATCGTCATAGATCCGCGCAACTTGGGAGGCCAGCTACGCCTGGCCTTGAAGATCCTGGTCGAGAACCCCGACCTTCGCAGGTCTTTGGGTGAGAAAGCGCACCGGAGAGTTGTGACCCGCTACTCGTTGCAGCGCAACATCGATCAAGTCACAGCCCTGTACGAGCAGTTGGCTCCCAGCAAATACTGATCAGGTTTAGAGGCGGCTGCGACCGCTGTAGGCCGAGAAGACAGAAACGGTGAGCAAACCATGAGAATCATTGTCCCTATGGCTGGATTGGGCACCAGGCTCAGGCCCCATACCCACACCAAGCCCAAGCCGCTACTTCAGGTGGCAGGCAAAACGGTGCTGGACCACGTTCTGGACAGGTTAAGGGATCTGGATGTTCAAGAGGTAGTTTTCATAGTCGGACATCTTGGGGACCAGATCAAGGAACATGTAGAAGCCAACTACGATTTCGATTCCAGCTACGTCGAGCAGAAGGAGCCAAAGGGCCAGGCGCATGCCCTCTACCTAGCCCGGGACCATCTCGTAGGAC
>NJBK01000002.1 GCA_005223035.1 Chloroflexi bacterium B3_Chlor
GGGACGGAGTGCGGAGGAACAGTTGGCGGATGCCCTCTATGCGGTTGCCAGGGCTGAGCTCAACTTGCGGATAGCGGAGGAGGAAGCCGCCATCGCCGATGCTGGAGCGGCGCTGTGCCAGCACGATATCGAAAAGGTCGCAGCTCGCCTCAGCAAAGCCCAGTTTGAGTATCAACTCGCCTCCTATCTCGTGCGGCCGGACAAGCCTCCTGAGCAAGAGAGTGACTTCACGAGGTCACAACGGTGGGCCTTGGAATTCGCCTCTCTGGATTACGACAAGGCAGTGGCGGCTTGCGCGGCGCGAGAAGCCGAGGTCCGGTATAACGCAGCGATCATCGCCTTGCGGCGACAGGAACTGGCTCATGCCAGGGAGTTGTTCACCAGGACCCAGGGGCGTGCGGCTCAGGCCCAGCTGGACGCCCCCTTCTCCGGTATTATCATCTCCTGGGACAAGCGCATAGGCGAGAAGATCGAGCCGTACGAACCTATCGGCGCCATCGCAGACCCCACCATCTTGCGGGTCGAGGCGTGGGTGTCAGAGGACAAGATACAGCAGGTCTCGCTGGGCCAAGAGGCGAGCGTGATCTTGGATGTGCGTCCAGCGGAAACCTACGCCGGAGAGGTAGTGCACGTAGCGACCGAGGCCACGGTGTGGCAGGGCAAGAATGTGTATCTGGTAGACATCGAGTTCGCTGACTCCGACGAGGTCCCAGCCACGATACGGATGGGCGCTGACGTACTCATACAAACGAGGTCCAGGGTGGACGTGCTGCTGGTGCCCACTGCGGCCATTTACAGCGAGGATGGGCACACGTTTGTGGAAGTGGTGAGGGATGGTGGCCGGTCCAGGACCGAGGTGTGGACGGGAGTATCCGATGGCACCCATACCGAGATCCTGACCGGGCTGGAGGCAGGCCAGGAAGTGGTAGTTCCTTAGATAACAGGACGATTGCGTTCCCGTCGGTCACGGGCCACGATGGAATCTCTACGTAGCGCTGTTTGGCCCCTAGTGTGGTGGATCCTCTTTTCTCTGCTGGCTATTGCCTTGGTCCAGGCAATACCCCAGCTAGCCCTCCTCCTGGCCGTGCTCGGTGGGGTAGCGGTGGGCGTGAGCAGCGTGGCCGGCTATTCCTCAGGGCACCACCACGGCGCTGAGCGGCGGTCCCGATCAGGCGGCGAAGAGTGAAGGTCGAGGTGCGTGCTCATCGCTCAGGGCCGGCATCCCGATAGATGGCAAGGGTGACAACTCAGCGCTTGAATCAACTGGAAGTTGCGTGCCTGCTGATAGCGACACCCTTCCTGCTGTTCCCCTCTGTGCTCAGCGTGGCAGCCCTGCTGATCCTCCTCGCGCCCTGGCTGCTCCGCTGGAGGGCCAGAGGACGTCCCACGGTCCGCACGCCAATGGACATTCCCATCCTCTGCATGCTGCTGATGGTGCCCGTTGCCGTTTGGTCCTCGGCTCTCCCGCAGGAGAGCCTGCGGAAACTGCTGGGGATCATCTTGGGCGTTGCATTCTTCTACGGCGTGGCCAACACTGGGCAGACTCGTGGATGGATCTGGTGCTGGACGTTGGTCTTGGTGTCCATCGGCGTTGGGATATCCTGCCTGTCGTTGTTTGGCACCGACTGGGCCAGTTACAAGATGCTTCCGCTCCAGCCGATCTACCAGCGGCTGCCCCGGCTGTTCCACAACGTGACCACCTACGGCGGTGGAGGTTTTCATCCCAATGAGGTCGGTGGGGCCTTGGCCTTGCTGGTGCCCGTGTCGCTCTCTGCCTGCCTGGCGCTCCGGTCTCGCAATCCTGGGTCCACCGCGACAGACATTCTCGCTCTCGGGGCAGACCGATGGGAGGGCAGTACAAAAAGGTGGGTAAGGCCACTTCTGTCTCGAAGGACCATGTTGCTCCTGGCCGCACTGGCTTTCGCCCTCACAGCTGGGGTCTTCATCCTCACCCAGTCCAGAAGCGCATACGTAGGGATGGCCGTGGGACTGATCGCCTTCGGGGTGTCGCGTAGCCGCTGGTTCCTGGTCGCGCTGCTCGTGGTGGCAGTCATGGCGTCGGTCCTGGTTTGGTCTGTCGGTGTCGAGGGTGTGATCGACTCTTTCCTGCCGGTCGAGTCGGGGCGGATCGCGGTGGGCAGGTTGGAGATCTGGCGCCGGGCCGCCTACCTGATGCAGGACTTTCCCTATACCGGGGTCGGTCTGAACATGTTCCCCTACGTGGGCGATGCCATGTATCCCTACCCTTCTCAAGGCCTCAGTGCCAGGGTGCCCCACGCCCATAACAATTTCCTGCAAGTAGCCGTAGATCTGGGCATCCCTGGCCTGATAGCCTACCTGGCCCTGCTGGTAGCTTTCTGTGCCTGCGCTTGGAGGATCTACCGCCACAGCCAGAGTCGTCCTCTCCGTCTACTTACCGCCGGGCTCTTCTCAGGAATGCTAGCTCACCAAGTGTATGGACTTACCGATGCCATCACATTGGGCGCCAAGCCCGGTTTCGTCCTGTGGATCATTCTCGGCATGGTGGCTGCGGTGTACCACCTAGAGGTAGATCAGCGAGGTCCGCTGATCACTGCAAAGACCGAGAAGACGAGCAGGCTGGTGCCAAGCAGTCATGCCTGAAATGGTGGATGCCGGGTGCCGGGGAACCACGGCTTTCATCATCACGCAGGGCTTCGCGGTTCTTGCGGCAGTAGGTGTTCGATGGTCTCCAGATTCCGGATATGGGGACCCGAGGGCCCTGCCGTGAGCGTACCTCGCCGATGGCGAAGTCTTTGGAATTAGGAGGGAACTGTCCGCATAGTCTAGTGATCTCAAGGAGGTGAAGCTGATGGAGGAAAAGAGGAGATGGAGCCTGTTGGTTTTCGTGGGCACAGGCTTGGTGGTCGCTGCGCTGGCTTACCTGGGCTCGAGTGCGTGGGCCACGCCCGGCCAGACTGATGAGCAGAAGACTGTCCCCGCCCCGGCGACGAAGAGCGTCGACAAGACGTTGGTGCTGCCGGGCCATGACGTCGAGTTTGATCTTTCCGTAAAGGTCCCAGCGGGGTCGCTGCCCTGGGAAAACGTGGTGCTGACCGACACCATCGACTCCTATCTCACGATTCGCGGCGCTTTCAGCGAACAAGGTGGGACCGAGATCGTTGGGCAAACTGTGACGGCCACCATTGGCACCATCCCCGAGGGCACGATCACTGTCTGGATATATGTCACCGTGAAGCCCGGCGCCCCACATGGGCAGGTCATCACCAATACCGCCTACGTCAACGCCGACGAATTCCCGGCGGTGGAGGTCTCGGAGCCGGTCACCATCACTGTGGGCTACCCCCGCTATCTGCCACTGGTGATGAAGGGGTACATCGCTCCTTGGTGGTGGGGCAACCAGCGCTTCAAGCTGGGCACTAGCGAGAATCCCTCCCGCTAGAGGATGTGTCAGCACTGCAAGCCTGGTGGTCTGTAACCCTTGGGGTCTGCGCGGACCCACCCCCGCAGCGCCTGCGGTTCATCCTGATGGTGGACCTCTCCAAGGGGCGCGACCAGTTGCGATCAGAACCTTATGCACTGTGCTCGACACCACACCGACAGCATACCACATCGTCAACTCTGTGAGAGTTGCGGCTGCTCGTCCGGACGCGGAGTATTCGACTGACCCGACGGCTACTGTGCAGCAGGTGTTCCTCCGGCAGATGGGCAGTATCTTGCTTTTCGGGACCGCGCGTGCTAATGTTTCGGTGGTATGTGGGACTCAGAGGTCGTGCAGGGACCCAGTAGCCTGCCTCGGACACGAGGGAATCAAGCTTGATAAGGTGCACAGGAAAGGCAGCCGCAGTCGTTTGCTACACTCTGGTGGTTGGTATTCTTGGCCTCGTCACCGTATGTGTCGTCTCGGGTGCGCGACCGACGAGCAGCTACCTGCCTCAAACCACAGACTATGAGCGCCAGCCGCTCGTTCCCCGTGCCCATGCGGTCTTCGACTTGTCTGCCTCTGAAGATCGAGGGAAGCCCCCACTGGACGTCCAGGAGCAAGATCTGGACAAGTTGACCTACTTGCCTCTGGCGTTCAAGGGTTTCTGCGGCTTCTATCTCCCCAGCAGCCAGCGCTTCGGGTTCGATGCCGTGCGAAACAGGGCCGAGCTGTATGATGTTTCTCTGCTACATGCCGGCTGGTACCAGAATTTTGGGTTCCGAGCGGACCCTCCTGCTCTGGAAGGGCTCGAGTTTGCTCAGACTATCCGCCTCTGCCAGCCGGGCTCACCCCCTGGACGCACATGTACGAGCGACTACGTGCCAGATCAGCAAGACATAAAGGACTACGCAGCGGCTCACCCCGGTGCTTTGTGGCTCATTGGCAACGAGCCCGACGCTCCCATTCAAGATTGCATCACCCCCCCACGCTATGCCCAGCTATATCATGAACTGTATGGGATCATCAAGGGTGCCGATCCCAGCGCAAGGGTGGCCATCGGCGGGGTGGTCCAGGGCACCCCTCTCCGCTTGCGGTACTTGGACATGATCCTTCAGGAGTATCAGACCCGCTACGGTGGGATGATCCCCGTGGACGTGTGGAACGTGCACGGCTTCATCCTGCAGGAGCATCGGTACTCGTGGGGATGCCACATCCCCTGCGGAATCACGGACGTCGACACAGGGATCTTGTACAACATCGACGATCACGACAACATGACCTTCTTCAAGCAACAGATCGTTGCCTTTCGCCAGTGGATGAACGATCACGGCGAAAGAGACAAGCAGCTCATCGTAACGGAATACGGTATCCTGATGCCTGACATCTACGGCTTCGATGAGCCTCGTGTGGAAGCCTTCATGTTGGCCACGTTCGATTACTTCCTCACGGCCAGCAACCCCTCCTACGGGTATGCCGCCGATTGTGGCAAGCTGGTGCAAGGCTGGGCCTGGTACAGTCTGGATGATGCCCACTTCCAAAAGCCCTCCTACAACAGCTACAGTCACCTCTTCGATCCAGTTTACGAGACAATCACAGACCTGGGCACGGCCTACGGGGACTACGTTTCCTCTTTGCCCTAGGCTCTGTCCATCCACCGTAGGCCACGCTGGTGCGGGCTCGTTCCTCGACGTTCTCTCCCTCGCTCGTGTTGTCTTCTGATTCGCCCCAATCTGTCACGCAAAGCCTATTGTGTGTCGTGTAGCCCCCGGAGCCGGCTAAACCGAGGCCGGTCTCAACGTCCCTGAGGCGGTGTTGCCGACCGACAAACGCTCGTGTGCTATCCATTGGAAGCAGTTGCGGAAGGAGTTCAGCTCGGTCGGCCAACAACAGCATGGCGTCCCAGGTGTGCCGTTTTCGCTGAGATTCGATACACGACGGCGCGAGTGGAGCGGGGTGCTTGCAGGAACAACCAGTGGCAGAGTTAGAACGTCCCTGGCCGTGCAGGACCCCGCCAGCTGAATACTGATCAGAAGATTCGAGGCTCGAGTCCTGGGTGGGTCCTGTCAGGGTAGTAGAGACGCTCAGCCACGAGAACCCCCGTATTGGCCGCTGTCGAGATAGGGGAGGGCTCCTATGTCCTCGCCGACCCTGGCCGATGCCGGGGTCTCTTTTTTTGCGGGCTTGGAGTCAGTCTACCCGGACGCTGCAGCCAGGCTCGCCAAAGGCATGTGCGGGGTGGTCAACAGTCAGCCTTGCGGGAGCCTTGGGCCCAGGCGGGTGGCGGTTGGCAACTGGTAAGCTGGGCCGGAGCCGTGATGTGGGGGATTTTGCTCACCATGGTAGAGTTTACATAACGCATACGTGAGAAGGCTCAATCCTCTCAGATAGACCCAGGCCCGCGAGTGTCGCGAGTCGTACCTGGTTGCCAGAATCACGGCTTGCGGAGCGAGAACAGGGCAGTGGAAGCAGATGCGGAGGTTTCCGCAGTATTGGGAACTGTACATAATCATAGCTCGATCCTCGTGATCAGGACAACTTGGGCCGACCGGGGCAGGCGGAAAGCAAACCAGACAAGTCCGGCCATCTTCACACCGAAGGGGATAAGTCGACTGAGTTCGAGTGACCATGGCGCATACTCGAAGTAGGGTCCCATGAACCGCCCAGCCAGCGCCTCCAGAACGGGGGCGCCTTGCTTTTTCTGCTAGGGCTGGGGCCGCGAATGATAACAGAACAAACAACACCACACACACACAATATGCGTTTGGGATCTTTGGCGCCTTAGCGGGCTTGTGGAGCGTGCTCGAGCCAGGCTAGAGCTACTCCATGAGCGCGGCCAGGAGACCATCATTCGCCGTTTGATTGCTCCTCGCGTTGCCCTGCACCCTCGTCCAAGTCGTAGGCGAGGACAATGAGGAGCCCAAGCTCTTCGGGTTCTCTTGGCCATGTCCCCTTTGCGTAGCGTTCGAAGAGAGCGCTGCCAAATGTTCGATGCACATTGAGAGGCGCGAGCTATACCCTCAGGCCGAGGGCATCTTTGCCCAGCCCTCCCTTTGACAGCCGCAGTCAGACGTACTATCCTTCACGCAGCACCAGAGGGAAAAGGCCGCGCACGTTACAGCGGCGCTGACCATAGAGGAGCTCAGCTGACTCATAATCACTAGGTTCCAGGTTCGAGCCCCGGGCGCCGCGTACGGGAAAGGGCAGTCTGTCGTGACCAGGCGGCCGCCAACCAGATCCTCGTGCGCGGAGTTTCTTCCCAAGAATGCCTCTCCACACTTCTTGGGGATGGTCCTTCCCGGCTTTCGCCGTGGTGAGTTCGCTCCCCTTTTTTCACATCAACGCCTCTGTGCCCCTTGTAGATCGTCTGTGTGGGATTTTTCGTGAGTGTTTCGTGAGTTCTGTCTTGTATAATGGCGGGAAATCGTGTAAGATTACACAAGACTGGGCCCTGGACTGAATTCAGTGTGGGAATTTGCGAAGACGTCAGATGATAATCGTGACCACGTCGGGTCTCTCATGGTGAGGCCGTATGGAGCCTAGAATACTGATACGGCCAGCCGGGTCTCCAGTACCGAGACCCAAAGTCACTCCCAAGACCATTGTCGTCAGTGGGCTGCTGGAGCTGGCATCCGTGGAACTTGAGCGGGCCATCCTCGAGGAGGTAGCTGAGAACCCCGCGCTCCAAGTGGTCGAGACGGCCCACTGTGAGCGCTGCGGCGCCACGTTCTCAGGCTCAGCCTGTCCCCGTTGTGTGAGCGAAACCAGAGAAACGCCTGCGGCAGAGTGGACCGCGGATTGGGGTGGCTCGACGCGCACCCGGTGGGCTCAAGAGGAAGAATGGGATCCGTTCTCCAAGGTGGCGGCTCCCTGGTCGATCCGCGATCATCTCCTGTGGCAACTATGTCCCCTCCTGTCTGCCTCCGAATTGGAAATCGCCTCTCTTATGCTGGAGAACCTCGACCATCGCGGGCTCCTGGATTGCGAGTTGCAGACCATCGCTTCAATCCTTGATGTACCTTTGACTCAGGTTGAGAGCGTCTTGGCTGTGGTCCAGAGGCAAGACCCCGCGGGCATTGCGGCCAGGACGCTTCGCGAGAGGCTACTGATCCAGCTGGACTGCCTGGACTGCGAAGAAGGCGTCGCAGGGCTGTGCAAACTGCTGATCGAAGATCATTGGGAGGCCCTCGGCAAGGGCAAACTGAAGAGAATAGCAGGGGAGCTCCAAGTAGGCATAGAGGATATTGGGCGGGCCAGGGACTTCATGAGGGCCAACCTTGATCCCTATCCTGTCCATGCATTCCTCGACCATCCGAAGCCTGCTGACGAGCCGACCGAGGCTCACTACCTGCGACCCGACGTAGTCATCGCTGTTCATGGCCCAGACGGTTCAGAGGAGTTTGAGATACGGTTTCCTGCGGAAAGACGTTTTCGTTTCTCACTGGACGGGGCCTATCGAGGGCTGATGGATGCATTTGACAACGAACGTGTGCATGTCAACCCAGGCGAATATGACCACGTCCGCCAATGCGTGGGCAGAAGCAAGCTCTTCATTTCGGGCTGGCAGGAGAGGTGGCGGACGCTGCGTTGCATCGTCGAAGGGATGGTTGAGTATCAAAGGGAGTTCCTGCTCAACGATGCCAGGTCGCTCCGTCCTCTGACACGAGCTCGGCTTGCGGAGATGGTGGGGGTGCATGAGTCAACCGTCAGCAGAGCTGTGGCGTCCAAGTATGCTCTGATCCCGGGAGGACGGATCGTCGCCCTGTCGGATTTCTTCGATGGCTCGTTGAGGGCCAAGGTCTTGATCAAGGATTGGATTTCAGAGGAGAGTCATCCGCTGACAGATAGCGAACTTGTGGAGTTGCTCGCCCAGGCTGGCGTCTGCGTAGCGAGACGGACCGTGGCGAAGTATCGCCAGGCGCTGAGGATTCTTCCTTCGGAATTGAGGTGATATGTCCACCATCGACAGACTAATGAAGGTCAGAAGTAGGTACGTGGTCGTTGCCGCCTCCCTGCTGGGTCTGGCACTCGTGGTGATCGTTGTCGGCTATGTGCTGCGGAACGCTGGCGCACGTGCCCGGGTGTCGGCGCTCGGCGACGCGGAGCAAGTCTGGCTGGCGGAGAAGAGTGAGCTGCGGATTGCTGGCAGGTGGGAGGAACCCCCTTTCGCCTTTACAGACGACGCTGACACGTACGGTGGGTACGAGGTGGAGCTTGCGGAAAGCTTGGGGCCTATCCTGGGGATAGGGGTCGAGGTGCTTCCGATGACCCGGGAGGAGGCCGTGATCGCTATGGAAAACGGTGAAGTTGATGCCATCATGGGGATGGTGAGAAATGCTCGAACGAGTGACGAGTATGAATTCACTGAACCTTATCTCAGCAGCTCCCTGGGCATTTTTGCGCGATCGGAGAGGTTCGACGTAGCGTCATTGGGAGATCTACGGGATCATCAGGTCGCCGTTCAAGCGGGCACTGCAGCGGAGGCAGTATTGAGGAACCAGCCAGGGATCCTTCCAGTATTGGTGCAGTCTGCAGAAGAAGGCTTGCGGTCCGTGGCGGACGCGCAGGTCGTCGCGCTTGTGGCAGACGAGATGGTGGGCTTGCGTGCGGTCCAACTGGCAGGCCTCGGGGACGAGGTCAAGTTGATTGGCCAGCCAACAGAAACTGTCAACTACAGCTTCGCCGTGCCGAAGAATCATGGTACACAGCTCAACGTTCTGAATCACGCTCTCGCCTCAATGCAAGCCGTCGGACTGAAACAGCAGGTGGATCGCGCCTGGTTCGGGATACCTTTGGCCTCGTCTGGAGCGTCACCCACCAGTACTACAATCACGGTGGTTCTTGGTGTCGTAGTTGTGGGGTTGGTCTTGGGTAATGCGACCTACGTGCTGCTGAAGATGCGTCAACGCACGGAAGAGCAGACAGTAGTTCTCGAAGAATCACGGGACAAGTATCGGAAGCTGGTGGACGGGACCGATGAGGCCATATTCACCGTGAGTGGTGATCTCAGCCTTCTCGAGGTCAACAACAGGGTGGAGTCGCTCACCGGATACAAGAAAGACAGCCTCTTGAGAATGAGTTTGGAGGATCTCGTTCCTCCGACACAAAGACAGGCTATGAAGAGCTGTGTCCAGAGGGCCTTGCTGGAGGGAGTTGGCACGCTGGACGCTGTCTCAATCATAGACAGGCATGGAGACGAGGTGCCGGTGCGGTTTAGCGCTCATTCGGTTTCGCAGGCGGGACGAAGGATGATTCAGTGCATTGCTCGGGACGTCCGCGAGCGCGAAAGGATGCGTCATCAGGTAATGCGACGGAGCGAAGACCTGTCAGCCATCAACGCCATAGCCAGTATGGTCAGTCACTCTCTGGATGTCGAGGAGATGTTGGAGAAAGCGCTGGCAAAGGTCTTGGACCTGACAAGGGCAGACAGCGGTGTCATCTACTTGAGCGGAAGCCGTGATGGAGAGATGATTCCTGTGGTCAAGCAAGGGCTCACCGCGCAGGCCATGAAACAGGTAGGTTGGCCGGATGAACCTCGACGGTTAGCAGAGGAGGTGGCTCAGGTCGGGAGAGTCCTCATTTCGACTGACTTTGGCCAAGAAACAGTAGGATCGGGCAGTCCGCAAGTCACTGGCGCTGCTCTCGGAACTCAGGCCGGCGTTCCTCTGACTTCTAAGGAGCGGGTCTACGGCGTAATGAACATCTATGGGCGGGAACCTCGCAGGTTCACAGATGAGGACGTCGCGCTACTGACGGCGGTGGGGAATCAGATTGGGGTCGCAATCGAGAACGCGCAGTTGATCCACCGCCTACAACGGACCGTCAGTGAGATGGTGACCATGAAGCGGTTCAGTGAGAGTGTGCTGGAGGACATGACGAATGGGTTGGTGGTGGTAGACACGGACGGCAAGATACGGCTCTTGAATCGGGCCGGAGAGAGCCTGCTGGGATATAGCGAAGAAGAGGCGCTCAATAGCTCTGTTGAGCAGTTATTGGGGCGGGGCGCGAGGATAGTACGGGATAGTATGGAGAGGCAGCTGGCGTTTCCCGGTGAGGAAATCGTCGTAAGGAGGGATGGGGGAGAGAGTATACCGCTAGGGATGAGCGTCTCGCCCTTGCGGGGTGATGGGGGGAAGGTGAACGGCGCGGTGGTGATGTTGCGCGATCTAAGTAGAGAGAAGGAGCTGGAGGAAGAGAGGACCAGGCTGGACCGACTGGCGCTGTTGGGGGAGATGTCGGCGGTCATGGCGCATGAGATTCGCAACCCACTGGCCGGGATGGGCGCCGGCATTCAGCATCTTCTCACGAAGTTCGAGGTGGGTGACGAGAGGCATGACGCTCTGGAGAGGGTATTGAAGGAGGGGGAGAGGGTAAACAGAATCATCGGGGACATATTGATGATATCGCGTCCCCCGCATCTGAATCTGGCGCCATGCGACATCTCGGAAGTGATGGCAGACGGAGTCAGTCAATGGGAGGAGAAGGCTAGAGGCCAGGCCGTTGAGATCGGGACCTACTATGCTACCGATCTGCCGCAGGTGAGGGGTGACAAGATACGATTGGAGCAGGCGTTTTCAAACCTGGTAGTGAACGCGATAGAGGCCATGGCCAACGGAGGGCAGTTGAGGATAGAGGTGACGGGGCCTGTTGTGGCGGAGTGGCTGGGGGACGGTGAAGGCGAGTGTGTCCAGGTCATGATACAGGACAGGGGGATCGGGATCAAGAGGGAGGACATAGCGAAGGTAGCGGACCCGTTCTACACAACAAAGGCGAGGGGGACGGGGTTAGGACTACCGATCGCGAAGCGGATCATCGAGGAGCACGGGGGTGAGTTGGAGATCGAGAGCGACGAGGGGGAAGGAACGAAGGTTACAGTGCGGCTTCCCCTGGTCAGGAGGGGAGGGCGATGAACGCTAGGATACTGATCATAGATGACGAAGAGACATTGTGCTACTTCCTGAAGGAGTCGCTGGAAGAGAAGGGCTATGAGGCTGTTACAGCGCACACGGCCGGAGAGGGCTTGAAGGTGGCAACGAGGCAGCAGATAGACCTGGTGTTATTGGATTTGAAGTTGCCCGATGGCGACGGTATCGATGTGTTGTATGAGATCAGGAAGGTGGACTCGAATCTGCCGGTGATAGTGTTGACCGGACACGCAGCGGTCGAGAGTGCAGTACAAGCGATGAAGCTTGGAGCGTATGACTACTTGGAGAAACCCATCAACCTGGCACAATTGAGCAGCAGTGTTGCTGAAGCCTTGGACTCGAGGCGTCAGGAGCTTTCCGCGATTGGGGCGCGACAGGCGGACGTTGAAGAGGAGAGTGCCGCGCTCGAGCTGGCAGATAGCGCGCCGCTTATGGAACAGAGTGGCGTGGCAGCAGGAGAGTTCGCAGCGATGTCGCGGGCGCTGAGGCAGTTGGAGCGGCAGCTTGAAGAGACTGTAGCGTTGGATTCCATTTCCTCTGACCTATTGAGGTCTCGGAATCTTGAGCAGCTGATAGAAAGGACACTGGATCGGCTCCTTCAGTTATCCTCGGTAGACATGACTGCCGTTTTTGTTGGCGACAGCGATGACGGGGAATTGGTGCTTGCCAGTCAGCGTCGGTTTCCTCCCCGCGTCTGGGAAGATACAACACTCCGAAGGCTCTCAGCGGAGGGCGTCTTGGGAAGACCCGTCGCTCGTTTGCCGAAGGTCCTGCCCCTGAGCGAGGCGGTTCCTGATCGGTGGGTCGAGCAGCTGAACGCCCGGCTGGGGAATGACATCTTTACTCTCTTGGTGCCACTGAAGGACGGGGATCACTTGCGAGGTCTGATGCTGGTTGGCCGTCGGGGTGTGCGGGCCTTTGACCGCACGCAGATACAGACGTTTTGCACCATTGCTGAGCGGCTCGCTCTCGTGATGGGTCATGCAATCCAGCGGAGTTCGCTGAGGCAGCGCCTAGGTCAACTGTCAGAGCGCGAGGCTCTTCACGAGAGTGTGCTGCAGGGGATGACGAATGGGTTAGTTGTGGTGGACAGGGAAGGGAACATAAGGCTGCTAAATCGAGCGGCGGAGGGGCTGCTGGGGTACAACGAAGAGGATGTACTTGACAGCCCTGTAGAGGATGTTCTGGGGTTTGGCGCTGAAATTGTACGGAATAGTCTGGAGAGGGAGTTGGCCTATTCCGGCGAGGAGATTGTAGTCGAGCGGGACGGGGGGGAGGGCGTACTGCTGGGGATGAGCATATCGCCGTTGAGGGGAGACCGGGGTAAGGTGAGCGGAGCGGTTGTTACGCTGAGCGATTTGCGGGAGGCGAGGGCGCTGGAGGATGAGAGGAGGAAGTTGGATCGTCTGGCGTTCTTGGGAGAGATATCGGCGGTGATGGCTCATGAGATTCGTAACCCTCTGGCGGGGATGGGAGCAGGGATACAGCATATGCTTACGAAGTTTGAGGAGGGGGACGAGAGGCATGAGTCTCTGGAGAGAATATTGAAGGAAGGGGAGAGGGTAAATCGGATCATCGAGGACATATTGCTGATATCGCGACCTCCACACTTGAATCTAGCTCCTTGTGACCTATCCGAGGTGATAGGGGAGATAGTTACACAATGGGAGGAGAAAGCGCGGGAGCAAGGGGTGAAGATCAGGGAGTATTACCCTTCGGGGTTGCCGTTGGTGAAGGGAGACAAGATACGATTGCATCAGGCATTGTCGAACCTGATCTCGAATGGGATAGATGCGATGCCAACGGGAGGCGAACTGAGCATAGCGGTGACCGGGCCCGGGAGCGGGGATCTGGTAGCCAGTGCGAGAGGCGCAGAGTTGTGGGTGGATGGGGAGTATGTAGAGGTAGAGATCAGGGACAGAGGCGCTGGGATAAGAGAGGAAGAGCTAGGGAAGATGTTCGAGCCTTTCCACGCGATGAAGGCGAGGGGGACGGGATTGGGTCTGGCGATCACGAGGCGCATCATCGACGAGCATGGTGGTGAGGTAAGGGTAGAGAGTCAGGAGGGGGAAGGGACAAGGTTCGTAGTGAGAGTTCCCCTGACAGGGAGGGGAGGGCGATGAACGAGAGGATATTGATCATAGACGACGAAGAGACGTTATGCTACTTTCTGAAGGAGTCCTTGGAGGATAAGGGCTATCAGGCTGTGGCGGCGTACACCGCAGGAAAGGGTTTGGAGGTAGTAGCGAGGCAGCAGATAGACCTGGTGTTACTGGATTTGAAGCTGCCTGATGGAGACGGCATGGATCTGCTGTATGAGATCAGGAAGGTGGACTCAAATCTGCCGGTGATAGTGCTGACCGGGCACGCGGCAGTCGACAGTGCAGTACAAGCGATGAAGCTTGGAGCATACGACTACCTGGAAAAGCCCATCAACTTGGAGGAGTTGAGCATCACTGCCGCCAAAGCCCTAGAATCGCGGTCTATGCGCCAGGAGATTCAAAGATTGCGGTTTCAGCAGGATCGAGACCAAGAACTCATTGTTGGTGACAACAAGAGCATGCGGGACATCATGCGGCTCATCGAGCGGGTGGCCCCCAGCAAGGCCAGTGTTCTGATCCAGGGGGAGAGCGGGACCGGCAAGGAGGTCGTGGCCCAGGCCATACACAACATGAGCCCCAGGGCGAAGAAAGGCTTTGTGCCCATAAGCTGTGCCGCCATTCCAGATACTCTGATGGAAACGGAACTCTTTGGTTACGAGGCGGGTGCCTTTACGGACGCAAGGCGTCAAAAACTTGGGCTGATAGAAATGGCAGATGGAGGTACACTCTTCTTAGACGAGATAAGTACGCTGAAACCGGAACTGCAGGCCAAGCTTCTGCGCATTCTTGAGACAGAAAGCACGCGGCGACTGGGTGGTATCAAAGACATGCGCGTTGACCTTCGAGTCATCGCCGCTACGAATCGGGATCTGCGCGAAGCCATAAAGGAAAGGTCATTCCGTGAAGATCTCTACTATCGCCTGAGCGTAGTAGTGATAGACATACCGCCGCTTCGCGAGCGTCTTGAAGATGTCGACAAATTCGCAGCAGCGTTCATCGGCGACTTCAATAGGACAAGTGCGACGAAGGTGCAAGGTATCTCGGATGATGCACTTCGCCTGATGCGGCAATACGAGTGGCCTGGCAACGTGCGCGAATTGCGCAATGTCATAGAGCGAGCGATGATTCTATGCAGCGATGATGTGATCAACGTAGGGGATCTTCCGGCAGAAATCGTGAGCAAGGAGCCGGGCGTGGCGTTTGCAAAGAACCTCCTGCCGATTCCGCCGGTGGCTTCCGGTGTGGATATGAAGGCTACCATTGCGGACATCGAGAAGCGAATGATAACGGAAGCGCTGGCGCAGACCCAAGGCAACAAGAGTCGGGCGGCAAGGCTGCTGGGGGTAAGTCGCGACGTTCTCAACTACAGTATGCAGAAATACGACTTGCAAATAGAGCATTGACGGATAGATTCGCGTTTCCCCGCGGTCAGAAGATCCTAGGCTTCTTCGCTCTGTCTGGCTGGCCGCCTTCCCACACGGCCTTCCTGTGTGCTCCGCGGTGTGCCTCGTTCCTCTCGCCAAGACCTTCCAAGCTATGCGAAGTGCGGAATTCTCCGCACTGAGTGATTTTCCTCATGACTGGCGTCGGCTACCAGTAGGAGTCCACGGCTTCACGTCTGGCTGTTCTTGGGCGGCCTCTTCGGTGTCGACGCCTGGTTTCTACTTCCCCCGATCCAAGGAACACTAAGTGTGGTAGTCGGAGGGGAGATGCCCCCCCACATATAGTATCCCCACAGGTACTTCTCCCGGGTGATGGTCTGCTGCGGCCCGGCAGCGCTTTCGACCTTCTGCGGCCCGAAGTTCCATGTGCACCTCGTCTTCTGAGGTGGTCAGCCTGGCACGCATCTTGCAGCACAGTAGTAGCAGGGGGCTCCACGGCTACACACTGTGGGCAGCGAAGAGATGTCGGAAACCTGGGCGAAGTTGCTGATAGCTGAAGACGAGGACACGCTCTCCTTCTTCCTCCGACAAAGCCTGGAGGACTCCACGCCTCCTTTCGTGGTGGAGGTGGTGGATGCCGGTGACCGGGCTTTGAAGAAGGTGCTCACGGACAAGTTTGATCTCATCATAGTGGATCTCCGTCTTCCGGATATGGACGGTCTGGCCCTGATCAGGGCTGTGCGGCAGTTCGATCCCTTCATGAAGGTAATCGTGATGACCGCCTACGGCTCTCCAGATATGGAGCAAGAAGTCAAGAAACTCGGGATTCATGGATATGTCACTAAGCCTTTCGTTATTGAAGACATGAAGAGAATGATAACTCAGATAATGGCGGACAAACCGTCGTATGGAAGGGGGTCAAGAGCATGAGGTACGAGATTCAGATCGTTATGTCAGTCAGTCTCTTCGTGATTGGAGTGCTGGCGTCGGTTTCGGGTCTCTGGATCATTCTGGCGAAGGAGTATCACCAGGCGATGAAGCAGTTGTCGGCCCAGTCCATCAGGATCACGGGTCGTGCCATCACGCAAGACTCGGTGGCGCCTCTGATCGATTCAGCATCGCGAATGGTGGAGGCCATCAACCAACTGATTCGTACGGCAGCGGGCGTCGGGGCTTTTCTGTGCGTGGTGGGCGTCATGATCTGCGTTGTCGCCTTTTGGATGATTGGCAGAGTGTAAGGGGGAGACGATGAGCGAGATGGAGAGCGGAGGTCTGCCCGAGTCGGCCGAGGAGGCAGAGGAACACAGCAATGTGGAACTCATAGACGTGCAGACCACCGTGAGGAGATACCTGCAATGTCTGCTGGATGACTTGGAGTTGCAGGATATCTCATCCTCGTACCTGCCACTGCGCCTCAGGCCTTTTCGGGGTTTTGCTTCCAGGTCGCAAGAAGGTGACCAGGATGCTGAGCCACGGTCTGACAATTGGCTTGGGAGTACGTCGGACATTCTTCCAGCCCTTGAAGGTTGGGAAAGGATTGTTCTCCTGGGGAGGGCAGGGGCCGGAAAGACCACCACATTGCGCTGGCTAGCACATCAGCAGGCAGAACACTTGCTGACTGGGGGCAACTCCCGACTGGAAGGCAAGAGCATACCAGCACAATACCTACCCCTCTTTGTTGAACTGTCCGCAAGCAACGAGGGTGATGGCTTGCTGAGCGCCCTGGCAGGTGTCTTCGAGAAGTACGAACTGACGGTCAACGAGGAAGCGGTGGGTAACATCCTCGATCGCAACGCCATCGTGTTTCTCGTCGATGGCCTGGAGCACATTCGTGATAACCAACTGCTGGATGAGCTGGCCCGCTTGGTCGAGTCCGGAAATACGAAGTGTGTTGTCACATGCCGCACGGAGGACTATGGCGCTTTCCGGCGCTGGCTCGAAGATCCGCTTGTGCTTGAGCTTGAGGATATGGATGAGGAAGAGCGCAGGACTTACATACAGAGCCAGCTGCCTGAATCCGCTGGGGCCTTCGCCCTGTCGAGGGCCAGAGGAGAGGAGCCACTGTGGAACCTGCTCAGGATTCCCCTCTTCTCAACGACATTCGTGGAGCTGGCGGAGCAAGCTGCGAATGGATTGGGGTGGGTCGAAGGCACCACGCTCGTGCAGGAGGGAGTACGGCGGCTATTGGAGGCCACGACTTCACGGCTGATCGACTTGGACATTGACGAGGCAAGACGCGATTTGGCGGCCCTGGCTCTTCAAATGCAGCGAGTGCGCAAGTCCAATACCCCTGAGCTTGGTAGTGGACACCTTGTCATCCAGCTTGGTTCCCCAGGAACAGCGGTCTCACCGCAGCGGCTTTCCAGCCTTGCCTCCACGGGCATCATAACCATCTCGAAGGCGGAGGACAGCGTATGGTTCGCCGACAGTATGGTGCAGGATTACTTCGCGGCGCTAGCCATGAGTGAGTCCTACACAGGTGCACTGTCCAAGAGCATCTGTCTCGATTCCGAGGAGACGGCAGAACATTGGGAAGGGGTCTTGCTTCACCTCTACCATTTCTTGTCTGATCGCCTGGGGTACTTGCAGCAACTCTTGCAGACTCGGATTGATGGGTGGGGCCCTCGCGTCGCGGCCAAGTGTCTTGCATACAACGAGGATTCTCACGAGGCTCGCCAGCTAGCGGCATCGCTTGCCCTGGTTGACGCCGTTGATCTGACATCCGTCTACCGGCTGGGGGTAGCGCTCAAAGACCTCGGAAAGAAGGACGACGCTGCCGCTCTGTTCGAGGGCATGCTTGGGCGTGAGCGAGAGGATTCGCGCCCACGCCAGGAGATGTTGGGCTATCGAGAGAAGTACGGACGAGGTTCCCTCGACTCGTCCTGGCCTGCACAACCTGAGCGGATAATCTCGCGGCGAAACCTAGGTCTGCTGTATCGTGAGCTGGATCAGGTCGACAGGGCAGTGACGGAACTGGAGGAAGCTGCCCAGGGAGCAAATGCCGCCTGCTCGGATACCTATCACGAGTTGGGGCTAGCTTATCTGCAACAGGGGCGCCTTGAGGACGCGTTGACATCATTCCAACACGCAATTGCCCTCAATTCTGGAGTGGCTGCCTATCACTACAGCGCAGGCGTCGTGCTGAACCATCTGCAGCGCTACGCTGAGGCTCAGGCGGAGCTTCAGCAAGCGACTATGTTTGAGCCCGAGGATCCGGGGTCGTATCTGGAGCTGGGCTTTGCCTACGAGAAGCAGGAGTGGTACGAGGAAGCCCTAGCTGCCTATCAGGCAGCGGAAGCACGCGATCCACGCGAGCCATTGTGTCCACAACGGATCAGCGGACTTCTGTCAGTGCACGAGCGATGGGATGAAGCCGCTCAGGCGTTGCGGCGTGCGCTGGCGCTTGCACCCAACAAAGCAGATTGGCATTACGAGTTGGGTGAGCTGTATGACCGCCGTGGCCGGCACCGGGACGCACTGGCGGAATACCTCCATGCAACTGATCTGGATCCGAAGAACCCTGAGTACCTCCACACGGCCGGAGCGCTCTTCCACAAGATGAATCGCCCTGCAAAGGCGATAGACTATCTTGGTGCAGCGGTGGAATTGGATTCAGGGCGGGCTGACTGGTGCTTTGATCTGGCCTCAGCGATGGCTTCGCAAGGACGGTACGACGAAGCATGGGTTTGGTCGGAGCGCTCGGTAGGCCTCGCGCCAGACGATCCCCAGCATCAGGTCCTGGCTGGGACGATTCTGCGCCAGCTAGGGCGACGCAGCGAGGCGGAATCCCAGCTAAGACAGGCCGCGGAACTGGACCCAGAGCTGGCAGTTGCGCGCTGTGAGCTAGGCCTCCTGCTGGAGGACGAGGGACGACGTGACGAAGCCCTGGCCGAGTATAAAGCTGCAATAGCTCTTGAACCTGAAGATGCAACCCACCACTACGGGATGGGGGTGCTCCTACACGGTATGGGTCAACACGAGAAGGCTGTGGAGTCCTTGACCAGAGCGATTGAGTTGAATCCTTCCTTTGCTAAAGCAGCTGAGAAGTTAGGTGCCGTCTTCGAAGAAGCCCAGCACGACGGCGACGCATTGCGGATGTACGACCAGGCAATCTCCATGGACCCGGCGAATGCGAGCTATCATCTGCGTGCGGGTGCTCTGTGCCAGAAGATGGGGCGCGTGGAGGATGCACTGGGCTACTTGGAGGAATCTTCAAAGCTCGATCCACGGAATGGTGAGATCCACTTCTTACTGGGCCAGGTCTATGAGATCGACGGGTCGCTGGAAAGAGCCTTGGATGAATACCAGGAGGCGATAGCGTATAGCCCGGAGGATGCAGGGTACCACACCTGTGCAGCTTCGGCCGCCCATCGTCTTGGGCGCGTGAATGAGGCAAAGGCACAGGCTGAGAAGGCCCTGGAACTGGAACATGCCCGTCCAGAACTGAACTACGAGTTGGGTAGGACATTGCAGGAGATAGGTTTGACCGCGGAGGCGGCCGTGTGTTTTGAGAGGGCTGCGGAAGTCACACCTGAGGAGCCAGAGTTTCAGTTGCACTACGCGAGGGCTCTGCGCGACCTGGGGCGCGTCGAAGAGGCAATCCGAGTGCTGGAAGCAGTCCGGCGATCACTTGGAGCATCAGCCGCCATCCACGCCGAGTTGGCGGGGCTGTATTCAACACAAGGCAAGACAGCTGAGGCTTTGCAGCGGTGGGATGAAGCGATCAGCCTTGAACCCGAGGACGCTTCCTTTCATTTGGGAAAGGGAACACTGTTGCGTCATGACGGTGAGCCAGAACTCAGTGTGGCCGTGCTTGAGCGAGCTAGTGCGCTGAATGCCGATAATCCAGAGGTCCAATGGCAGCTAGGGCTGAGTCTCGAGGCAGTTGGCCGCGATGAGGAAGCATGCAAAGCGCATGGACGTGCCTCGAATTTGGCGCCTGACGTCCATATGTACCAACTATCATATGGTATGGCGTGCCGAAGGCAGGCTGATCTGAGCCAAGCGACCACCGCCCTGGAGGCCGCGATTGAACTGGCTCCGGACGATGCAGAGAGCAACCATCAACTTGGCGACCTCCGCCTCGAGCAAGGAGAGCTTGATGAAGCGATGGCCCTCCTGGAGAAGGCGTGTGCGCTGGATCCCGATGTTGGGGCGTACCATCGCTCCTTAGGCCGAGCCCACGCCATGATGGGCCAGGACGATGAGGCAATCAGTGCTCTTGAGCGTGCAAGCACACTGATTGAGGGAGACGACGAACTGCTGTACGAACTAGCCCGGGCCGCGGACGCTCAAGATTATACGCACAAGGCGCTGGCTCTATGTCGTCAAGCTCTTGATTTGAAGCCTCACGATGCTCGCTACCTAGCGCAGGCGGCTGAGTTGCTCAGAAGGCTCGGGGAGGACGAGGAAGCTGTCCAGATCCTGGAACAGGCATCAGAGCAGGACGTGCCAGAGATTCAGCATGTACTGGCTCAGCTGTACCGTTCTCAGGGTCGACTGGCAGACGCACTGCACGCGGCGGAACGAGCGGTGCGGCTTGCCCGATCCAGTGCGGAGTACAGGACCCATTACGCAGAGGTGCTGGTTGACTTGGATCGGGGGGAGGATGCCACGGCGCAGTTGGAGGAAGGCGTCCGACTTGCCCCTGGGAACTCGGCCAACCGGTTCACCCTCGGCCAGCTATACGAGGAGCAGGGTCTCTTGGAGCAGGCCGTGGATCAGTACACGGAAGCGGCAAGTCTGGCACCTGACCAGTCGGAATACCACTGGCGACTAGGGGGTCTCCTTGGGAAGCTGGGGCGCTCCGATGAAGCGACGGCGGCATTGGGAAAGGCCATCGCTCTGGACCCGGACGATGTTGAGGCATGCTTGACCGCCGGGCAGGTGCTGTATCAGCAAGGGTTGTATGAGGAGGCTCTATCGCAGTTCCAACGTGCTTTGGAGCTGGATAGCAGCCTAGTTTCAGCTCAGAGGGCAGCGGGTGCAGCATTGCGCTGTCTCGGAGAAGACACCCGAGCGATTGAGGAACTTAGGAAAGCGATCGAATTGGATCCCGCCGATCATGAGACCCACTTTGAACTCGCGACAGCTTACGCTGCTGTCGGGAATCTGGAACGCGCTGTGGACAGTTGCCAAAGGGCCATTGACCTGGCTCCGGACGAAGCAAGTTACCATGGGCTCAAGGGCAACTTGCTGCGGAGACTGGGTCGCTCTGATGAGGCCGAAAAGTGCCTGCGACAGGCGCTGGCCCTGAATGACAGAGACGTTGAGGCCCATTACGAACTGTCGGTGGTGTATGAGATGCAGGAGAGGTTCGAGGAAGCTGCTAAGTCCCACGAGCGAGCTGTTCAGCTTGCCTCCGACTCACCAGAATTCCGCCAACCGCTGGCCGTCGTGGCTTCGAGGATTGCCAAATCCCTTCCGTTGTCCCGAGCGTCCTCCTGGTTTGAGGAAGTCGAGCGAGAGTTGCACCAGGTCCTGGCAAGGAGGCCCGAAGATGCTCTTGCCCATAGCCAACTGGCTCTCATACATGCGAAGAGAGGCAGGGGAGAGAAAGGCCTTGCCGAGTGTAGGAGGGCCATCGAGCTTGACCCTGACAATCCGCTACACCATCACAATCTAGGTGTGGTGCTCCACAGCATTGGCAGAGGTGAAGAGGCAGTCCAAGAGCTGCTCGCGGCGTGCGACCTGGATCCCAAAGATCCTGCCAACCACTACGAGTTGGGCGTGACCTACCTCGCTGTAGATCAGTTGGGACCTGCCATAGCAGCTTTGGAGACGGCCACGCAACTGGCTCCTGTGCGCGCAGACTATCAGTACGCCCTGGTGATGGCTTACGAACAAGCAGGGCGTGATGACGAGGCCATTTCAGCACTCACCAAAGCCATGGAGCATAATCCCAACGTTGCCGATAGACATCACCGTCTGGGCGAATTGTACGACAAGGGGGAACGGTACCAATCCGCCTTGGACGCGTACCTGTCAGCGATCGAGCTGGAGCCGAAGAAGGCCCAATACTACTTCGACGCAGGCCTTGCGTATAGGCACATGAGACGGTACGAGAAAGCGGCCCACTATCTACAAGAGGCGCTCAACAGGAGAGACGATGACCCCCGCTGGTGGGCTGAGCTAGGGGCTGCGCTGGAATCGCAGAACCGTTGGGAAGACGCAGAGATGGCATACCAGAAGGCTATTCAGCTGGCGCCAGACGAGCCTTTGTACCTCCTGCATCTGGGTAGGTGCTATGAGAAGCTGGGCCGCTATAGCGATGCCGCGGCACAGTATCTGGAGGCATCTGCCCTGAGGCCGGACTGGGCGCTGGTTCATGAACGTCTGGCTAGCCTGGCAGAGGCACAGGGTGAGCCCCACGAGGCGCTGCTCAGCTATAGCAAGGCCCTGCAAGCAGATCCGGCCAACCCTAAGTACCATCTGAAGATGGGTGCTTTGCACAAGCGCGAGAAGCGATATGACCTCGCCATGGAAGAGCTCCACAGGGCGATGGAGTTGTCGGCAGAGGCGCCGGCTGCATACCATGAAATGGCGGAGATATATGAGGAACAGGGCAATCATGATGAGGCCCTACACGCCTACCATCAGGCCCTGCGGGTAATGCCCGACGACGTTGCGTCCCATGTCAAGCTTGGTCAGTTGTGTGGACGGCTTGGACACATTGACAAAGCCGCTGCTCACTTGAAGAAGGGTATTCAACTGGAGCCTACCGATGCAACCGCTCATTGCGAACTGGGACGGATATTCGAAATGCAGGGGGACCATAGTGCCGCGTTGCAGGAGTACGACCAGGCACTCCGCTATGAGCCCGATAGTTTTGCTCCCTACTTTGGGGCAGGCATGATCTACAAGAAGATGAAGCAGTACCCCGAAGCCGTGGAGATGTTCCGTCACGCGGTGAAGCTGGAACCTCATGACAGTGAAGCTTACAAACAATTGGCAGCCACGAGTGCACTGGCCTTCTTCGTGGCCCGGGGCGCTCGTTCGGCTGACCGATTTCAAGAACGAACCGATGTGGCACAGGAGGCCAAAACAGCGTGTCGCTGATAACGTCTAGAGAGCTATTTGACGTAGCCAAGTTCTCCTTCGATCTGGGCTATCAGGATTCGGGAGTGCTGTTGCTGGAGCATCTTCTGGAGCAGCTGCCGAGCCATGTAGCTGGGCATTGCCTTCTCGGCGAGAGACTCGTCACTCTGAAGCATTGGGCGGAAGCTCGAGAGCACTTCGAATACCCTTTGATGGTTGATCCTTTGAATCTCTCAGCGCTAAGGGGGATGGGCCGCATCGACCTGGCGCAGGGTTCCTCTGCCGAGGAAAGCGAATACCTCCAGAGGGCTTGGGGCCTGTACCCGTACGACGCCGTGACCAGGCAACTAGTCGGTAAATCGTTGGATGACCTGCCTCCCTTGACTCTGGCCCGAATCCTGACCGTGTCTTCCCTTCATGAAGATGCCCTGCGCTACTACCAGGTTGGTTGTGAGCAATCAGACTCGGCGTCAGCGGAGGCGGTCTTGACACTGGTCCTTGCGCAAGCCTTGTGGAGGGCAGGGCGCGCGGATGAAGCCAGATCTCTGCTGGAGAGGCTTGCTGGTGAGCAGCCGATGTGGATCAGACCGAAACTGATCCTGGCGGACATAGCACTGGAGCAGCGGGACGATGCCCTCGGCGTGGCTCTGCTACACGATGCCAACGCCCTGGACTGTAGTCTGCTCGTCGCCCAAGAGTTGCTTAGTTTAGATGAGCGGTACGGCTCGCTGATGATGAAGAGTCTTGAAGTGCCAGCCCCAGGGTCTGAGATCATGGACAGCGCGCCGGCAATCCTGCGGTACCTCTTGCGGGCGGAACCTTTGCCTGCGCCGCTTGCGGCCGACGCGACCTTGATGGAGCGATCACCGGATTCAGGGGACCCCCATCTGACCAAGAAGGGCTGCGATCTCGGTGCTGTGGTTGCGGAATCCAGTGATGGTGCTGATGTGGCACCTACGTACGAGGTGCCCGAAAGCGAAGCCCCGATTGACAATTCTGGGCAAGGGATCGCGGTTCGCCTCATTCTGTCCAGTCGGGACAGGCTGGTTTCGAGCTACGGAGAGGACGGGTGTGGAAAGCTGGATGCCAAGCTCTCAGAACTCTGTGAGGCCGTGTCGCGGTCCACAGGTGACGAGGCCATCAAGATCTACGTCGACGATGAGTCCTGCCTCGCCGAGTTTGGCCTGGGTAACGTTGATCCCTCTGATCCAGAGCAGATAAGGCGACTGATTGAGCAACTCGATTCGAGGCTGAGGCGGGAATCGAAGGGAGTGAAATCCCTGTTGATCGTCGGGGGTGATTCAGTAATCCCCTTCCATAGGCTTGCCAACCCTACTGATGATGAAGACACAGAAGTGCTCTCAGACTGGCCCTATGCGGCTCAAGATGGTGGTCCCTTACTCGTAAGATTCAGCGTAGGACGTCTGCCGGACGGCGATCCAGGGGATCTGGCGATGCTGTTGCAGCTTGTAGACCAAGCAATCGGGCATCACAATGCCAGCTCTCAGGGTGGCAAGGGCATCACGTCTTCAGGGTGGCTGAATCCGATCCGGAGATTGCTAGCTTCTGGGCAAGCGTCACAGACCAGCGTTGGCTACTCGGCCGAGATTTGGGCTGAGGCGTCTCGCTCCGTGTTCGAAGTGATAGGGGACGCCAGCAAGTTGCATGTGTCTCCCCCGTTGACTGACTATGACTTCTTGAGTACATACGAGAACATCCCAGCGCTGAGCTATTTCAATCTGCATGGATTCCGCGGAAGCTCGTATTGGTACGGTCATGGAGAGTCAGAGCATGGTGCCCCCCTGTTGCCTATTGCACTTACTCCTCTCTCGATCTCTTGGACTGATGCGCAGGCGGCACTGGTGTACTCGGAGGCGTGCTACGGAGGGGATCTACAGAATCAGCACAGTGACGGCTCGATAGCTATGAGCTTCCTCGCCAAAGGGGCCTTGGGGTTCATCGGCTCCACCGCGATGTCGTACGGCTCGTTGGCGCCTCCTCTGTCGGGTGCTGACTTGCTTGGCAGATATCTCTGGGAGGGCGTCGTAGGAGGACTCCCGATCGGATGTGCGTTGCGAAGGGCAAGGTCGGCGTTGATCCGCGCAGCAACAGAGGACCAAGGCTATCTGGACGGGGAGGACCAGAAGACACTACTGAGCTTTGTACTGTACGGTGACCCTTCGTTGTCCCTAACAAGTGCCTCGACATCGTCGGAGATGGACGCCGAACTCCGGGTTGCGTGTCCTCCACTGGCCTGCTGTTCCTCGATGATGGAAAGCGGATCACTGCCGCTTCCACGAGACCTAAAACAGAAAGTGCAGCACAGTCTGCCCTTCCTATCTATGAATGGCCTTGAGGCTCATCCGCTTATCCTCTGTAGGGTGGCCTCTTCACACTGTGAATGTGCCACGAATTCGTGCACTTCAAAGCAGCAAACCCAAGGGCACCTTCCCGAGTTGATTGTCGCCTCTCAGCAGAAGGTGGTTTCCAAGGGCGGGGATCAATTGCGTCACGTTGTCAAAGTGACGGTCAACGCTGATGGTGATGTGCTCAAAGTGGTCATCTCCAGGGGAGGAACACTCGTGGACAAAGGAAGCAGGCTAAGATGACTTTGGAGCGATACTGGCGACCGAACAACGATACCGGGTTTGGGTTCCACTACTACCCCGACACGGAGCACTACAGCCCGTATGACCTCAAACGGTGGTTGCCTGAACTCAAGAGCATGGGCACCAGTTGGCTTGCGGTCTTGTCTGGGCTGGAAACTCCGATCCCAGAGTTCTTCGTCAAGAAACTAATAGCCAACGAAATTGAACCTATCGTACGAGTAGCAACGCCGGCGATTCAACCCTTAGACAGGTCTGCGCTGGGCGAACTCCTGAGAGTCTACGCAAGCTGGGGTGTCCATTACGTGGAGGTATTCTGCGACGCCAATTGCGCTTCCAGATGGCCTCTTCGGGATTGGTGTTGCGTCTCCTTAGTAGAGAGGTTCGTGGATCTGTTGGTGCCGTGTCTCGAGGAAATGCACGTCGCTGGCTTGCATCCCGTCTTTCCCGCTCTGCGGCCCCATGGCGACTACTGGGACCTGAGCTTCCTCCAAATCGCTCTAGAACTCCTGACAGCCAGTGTCAACGGCTCCCTTATCGAGAGCATGGTGGTCGGCATGCACAATCATGCCTTTGACAAGCCCCTTAGCTGGGGTCAGGGAGGGCAGAAACGGTGGTCAACGGCTCGACCGTACTTCAGCCCGCAGGAGAGCCAGGATCATATCGGGTACAACCTCTTTGAGTGGTACGATGAGATCATTCAGGCTACCGTGGGGCATTCTCTGGGCCTGATATGCATGGGTGGTGCGGTTGTCGGAGACCCCAATTCCTCGACCAACGGTGTGTGGACCAACCAAGGCGGCCACTCTGACCGCGCTGTCGCGATTGCTACAATGGTGATGGATGGCTCCGTTCCCGACTATGTAGTCAATCACAACTTCTGGTTGTTGGCTGCCAAGGAAGGCGATCCTCGCAGGGCGCAGGCCTGGTACGGCGCACAGGGAGAGGAGAGCCTGGCAGTTACTGCGATGAAAGGGCTTCTCAAGCACCCCCGCTCTCCTAATGGCAAGAGTCCGCCCTCCGTCGAACCAAACCCACCACCCAGTCCAATTGGCGGCGTGGAGTTTGTCGGACTCTCGCAGGAGATGATAGATGCGTTGCGCATTAGCGGCCCCCAGCGTGCGACTGAACCATTCTGGAGGGTTGTCCGTGTGGAAGTGCAACCCGCGACCCAGAACATGAGTGCCTTTGTGATCGCGGATGCGGAAGCTGTTGGCTTCTCCTGGCCTGACGGCGAACATGTGGTCGCTCCCAAGGATGACCCCTACGCACCTGCTGGTGCTCGACAACAGGCGGCGTCCATGCCCATGTTCGCTGGCTGGGGTGCCTACTCCGCGGAAGTGGTGAGCAACAGTGAAAAGCTGAGCGGGTTTGGGCTGTATGGCGACAACTTGGAGTTGACCCATACCCAACACCACCCGGTTATCGTCAGTTTCCGACTCGTGGATCCGAGCGGGAATGATCCACCGCCGACGCAGCCTGAACCTCCAAGCCCTCCATCTCCACTTCCGCAAACGCCGGTCGCATATGAGGCTTTTCGCCGACCTCCTGGGGATAATGGGATGGGCATTCACTTTGGTCTCAACACAACGAGTGAAGCTATCTCACTGGACATCAGGAGGGCCAAGGACATGAAGCTTACCTGGGCCACTCTCTGTTACCAGGGTGATGAGCAACTCGTAAGATGCGCCAAGATGATCTGGGATGCGGGCATCATGCCAGTCTGCAGACAGATCACCGGCGTCAGCAGAAGCTATCCCTTCGACAGAGATGCTCGAGTGCTCATGGAGAACGGCATCCCAGCCTACATCCAGATCTTCAACGAGCCCTCAGATCCTCGGGAATGGGAGAGGGGGAGGCCCAAGGACTATGTTGACAAATGGTCCGGGCTCTGGGCGCAGAAGGCCACTGAAGTGTACAACGCTGGAGGTTATCCAGGGCTCCAGTGCCTGCAACCAGAAGAAGCGGAGGCGGCCATAGACGTGCTGGGAGCTGACAGCCAGGTGTGGGAGCGTGTGTGGTTCTGCGCTCACAACTATGGTTTGAATCACCCTCCAGCTTGGCAAGAGGACTACTGGTGCGTCCTGGGGTTCCAGTTCTTCGCAGAAGTGTTCAAGAGGCGTTTGGGCTTCGTCCCACCCATCATTTGCGGAGAGGGCGGATGGTTATACGGTGCTTACGATGACCATCGCTATCCACGGGTTGACGGCATGGTTCACGCCAGGTACACAAAGGAGATGTTCGAGTGGTTCCGCACGGGCAAGCTGTCCAACGGCGAACTGCTCCCCGATTATCTGTTCGCTGTTTGCCCTTGGATACTCAGCGACTCGACCGACGAGGCTTGGTACGGATTCACGACCAAGGGGCTGACCATTCAAGCCGTAGGGGACATCCCTGAGTTTACCAGGGCGAGCAGTGTTCCTACCAAACCAGGAGCCCAGGAATAAGTACGTTATGAGAAGGGAGAAGGTGTCACGCGTGGAGGAGTACGAGGACATGGGCGGCGGCTATGCGCATGAGGATCAGGTGCAATTGCCCCCTCACGAAATGAGCTTGTTCATAGACGAGCTTGAGGACCTGATCTGCACCGGCGTCAGAGTGCCTCTGACGGCAAAGGCGGTTGTTGATCAGGAACAGTGTCTGGATACTCTGCAAGTGCTTCGCGCCAACTGGCCCTGGGAGATGCTGGAGGCGAAACGCATCCTCTCGCAAGAGGGAGAAGTGCTGGAAAGGGCGGAGGTAGAGGCTGAGGAGATCAGACAACGCGCCGAGCGACAGGCAGCCGTGATTCTTGATCAGAGTCAACTCGTGAAGATGGCGGAGGTCCGTGCCCAGGAAGTACTTGAGGCAGCGGAGCAAGAGGCGACCCAGCTATTGCAGCGCGCTGAGCAGGATGTCAGGGATGTGTATTTGGGTTTGGAGCGAGAGCTGGAGCTGCTGTTGCGCGACATCAAAGGACTGGTGGCAGCTCGCTTGGGCAGGTTGAGAAGCTAAGTGGATGGAGCAGATGAGGGCAGGGGGATGCTGCTAGGGACCTCCAAGGTGGTGCGGCTTTCAGCCGAGGGTCTTGTCGTGCCCCCCCAGTTCCGGGAGGGTCTAGAGGATGCGTTTGTCATGACGAGAGGGCTGGACCGGTGCGTTGCCGTCTTTCCTCTTACTGTGTGGGACGCCCTGCTGGAGCGCATTGACCCGCCCGCATCATTCCTTCGCGCGGCTGCTCGTCTGTTTCAGCGGCACATCTATGGAGGCGCCTTGGTCGATACACTCGGACCCGAGGGCCAGATGAACGTTCCAGAGCATTTGCGGCGTTATGCCGAATTGGCGGACGAGGTAGTGGTGGTCGGAGTTGCCACGCGTTTGGAGATCTGGAGTCCGGAGCGGTGGAGCGAAGAGGAACTCAACATCATCGAGCAGGCAGAGCAGGCCTCAGAGGCTTTGAGTGGTTACGGAATCTAGTTGGCATGTGATTTGAAACCTGGTAAAGGGAGCTGGTATGCGAAGAACACTGACCGTTCTAGTGTTGTTTTCCGCAACCTTGTTCGTAATGCAGAGTGTGCCTCACAGGGAGACCGTTGTGAGGACCGAGACCGCCATACAGGATGGGACTCTGGCACAGTGGGTCCAAAGCACATTGGCCGACTTTGAGCAGGCTGAACCAGACTGTGTGGCTGTGTCTGCAGTTGATGATGGAGAGGTCGCCCTTGCCCAGGAGGAAGAAGGACGACACTGCCCAACCGGCACCTTGGTATCTGCCATCTACGAGTCGTCAGTCCTTTTCAACATGGTGGGGTCCGCTTGGGCGGTAGACAAGCCCCTGGGAACCAGCTTCCAATTGGAGGTTCGTGCTAGCGCCGATCGTGAGGCCTGGAGCGACTGGATGGAGGTTGTTCAGGATGAGGATGGACCCAAGACCGAGCAGATGACTCACGGCAATCTACTTGAAGTTTCACCATCCCGGTATCTGCAGTACCGGCTGATCCTGGGCACCTTCGAGACGAGCGTCTCACCCCTGGTGCGTGAACTGGTTTTCACTGTCATGAACACACGCGATGGGCCGACTGCCAAGGAGGCCCGTGCCATGATCCTTCCCCAGGAGGTGACCTCCGGGGTACCCCAACCTCGCATCATTTCCAGGAGGGGCTGGGGGGCCAACGAGTCCTGGGCGACGCGGGAGCCGGTTTACCAGAAGCCGACGGCCTTTGTCATCCACCACACGGTAACGCCCAACAATCCTGAAGACCCGGCATACATCGTACGTGCCATCTTCCAGTATCACGCCCTATCCCGGGGATGGGGTGACGTTGGGTACAACTTCTTGATTGATCGCCAGGGCAACATATACGAGGGGCGCAAAGGTGGAGATGGTGTGGTTGGGATTCATGCCGGGGACTACAACTATGGCAGTATTGGGATCGCCCTCCTGGGGGACTATAGATCCGCGAAGATGACTCCAGCGATGAAGGAGGCTCTTATCTCATTGATGGCATGGGAAGCTGATCGCTTCGACATACATCCGCTGGAATCATCGTATTTCGTCCACCGCGTATTTCCCGACGTGGTAGGGCATCGCGATCTGTGGCCCACGATCTGTCCGGGCGACAACGTATATCGGGTGCTGCCGGAAGTGCGCCAGTTGACCTGGCAACGGCTTCTCGCTCACAACCCTAGGGTCGTGATTGCTAACCCTTCGGCAGGCGAGGCTATCTCGGGGAGGACGACGATACGAGTCTTCAGTCCGAGCCCCACCACATCGGCGACCCAGCTCTTCTTGGACGGTGCACTCAAGGAGGAGAGCGGCTCCTCGCTCTCTTGGACATGGAACACGCGGCAATTCACCGAAGGCATTCATCGAATCGAGGCTGTGGCCACCAGCATCCAAGGCCGTACGTCCCGTGTGGCGCACGAGGTCACAGTGGACAACACGCCGCCGACCGGTTCAATCGAGATCAGCGAGGGAGCATCGTACACGTCGCAGTTGACCGTTACCCTTAGCTTGCAGGCAGAAGATGGACAGGGTGACTTGAACGGCATGCAGTTCACCCAGGACAATGCCAGCGAGTTCAGTGAGCTCGAGGAGTTCGCACTTTCCAGAGAGTGGTTCTTGAGTTCTGGTGACGGGGAGAAGATAGTCGGCGTCCGCTTCCTCGACATCGCCGGGAATGCCTCGGCGACCTACACTGCGACCATTGTCCTCGACACGGAACCGCCGGGCGATTGGACTGCGGTTGACGTCGGGGATTCTGACCGCGTCGTGGTCGAAGTCTCAGATCATGGGAGCGGGCTGGACACGTCAAGCGCCACCTATTCCGTCTCCGCCGACGGAGAGCTCACATGGGGTGAGTGGCAGCCTGCTTCGTGCGACGCAGGAGAAAGCGAGTACTCGTTGAACACTTGTCGTCTGGTGGCCGAGCCGCCTGAAGGGGCAGTGCGGTTAAAGATAGCCGACCGTGCAGGCAACGAAGGACATAGCCCCGTTTACGGCCAGTCGGGCTCGCCGACGCCGTACGATACTCCAGGGGTCAGCCCGGTACCGACCGCTCCACCCGCAGGCACCCCCACTCCGGAGATACCGCCAAGTGGGCTGCCAGACTTGGTTGTGCGCGGGGTGGAGGTCAGCCCCGAAGTAGGCTTGGAATCCGGCTCGGTGACCGTCACCGTGACGATTGAGAACCAGGCTGGCGTAGACGCAGAGAACGGCTTTTGGGTTGAGCTATTCGTGGACCCGCCAACCGTCCCGAGCATAAACTCGATAGCCGTGCAGGATGGTGAGGGCGCGTTTTGGTACGTCTCGGGTCTGGCTGGCCAACAGCCGCTTGGACTGTCGCTGGAAGATGCGGATGACCGGTACAGCAACTTCGGAGGCAGTTTCTCGGCCGGGCGACATGAACTATATGCGTATGTGGACGCCTACAACTCTGAGGGTGAGATCGGGCTAGTGTTGGAAGCCGACGAGTCCAACAATGTGCTTGGTCCGCTGATCGTGGACATCGGCCAGGGGTCGGGCGGGGACGGTTCAGACCCTATGGGCAGTGGACCAGTGCAGACGCTGCGGCTCTTCGTCGAACGGGTGGGGAGATTCCTGGAGTTGCTGCGAGATTACGTCGCATCGCAGCAGGGTTGAAGGAGGCGCCTGGATGAACGAGTCAGATGACGGGCTGTCACACGTAGAGGAGGGACCGATGACTCGGCAATACAACCAACCACTGATCAAAGTCATCGGAATCGGGGGCGGAGGCGGCAACGCCGTTGACAGGATGATTCACGTCGGTATTCCGGGGGTGCAGTTCATGGCCGCGAACACCGACGCTCAAACCCTTGCCCGGTCGGAGGCCCCGCACAAGGTACAACTTGGCCCGCAGACTACCAGAGGCCTGGGGGCTGGAGGCGACGCTGAGGTAGGAGCTAGGGCAGCTGAAGAAAGCTCGGAGGCGCTGGTGGAGGTCTTGAGGGGAGCGGAAATTGTGTTCCTGGCCTTGGGTCTGGGTGGCGGTACAGGCACGGGCGCAGGACCAGTCATCGCGGAGTTGGCGCGACAGGTTGGAGCTTTGACCGTAGCCGTCGCGACGACGCCGTTCAGCTTCGAGGGGCGCAAACGGGCCGAGACAGCCATGGAAGGAATGCGGGCCCTAGCGACGAAGTCAGACACTCTCATCGCCATCTCCAATGACCGTCTACTGGAGTTCATTGATGAGGAGACTTCGCTCGATATCTCCTTTCGCATAGCCGATGAGGTGCTCAGGCAGGGGATTCAGGGGGTGGCTGAGCTCATCACGAGTACAGGCCTAATCAATCTCAATCTGATGCACGTGAGAACGGTACTGCAGAACGCCGGTTCGGCGCTGATGTCAATTGGACAAGGCCGGGGAGATGATCGGGCGGTAGAGGCCGCACACCTGGCGATCGCCAGCCCACTCACCCAGCTATCATCCATAGCAGGAGCGTCGGGAATCCTGGTCAACATCACGGGTGGTGCCGACCTGTCGCTAGACGAGATCCAGCAGGCCGTGAGCACAATAGCTGGGGTTGCTAGTCCTGATGCCAACATCTTCTTCGGGGCCACGGTCGATCCCAACATGGGAACGCAACTTCAAGTCATGCTCATCGCCGTAGGAATGGACGGCCTGACACGAGTACGCCCTGTGGATTCGCTAGTCTCTCACGGACAGCCGTATCGCAGTTCGGCAGCGCACCCCTTCAGGGCTGAAGGGGCAGGACTGCACCGTTTCGACCGCTCCCAGCAGGGCACCGATCTCCATGATCTGGACGTTCCCACCTTCCTGAGACGTCGTAGATTGGGGAGGATAGCGGAGGAACAGTATGAGTAGGCCCACCAAGGAGTGTAGGACCAAAGTGCAGAAACATCTCAAGGAGCACTTTCCGGAGATGGCAGGTGTGAGACCCCGTGTCACATCCACGAACCATGGGGGACACGTGAGGCATCGTTTCACATTTCGGAAAGCCCTGCGGTCAGGCAACGGAGAGAGGTTTCAACAGATTGTGCATTTGACCAGCGATGAAGAGGGACAAGTGCTCAAGGTCGCCGTGTCCAGGTAGGAGCCAAAGCGAGGGTTGATGATGAGAGGGGCACAAAGGATGGTGGTGCTCGATAGGGCTAGTCGTCGGCGTCTCATCGTTCACTTGCTGTTGCTGGTCGTACTCAGTTTCAGCTTCCAGGACCCCTCGACTGCAGTGGGGGCTCCCGGTCTGGTCGAGCCGACCACATACGTGGTTTCCTGGGGGGATACTCTGTCCAGTATTGCCCGGCGATATGGGACCACGGTGTCCGCTATTGTCCAGGCTAATCAGGTTTTCGATCCTGATTTCATCTACGTAGGCCAGAGGCTTGCGATCCCGGCCACCTCTCCTGCACCAACTGGTTCCGGCGTCTATGTGGTGCGAGTAGGGGACACCCTGTCAGCTATAGCAGCGCGCTATCAAACGACAGTTCAACGCCTGGTTCAGATGAACGGTCTCACGAACGCAAACTTCATAGTTGTCGGACAGAGAGTGGCAGTACCTGATGGGGGTCCGCCAGACCCTTCAGTAGTTTCCGGTGGAAACGGCACCGTCTATCGAGTGCAACGGGGAGACACTCTCATAGCTATTGCCACGCGCTTTCGTGTGAACATGTGGGACATTGTCTTGGCCAACAACATCGCCAATGCGTCACTGATCTACGTTGGTCAGTCGCTAGTCATACCTGACGTCCGGCCATCTACCGGTGGCACGCCCACTCCCGTGCCGAGGGGAACGCCCGCACCCACTCGACAGGCTCCGACGGCGACTCCGAGGCCTCCCACACGCACGCCGGGGCTCCCTAGCCCGACGACCGGGCCTTCGTACGCATTTAGGTATGTGCAGGGTAGCATGCGGCAATTCCCCAACTGCGGAACCGTCTACTTCAAGGGTCAGATTAGAGGCATAGGAGGCGAGCCGGTCAACGGGAGGACGTTGCGTCTGCGCTTCGCGGGCCACGTCGTCTACAAGATGAGTGGAGTGGGTCAAAACCCTGGTGAATGGGGTTTCGCGCCCTTGGCTCCCGAGAACTATCATTCTCCGTTCACATTCCTCATAGATACTGTGGAGAGTGAGGCCAATCCGGTTCCGCAGTCGGACACGGTGGAGATTCGTTTCACCGACTGCGGCACTGCAGGACAGTTCGACAACATCGTCTTCGAGTATGTTGGAGGAAATCCCGCACCCGTTCCGAGTCCAACTAGTGTGCCAACGCGCAACCCTGCGCCAACTTCTACCCCGAGCAGTCCTCTGCCGCCGATTGAATGGGATCAGCGCCTGAACGACCTGCCATGTGTAGGATTGGTGACTGTGGCGGAGAGAGGCATACAAGTGCGGCCAGGGGACCGGTACTGGCGACTCGTGAGCGCCAGGTGGCTCAATGAAGACGAAAGCCGCAGGGACATACAGATCCACGTGGATCTGCTCGACGAGGCGGGGCGGCGTGTGTTTGGAGAGACCGTGGTGTTTGAGAACGGTGGTCGGCACAGGGTGGTCAGTGAACCCCAGAGTTGCTGCTACCCGTGGGACTACCCAGTCAAGTGGCCAATGTTCAATGTGCTTTGCTCCTATAACGCCTATGTAGAGGGGCTGCCCAGCGATATGGTGGTAGGGATGGGACTTGGAACTCCGAAGCATCCTGATTGGACTGTTCACACCGGGTTTGTCTTGACCTTCCAACGGACTGAACATCGGTGAGTACTGATAGACCGCTCGCTGCGGGGAACTCGGTTCTGGAGGTTTCGGCATGCTTCAGCTGATATTCTGGAGAGCTGTAGCATTCATAACCAGTGGGCTACTGCAAGTGAGGATCCTGATCCTCCTGTTAGTGCTTGCGTACGTCGTCGGTTGGATCTTGGGCCTGGTGTACGGCCGAGGCTTTTAGAACTTTGGTTGCTGGACAAGAACCTAGTGACATATTGGGACGAGTGACTGGCGCCGGATCATTCCGCGGGAATCACCCGGCAAGGAGGTAGAGGAATGAGGAAGAGGATGTGCCGTATGGTCGTGGTGTTCATTGTGCTCGCGCTTCTCGCAGGCCTCGGTTCTCCTGTCTGGGGGGCGCCCGAGTCCGAGCGGCGAGCTACAGCGTCACTGCTCCACATAGTGCAGTGGGGGGAGAACCTTACATTGATAGCTCGGCGATACGGAGTTACCACCGGGGCCATTGTGCAGGCGAACGGGATAGCCAATCCCAACTACATCTACGCAGGACAGAGACTGGTGATCCCAACGCCTTCGCCATCTCCTTCACCGCCTTCGTCAGGTACGACGACAACCTATGTGGTGCGCAGGGGAGATACCCTGTCAGGCATTGCGTACCGCTTCGGAACCACAGTCAACACCATCGTGTCGTTGAACGGGCTGGTGAATCCGAACCTCATCTTCGGCGGCCAGACGTTACGCATCCCTGGGCAGGGACAGCCGTCCCAACCGGATCAGCCGACTGAGACCTGCGTCTATGTCGTGAAGGCGGGCGACAACTTGACGAGGATCGCACTCGCCTACCGCACAACGGTGTGGGCCATCGCCATTGCCAATAACTTGGCAAACCCCTCCTTCATCTGGGTCAGCCAGCGGCTGGTGATACCGGGCTGCTCACCCAGCAGTTCACCCACGCCAACACCGGGACCGCCCGGTCCAGCACCTCAGCCAACGGCCACTCCGGCACCGACCGTGCAGCCCGGCCCGGTGCCTCGGATGAATACCCCGGAGTACGGAGTGCATACCTTTCTGTGGTGGAACGGCGAGTACCGCGCTCGAGACGCACAAATGGTTAAAGACGCAGGACTCACCTGGGTCAAGGAGCTATTCCCCTGGAGGAGCATCGAGGGGGCGGGCAAAGGCATTTTCAACTGGTCGGTTGCGGACCAAGTGGTCCAGACACTGAATGATCGCGGATTGAAGGTCATTGCTCGGGTTGATTTCCAGCCTGCCTGGGCCAGAGCCGCCGGTGCCAATAACGGACCCCCGGACAACTATCGTGACTACGGTGACTTCTTGTATGCGATGGCCAGCCGCTATCGGGGGAGGATTCAGGCTTATGAGATCTGGAATGAGCCGAATCTTGCCCGTGAATGGGGTGATCGGCCGCCCAACGCTGCAGAGTATGTGGCACTGCTAAGGGTTGCGTATCGCCGCATCAATGAGGCTGACCCCAATGCCGTGGTCATCACCGCAGGCCTGGCTCCAACGGGAACCGGTCTGCCCCACGCCATTCCCGACGTCCGGTACCTGCGTGAGATGTACCAGGCAGGCGCCAAGAACTATTTTGACGTGCTCGGAGTCCACGCCCCCGGTTACAAAGCTGCCCCAGAGACCAGTCCTAGCGAAGTGCAGAACAACCCCGCGCTAGGGGGCAGGCGCTTCTTCTGCTTCCGGCGTGTGGAAGACCTGCGCCAGGTCATGGTGGAGAACGGGGACGCAGGAAAGCAGATGGCGGTCCTGGAGTTTGGGTGGACAAGCGATCCCAGGCCTGGTTCTCCATACAATTGGCACGCGGTGTCGGAGGAGACAAAGGCTGACTACATAGTACGTGCCTTCCAGTGGGCTCGCGACCATTGGTCACCATGGATGGGCGTGATGACTGTGCTGTCCATCGCGGATACAGCATGGACGGAGGACGATGAGCAGTACTGGTGGGCCATCACCAATCCTGATGGCACCACTAGGCTAGCCTATGACGCGCTGAGAAGCGCTCCCAAGTAGGCAGGGAGGAGGTCATCCATTGACTCGTAGGATCGCATTGCTATGGGTGTCTGGGGTGTGCATCGTTGCGATGTTGGCAATTGGCGGTTGCACAAGGGAGAAGCCAATGGCAACACCAACAGCCACGGCGCAAGGGGAGATTGAGCTCGTTTCGCCGTCACCCACCCCGTTGCCTGTGAGCACACCGTCGCTGCCTGAGCCCATCCACTATACGGTACAGGCAGGGGACACGGTGTGGGCTATCGCAGACCGTTTTGGCGTCACGCCGGACGCACTGGTAGAGGCCAACGCTCTGTTGGAACCAGATCGTTTGCAGCCTGGCCAGGAGCTTCTCATCCCTACTGGGGATGAGACGGCAAGCGACGAACCTGCCCCTACAGAATCTCCTTCAGCCGACACAGGGACTACGGAGGGCGGGCGCATACATACGGTCCGCGGTGGGGATACTTTGTGGAGCATCGCCATACGGTACGACACGACAGTGGATGAGATTGCCACACTTAATGAGCTGGACCCTGAGGGAATCTTGGCCCTTGGGCAGCAGTTGCTGATCCCATAGCGCACAGGCGCGCGAGTATGGCCATACAGGAGGGTGATCGTGAACTTGCTTGACTATCCTAGACCGAGACGAGACACCGGCATAGGGTTTCACTGGTTTCCAGACCAGTGGCACTATGAGCAACGTTACTTCGACATCTTCGTGCCGGAGTTGAAGGCGATGGGAACCAGCTGGCTCCTGGTTCTCTCGGATGGACTGAGAACGATCCCGGACTGGTTCCTTCGAGGGCTGATGGAGCACGACATTGAGCCGATCATCCGCGTCTACACCCGGTTTGTCACCTTTCTCGACCAGGCTGGGCTCCGCCGCGCGTGCGAGCACTACGCATCACTGGGTGTCCACTACGTGCATGTGTTCAACGAGCCAAACCTGAAGCACGAGTGGGCGGAGTGGAGTAGTGAGCGTCTGCCTGCCCGATTCATGGACTTCCTGATGCCGTGCTTGGAAACGATGTACGCGGTGGAGGGGATAATTCCGGTCCTCACCCCCCTGAGCCCCGGCGGCGACTACTGGGACACCTCCTTTTTGAAGTCTACGTTAGCCATTATTAACCAGCGCGGAAAGAAGTATCTGTATGACAGAATGGCTATTGGAATCCATAATTATGCCTTCAACAAGCCCCTGACCTACGGGAAGGGAGGAAGCGCCAGGTGGCGATGCGCACGACCTTACCAGCGCCCTCCGGGCTGTGAAGATCACACAGGGTTCCATATGTTCGAATGGTACGACGAGATAGTCCGTCAGCACACTGGGCGGCGCCTTCCGATGATCGGCTGCGAGAATGGGGTGCGGCTGGGTGACGCCGACGATCCTCGTTCTCCCGCCATCAACGAAGCGCTCCACGCCGAGCGCCATGCCGCCATGTGTCAAATGGTGATGAATGGGGAGGTGCCATATTACTTCTTTAACAATGCTTTCTGGTTGCTTGCGGCTGAGGACGACAACTTCTTCGTCCGCCACAGTTGGTATAGGCCCCATGGAGAACCTCGCCTGCCCCAGTCCGTTGCCCGATTGAAAGCCCTGACAAAAGTGGAGCGACCCCTGCGAGTGCACGTGCCTGATGAGATAAGAGTCCTGATGACCGACGGCGATGTCAGGGTGATGAGGCTTGAGGAGTACTTGAGAGGCGTGCTGCCACTAGAGATGGGGGATGACGCCGCAGGTGAGGCTCTGAAAGCTCAGGCCGTGGCCGGTCGCTGCTACGCGGCATACGCAGTGGCCAATCCGAGGCACAGTGCACAAGGTGCTGATGTCTGTACCACGACTCATTGCCAGGTCTGGTCGCCAGAGACCTACCTAACCACTGATGTCGCAGTCCAAGAAACTGCAAGTGTAGTAGCCCTGCATGGCGATGAGGTGATCCAAGCCTTCCACTTCGCCCACTGTGATGGGCACACTCGCAACAGTGAGGATGTCTGGGTGCGAGCCTTGCCCTATTGCAGGAGTGTTCCGTGCACCAGACCGTACCCGTCGATGCATGGACACGGCGTTGGAATGTGCAAACGTGGGGCGATGGCGATGGCAGAGCAAGGGGCTACCTACGTGGACATTCTGACGCACTACTATACAGATATCCACGTTGTGGGAGCGGATAGGGTACCGGTGGACACGTGGCCAGAACAGAGAACGGGATATTCGGATTGGCCTCGTCCACGTGCCGACAACGGTTTGGGCATCCACGCGGGACTGGACTTCTCGGAGGAGGCCCTAACCGCAGATGTGGCGCGGGCAGAGGAACTGAATCTCAAATGGGTGCTACTGGCACCGGAAGATGAGACACAACTGCGAAGGGCGGTGTCAGCCTACTGGCAAAAGGATATTATGCCCGTCGTGAGGCCACGGTGTTTGGTTGATGAGGATCATGACTTCGTCAAGGACGCGAGGCTGATGCTAGAGATGGACATTCCAGCCTATGTCCAAGTGTACAATGCTCCCGAGCAGGCTGAGGAGTGGAGGACAGGGCGGACAGATATGGAAGTGTTTGCCTCGCGCTGGCTGACTCAAGCCGAGGCTCTAGTCGAGGCCGATGCCTACCCCGGATTGCAGGTGAATAGGGTTGAGGATTTGAGAACAGTTATCGAAGAGGCGAAGAGCCAAGGCCTACAACATATCTTCCGCCATGCCTGGTTCTGTGCCCACAACTATGGGAGAAACCGTCCGGCTCGGTATCCATACGATGCTATCAACCAACGAGCGCTCCCTGTCCAGCATCCAGAGTGGGAGTTTGCAGGGTCGATAGAGGAGGTGAATCGCTGGCGCAGGGAGGGCCAGCAGCCCGGCCAGGATATCAGCGGAAACTATGATTGCGTTTTGGGATTCCTGGGCTACGCCAGGGTATTCGAGCACGAGTTGGGCTACGTCCCACCCTTCATCTGTGGTGATGGCGGGTGGAAGTATGGTGATCTCAGCGATCGCCGCTACCCCAAGGTGACTGACTTCCTGCATCAGGCACATCATATGGCCATGTTCGCTTGGTTCAGGGATGGAATGCTCACGCACGGTGGTCGGTTGCCGGAATACCTGTTCGCAGTATGTCCTTGGATCCTATCAGGCCGCGACGATCCAGCCGCCTGGTACGATGGTCCACAAGGCACTCGAGGGCAAACGATAGCTTCTGTGGCGGCCATGTCTCGTTTCGTGCGCTCTGGGGTCCCGGTGGTCCCGCCTGCCCCGTCCCCGCCGCCCCCATCGCCTGAACCAGCGCCAGTACCTGAGCCAGCACCTCCGCCGAGCCCCGGGCAGCCCCAGGCGAACTGGAGTATGACCGTCGAGCGCCGGCCACGAACTGATGGTGTGAAAGCGATCGCCGGCTGTTTCCCGCGCCAAGGAATTCGGCTTGACGTCACTGATCCTTGGGGGAATTGTGTGAGTGTCACTAGTGGCACAAAGGCCGAGTACGGTCCAGGCGGTTTTGAGGCGCGCGTTTGGGCCGACGCGGTCTTCACACTGCGCTTCTTGAACGAGGCCTTTCAGGTTGATGTGAACCAGGAAATCGTGGTCTTGACCTTCAGTGAGAACGGGTCAGAAGAGGGCTTCGAAGAACCAGCCGAGGCTGATACGCGGCTGGTGACAAACTGGATGGAACCAGATGTGGTTGAAGAACTCCTCCAAGATCTTGGCCGCTACGAGGGGCTCTTCACAATGGAGACGCAGTAACATCGGCGGGTCCAGGCGGTTCGCTCGCTCGGCGGTGGAAGACGACAGAGAACACGACTGAGGAGGTGTAGAGACAAGATGGAAACCGGAACGGAGATGAGAAGCAGCAGGCTGTTCATGGTGATTGCTCTGGTACTTACGGCGTCGCTGTTCCTCGGTTTGCTGGGCATCGGAGGGCTTGTCCTTTTCAAGTTCCTCGCCGGGCCCACGGAGGTCGCCATGCCCCCCGAGATAGAGGCGCCCACTACTGAGCCTGAGGTTCCTGCCACACCAACTCTTTCTGCCTTGCCCAGTGCGACACCAACAGCGGCACCGACAGCGACCTTGGTCGTCGCCGCAACCACTGCAAGTCCGCCTGTTGAAGGCTCGGACAACGGCACCGGGCATGATGCGCCAGGCATGAGCAGTCCTGGGCCGGAGTCATCAGAGATGCCGCAGACCGGACTTGGCCTGCTCGAGACGCTGGGGGTCGGGTTGGCGTTGATCTGCCTACTCAGCGCCACTCGTGTCGCCCGCAGGTTGAGAGTGGAAAGATAGGTCTGGAGGCAGAGAACAGTCTCTGGCTGTTGCGATATCTACATCTACACTAGGCTGGGAGGAGACATTCAGTGATTCGGCAGCCTGAGTTAAACCGCGTGTCCCCACTTGCCCGGGTTGATCGGATTGTGAGTACTATACTGGCGTTAGCCTTTCTCGTAACCGGCTTCCAGACGGGCTATCGTCTGACACACGGGGCAGGGCACCTCCTTGGTGGGGTCCAATGGTCACTGGGGAGTGGACACGTCTCTGGCGCACAAGTCCCGTTGGACACACCGGTGCGCGTAAAGGAGCCGTTACCTGTTTGGCAGGGAAGGGAGCGGTTGAATATCCTGATCATGGGACTGGATCAACGCCCGGGCTCAGCGTTGCCAGGACGAGCTGATGTAATCATGATCGCCAGTGTGGACCCTGTGGAAAGGAGGGTTGTCCTGCTTTCCATCCCTCGGGACCTGTGGGTCGAGGTACCGGGACACGGCGAGAACAGGATCAACAGCGCGTATTTCTATGGAGAGTTCGAAGGTACCCAAGGGGGTGGACCTGGTCTAGTGAAGAGGACTCTCGAGCACAACTTCGGAGTCACCATCGACTACTACGGAACACTTGATTTTGAATGCTTCAAACGGATCGTAGACGTCTTGGGTGGTATCACCATTGACGTGCCTGAGTCGATTAGGGATGACCGCTATCCAGATGACACCTATGGTTACATGAGGATCTACATCCCAGCCGGGAGGCAGCACATGAACGGCGAGACTGCCTTGCAGTACGTGAGGGCTCGCCACGAAACGAGTGACTTCTCCAGGATGCGTCGGCAACAGCAGGTGCTCTTGGCTGTGCGCGAGAAAGCGTTGAGGCTGGACATTATCTTCTCGCTACCTGAGTTGCTGCCCCTGCTCGGCAAAGCCTTCTCAACCGACTTGCCGCCCCAGGATGTGATGGCTCTAGCCAATCTGGCGGCCCACATCGAACTCCAAGACACGCAGCTGCGAGTAGTTGACGAGTCGTTGACCATTCCATATGTGGCTCCAGACGGCGCACAGGTACTTCTTCCAAGGCTGGATCGGATTCGGGCGATGATATCTCACTTGCTGGACAGTTCGCCTGTCTCTGAAGAGTCCCGGCTCCCGGAAGTGGCAGACGCACGCATCCTGGTGCGGGCTGATGTCTCTAGGCCAGGACTAGCCCAAGAGGTGGCCGATTTGTTGCAGCGCCGGGGCTACAATGCATGGGCCCAAGGTGATGGTATTCAGATTGAGTCGGAGGGAACCTTCATCGCCAGCCGCCGTGAAATGGCCGAGACTGCCGTTCTACTATCCGCGCTGTTGCGGGCGGGTCCAGAATTCGCCATCCTGGATCCCGAGGTGGAGGAGGGGAGAGATATCGTGGTGACGCTTGGGCGTAGTTTCGTGATGCCTAGGTAGAGGGGAATGAGGCCGACTGTGTCAGGATTTGCGTACAGAGAGCGTCTACGGCGAGCCCGGGGCCTCGGCGCGTTCGAGCCACTCGCCAGCGCACCAGCCCAGGGATCCGCGGTAGTCCAGATACCACCATGTGAAGCCGTCAGCGAGCTCGGGCCCACCGACCACCCGGAGAGTGGTCCCCTCGCCAAGCATTTCTATCGTCTGGTGGCTGAGTCCGGCGCCGGACCGCAGGCGCAGTCCCGCATCTGCGGTGTCCCCTACCCTGACGTAGTCTCCCACCTTGATATCTTGGGCACCAGCGTAAGACACGGGTGTCGATTCCACGGGCAGGAGCAGGGTCGGATCCAGTTCTTTCGCGCGGAAGTGTTCTTGGCCGATAGCTCCAAGCCTCATCGGGGTGTCGGGGGGCGCATCCATATGCCATTCTATCCGCGCATACCGAAAGCACTGTGTGAGCATGCCTGGCTCAACTGCGGGTTCGCTTATCGGAGGACCCAAGGTGTCGGGACCGCCGTGATCCAGGTAGAAGGTGAGGAAACTGAAGCAGACATTGTGTCCGGTTTCTGGGAAGTACTGGCAAAGTCCATCTCTGATCATGGGCTCCGGCACGGGAGGCGTTCGTGGCGTGCGATGGCCGAGGAGTTCGCCCAGGGGGCTCAAACCCACTCCGCACGGACCTTGGGCTTCCTCGAGGCACTCCATGCGGGCGCGCTGAAAGTATTGAACCAGGCGACCGTTCTCTTCGAAGGCTTCCGTAATAGGAGGGCCCCATGCTTGTAGATCGCCTTTCGTTTCGAAAGTGGATAGAAAGGGTTCGCCGAGGTAATGGCCGGTCTGGGGGAAGTACCTGGCTGGCGCTTGCTGTGCTTGGCCAGGACGCCAAGGAAGGAGCAGGGCGGTGACAATCAGGCACGCGATGGCGGGTAGAACCACCTTCTTCAGCATATTCATCCTTGCCAAACACAGTATCTTCAACCGCATTATATCACACAGCACTCACGAAAAACAAACAAGTTGTGCAGGCCAAGCCAAGAACAGTCGCGTTGTCACTTGATTGATCTAGATGGGGGGGCAGGAGGCGGATAATGAAAGAGCGGTTGGGAGTGGAGGCCATTAGACTTCAGGCCGTGAACGGCAGGCTCAAGGTAAGCGTGCTTTCCGACGCCGGTACTGCACCCTCTGATGCATCCAACAATTGGGGCAGGCTGTATGCGGTATCACATGCGGTCAACCATGGTGTTGGTGCAGAACGCGTCTGCGATCGGGTTGAGGGCGTTGCGCGAGAGACCTATCGTCGGTCCCCGGGGGGAGTGACCAACAGACTCCGGCAATCTGTGAGGAACGCCAACAGGTATCTCTATCTCAGGAATCGAGTGCGACGTAAGGGGGGAGCGCTTCTTGCGGCCCTCAGTTGCGTAGCAATCCGTGACATGGATGCCTACGCTTGTGGTGTGGGACCGGGTGGTATTGTCATCCTCAGCCGGGGCCGAGTACGCAGTTTCGTGAATCCAGCGCAGTGGGGTGAGCAAAGCCTCGAGCAAGATTGGCGGTGCAATGGCTTTGTGTTGGGAAGAAGCGCAGACCTCTCAGATCCGAAATTCTCCTATCGCCAGATCTTGCCCGGTGACTGGTTGCTGATTATGGCCGGCGGGCATGCGGGGGATTTTCTGGAGGCCGGTGGTGCGTTGGCGACAGTCATGGGCGAGTACGAGGTCGAAGCGGCAGCAGAACATCTGGCGGGCGTCCTCGGAAACCATGCAGACCTCTCAGCGCTGCTGCTCCGGTCGATGTCGAAAACGGCCTGGGTGACGGATGGCCCTCCTCCAAGTGGTGGGGGCACCGCGCGTAGGTTTGCGTCCTCGGAGGAGACCTCTGTGTTGTTGGGGCAGGTGGATGGCGGCGACGAGGCCGCAGAAGGGGGGTGCCAGGTCAGCAGAGAGAGCTCGCCTCACCGGAAAGAGAGTGCTGCTCTCAAGGACGCACGATCTCTAGCTCAATCTCTGAAGTCGCAGCTTGTTGCAGACTTCGGTGGAGAACGACGTGAAGGAAGCAGACGCAGGCCACGACAACGCCACCAGTTCCTGGAGCAGAGCGTTCAGATGTGTCGGTTGGCAGGCACCTTGATCCTATCCCTGATTCTTGGTTTGTGGAGAGGCAGCTTGAGACTGTTTAGATGGGGCCTGCATCTCGTTCGGCGTATCCGGAGCTGGGTCAGGCACCACCGTGTTACTGAACGGTTGGCAAGAGGCTTTGAATTGGCGCTTGTCGGTGTCTGGGCAGCGTCGAAGGGGCTCATAGTTCGGATTCTGCCAGAGAGCCAGGGCCCGACGGTAACATATGGTGCCTCAGCACGTCCCATGGCCAGGGTGAAAGTCTCAGGCTTCCATCCATCCCCCAAGAGCCGTGCTGTCATAGGCGGTCTCATCATTGTGGCGGTTGTCGCGCTGGTAGCCACCGCTGCGCTGCGTGTGAAGTCTCGACTCAAGCAGGCAGACATAGAGAGACTAGCCTCCCAAGTCGAGGACACATTGTTGCTCGCCCAACGAGAGGACGACAGAGATGCGACGATGGCTCTGCTTGCAGAAGCCCAGGAGTTGATTGACCAGGCGCCTGTCAGCCAGAGAGACAGCTACGAGTTGAGCCATGTGATCGAAGGGCTGGACAGCCAATGGGATGCACTCGCCGGCGCGGTGCGGGTAGCGTTCGGTGCGAACCAGATGTTGGCAATCCCTGATGGCATGCCTCGACGACTGCTCATCGTTAAGGGCAATCTGTACGTTCTTGACGAGACGGGACAGCGCTTGTATCGGTATGTCTTGGACCAGCAAGGCGAGCTGATACCCGACCAGGAGCCTTGGATATGGGAGTTGGAACCGGCAGCGGAGAGTGCATCTCTGAGTGAGATCATCGACATAGAATGGATGGATGCCGCCAATGGAAGGGCAACGCCGGCCCTTTTGATGCTGACGGCGGAAGGCTCGGTTCTGGAGTTGAATTCTGCCGGGGGCGTTCGGCCTGTAGCCATCTCTGATGTTCTGCAATGGAAAAACGCGCAGGCTCTGAGAACCTACTCTGGTAACCTGTATGTGCTTGATTTGGCACACGAGAGCATCATGAAGTACATACCCTCCGGGGACGACTATCAACAACCGCCTGTTGACTACCTCCAGGGATCAGTGGACATCCAGTGGACAAGCGTGATCGACATGGCCATAGACGGCTCCGTCTATCTGCTGCTCTCGAACGGATCCATCATGAAGTTTGCGGCTGGGGCACCTCAGCCATTCCCGCTGGAAGGGCTGTATCCTCCGCTGGAGAACCCAGAGGCCATATTCGCCTCTCCTGATTCGCTTTCGGTTTTCGTCGCCGAGCCGGCCCAGGCGCGGATTGTGGAGTTCAACAGAGATGGTCAGTTCATAAGACAGTTCCGTGCTGCACGTGACGGCGAGGATCCCTTTGCGGACTTGCGCGCGTTTGTTGTTGATGTGAGTCACAATCGCTTGCTCATCGGCACGGCCACAGGCCTTTTCAACACCGATGTGGCCTCATCGGAGTAGGGATCTTGCTGCTCGCTTTGAGGCACCGTGCGCAACTGGAAGTGTGATCGTGAAGACAGGGTCTATCTGATGGCGAAGGCCAGCGCGAGGCTTACAACGTCTGGGGGCTTGGGCAAGCTGGCACTTATGACAACAGTTGGAGCCGAGAGGCTGTGGCACACCAGTAGCACCAGAGGGGATCAGCGTGCGAAGGAATAGAATTCATCAGGCCCTGGCTAAGGAGATGACATCACGGCCTGGTGATCATCGAATCCGGATCATCGTCAAGTACAAAGAGCAAATCGCCAAGGCCAGGGCGGTTGAATCAGCTAGGCTGCCAGCACCACCATCAAGGGTCCTCACCGTGGTTCCTGCGGTGGCTCTGGCTGCCGGGCCGTCCGAGATCGAGACGTTGAGTCATGAGCCCGATGTGGATAAGATCTGGCCCGATTTGAGGGTCTATGCTTGTCTGGACGTTAGCACATCGGTAATCAGAGCACCACGTGTTTGGAGGGAAGGATATACCGGGGCAGGGGTGGGCATCGGCATCCTTGATACTGGCATTGACCTTGAACATCCAGATTTTGCGGGCCGAATCGCTGGCGTGGCCGATTTCACCGGTGAAGGCATTACAGACACCAACGGTCATGGCACTCACGTCGCCGGGATCGTGTCTGGGGACGGCACGAGCTCCGACGGCAAGTACGGAGGGGTTGCGCCCGGCTCCCACTTATACGTGGCAAAGGTGCTTGATCGCCAAGGCTCCGCGTTCATGAGCGATGTGATGGCTGGCATTGAATGGGCCGTCCAACAGAAGGTACATGTGATGAACCTTTCTCTTTCGGGGCCAGCCCCCGGGGATGGCACTGATGCTCTGTCGGAGACGTGCGACGTAGTAGTTGAACGCGGCTTTGTGATCTGTGTAGCAGCAGGCAACTCCGGGCCTACCCCTTGTAGTATTGGCCCGCCGGCCTGTGCACGCCAAGTCATCACCGTTGGGGCCTCGACCGATGAGGACACACTTCTAGAGGCTTCTTCGAGAGGACCCACCGCTGATGGCCGTGTCAAGCCGGATCTCCTTTTCCCCGGAGCGAGCATAGTTTCGTGCCGTGCCGGCAACGCGTCCCTCGGCAATGCTCTGAACCAGAGGTACACAGAGGCTTCCGGCACCAGCATGGCGACCCCCCACGCCTCAGGGGTTGCGGCGCTTCTCCTGGAGGCGGATCCAGGGTTGACACCGAGGGAGATCAAGCAGTTGATAATGGACGCGGCTGTAGACCTAGGTCTTGAAGAGAATAGTCAGGGAGCGGGCCGGGGGGACGCTTATGCCAGCCTCGGGTCTGTACGCGTTCCAGAAGTTGGGCCAGCAAAGCCCGGATGTTTGGTTCAAAGTCTGCCCCTGCTTAGGCTTCTGGGTCGTGTCTGGTCTTGGGCACTTCACGACACCCGCTGGGACCTATCTGGCTTGGGGCGAGTGTCATGTGATACAATACGTCCATTGTGGGGCATGGTCACGAGAGATGGCGAGGGAGAGCGCAGTTCGGGATCAAGAACTTGGCGGCGCTAGGCTTACTTATGCTGCTCCCGTTCGTTGTGGCGTGTGAACGCCTTAGTGCGTTGCCGCTGCCAACAGCCACCATCGTACCCTCACCTTCTCCAACTTCGACCCCCACGACCACCTCTACCCCGCAACCCACTGCCACCGCCACGCATACTCCGACGCCCACACCGGAACCGACCGCCACACCGAGGGGACATCTGGAGGCAGTGGTGATCCTCCACGGCCCCTCTCGCTTCCTGCAGGTTGATCGGGTGCTGGGGCAAAACGATGTGTCGTCGGTGCCCGTCCATGCGTACTCAGGGGAACCGATCCCTGATCTTACAGGATATGACGCAGTGATTCTGTCCGGCGGTGAGTATGCAACCAGCCAGTTTGACACCGTCCCCTTTCTACAGGAGGAAGGAGTGCGCGTGATGGAGGCCATTAGCCAAGATGTCCCCGTTCTTGGTATCTGTTTGGGACATCAGTTGCTGGCTCATTGGCTGGGGGGGCGGGTGGAGCGGAGCCCGCAGTTCGAGGTTGGTTGGCTGGAGGTTACACTAAACGAAGAAGGGCTCAGCGACCCTCTCCTGAAAGACCTCGACCAGCGGTTCTACGCCTTTTTGTGGCATTGGGACCAGGTGACGAAGCTGCCGCCTGGAGGGGTGAATCTGGCTTCCTCGGACCTTTGTCCAATCCAAGTGTTTCGGTATCGCGATTTGCCCGTCTGGGGGATACAGTCCAACCCTCAGTATGACCCTCCCCTTGCGGAAAGCGTGCTGCTGGGAGCCCCGTGGCTGGCCGACCTCGGTGTTGACGCACCTGCGATAGCGAGCAAGGGGTTCCAGGTAGACGACGGCAGCCAGGACCGCATCTTCAGCAACTTCTTCACCTTCGTCAGGAGTTGGTGAGTAACACCTGAAGCTGGCTGCTTTTGGCACGTTTAGACGTCCGGTCACAGGCACTGGGTCACAAGCAGTGTCAATGGGCCACAGGACATTCGGTCCAGCCTCAGGCACTGCGAGTTGAAAAGCGGGCAGCTTCCTGCTATAATATGAGAGCATAGGGGGAGTGTCGGAACTGGCAGACGAGCGTGATTTAGGATCACGTGGAGCAATCCGTGTGGGTTCGAGTCCCACCTTCCCCATCAGAGTCTTGAGTAAGCGGGTGTAGTTCAGCTGGTAGAACGTCTCCTTGCCAAGGAGAAGGTCGTGGGTTCGAATCCCATCGCCCGCTTTTCTTCATGCAAGCGGCTCGGACAGATCACCATTCTTACTCGGCGGCTTACCAGATTCTCCGTTTTTGTGTTATAATGGATTTGAGGAGGGTGAACGACACACTTGGAAGTTACTACGAAGCAACTGGAGAACAGACAAGCTATCTTGACCGCAAAGGTCGAGGATGAGTGGCTGGATCCTTTTCTCAGGACCGCTTCTAGGAGCCTGGCGACCCGCTTTGAGATTCCGGGCTTCCGCAAAGGGAAGGCCCCGCACCAGGTGGTCGTGCAGCGCATGGGCAAGGAGGCATTGGTCAGGGAGGTCATAGATGACCTGGGAAGAGCGGCCTATGACGAGGCTGTGGAAGAGAGTGGCTTGGAGCCCATTCGGCTGGAGGACTTTGAGATTGCTGAGTGGGCCCCTCTCACGCTGCGAATGACCGTGTCTTTGAAGCCGATCATCGAGCTGGGCGATTATCGAAGCCAGCCTGTGGAATTAGAGGAGGTCGAGGTCAAGGACGAAGACGCAGAGGCTGTGTTGCGAGACCTTCAGGAGCGGTATGCGGAAAGGGTATCTGTGGACCGTCCGGCCGCGCTGGGTGATTTCGCGCTGTTGGATGTGGAAGGGAGTTTAGAGGGCAGAGTCGTACTGCAGCTGGAACAGCAGGAGTACGAACTGCGAGCCGATGCGGACTTCCCAGTCGGCGAGTTTGCTGAGAAGTTGGCAGGGGTTCCCGTGGGGGAGCAGGTGAGCTTCGACTTGACGTTCCCTGATGATTATGAAGACGAGGATCTGGCCGGCCACGAGGCCACGCTGCGAGTGCATCTTCATAGTCTACAGGAGAAGGTTCTTCCTGAGATAGATGACGAGTTGGCTAAGATGGTTGCCGGTTTTGGAAGCTTGGAGGAGTTGACGGAGAAGATTAGAGAAGACCTGTACTTGCACCGTGATGCCGAACTCAAGGACCAACTAGCCGAGGAACTCTTGGGGTCCGTGGCGGAGGAGACACAAGTAGATTCTCCACCCCTGTTCGTGGATGCAGAGCTGGAGACGATGGTGAGGATGCTCGTGCGCGACCTACAGGAGCAGGGTCTTACCCTAGAAGGATATCTAAAGACGTCGGGCAGGACCATTGAGAACCTGCTGGATGAGTTTCGGCCCACTGCCGAAAAACGCGTGAAGGAATCCCTCGTCTTGTCGAAGTTGGTGGAGGTGGAAGACATCGAGGTGGAGGACGCAGAAATCGAAGAAGAGGTGGCCCGGATCACTGATGCGTATGGCCAGGACACCGAGGGGCTACGAGACGCGCTATTGAGCAATGAGCACGTGAGAGAGGACATCCGCAACAGACTGTACGGTCGCAAGATTGTGGAGCGTTTAGCAGAGCTCTCAAGTCTGCCTGAGGCGACTGAGGAGGCTTCGGTCGCGGCGCAGGGAGAAGAATATCAGTCGGAAGTTGAAGATAAGCCGGTTTCCGTGGATGAAGCCGCTTCTCAGTAGTAATGTACGTCTGGTTAGAGCTAGGAAACATCTGAGACGGAGGTGAGGGCATGGCCAGCTTGATTCCGATGGTCATAGAGTCAACCGGTAGGGGGGAGCGGGCGTATGATATCTATTCTCTTCTTCTCAAAGAGAGGATCATTTTCTTGGGCACTCCCATTGACGACAGCGTAGCCAACGTGATAATAGCTCAGCTGCTCTTTCTTGAGCGGGAGGATCCGGACAAAGACATTCATCTTTACATAAACAGTCCGGGCGGCCTTATCTATCCTGGTTTGGCCATATACGATACGGTGCAGCTGATCAAGGCGCCAGTCTCGACTATCTGCGTGGGATCAAGCGCGAGTCTGGCTACCGTTCTGCTGGCCGCGGGCTCACCGGGCAGGCGATATGGTTTGCCTAACTGTACGATACACATGCACCCTGCCGGTGGAGGGATTCGCGGCTATGCTCCCGATGTTGAGATCCAAGCGCGTGAGTTGTTGCGGATGCAGGCCAAGATCCACGAGATACTGGCCAAGCACACGGGACAGAGCGTGGAGAAAATCGCTCAAGACTTTGACCGCGACTACTACATGGACGCCGAAGGCGGCGTTGAATACGGCATGATTGACGAGATACTAGTTGGTCCCGCGAGCGAGGAGAAAGAGGCGCAATGACCACTACGACTTCCGAGCGGGTGCATTACTGCTCCTTTTGCAACAGGCCGCAGCATCAGGTGGGACGTTTGATTGCCGGTCCAGGGTCGGTCAACATCTGTGACCAGTGTGTTGAGCTTTGCAGGGAGATCCTAGCGGAAGGTGAACCATGTGCCCCTCGCAGCCCGATGCCAGTGGGCAAGATAGTGCCTCCCAAGCAGATCTATGAACGACTGAATGAATATGTTATCGGGCAGGACCAGGCGAAGCGTGTGTTGTCAGTTGCGGTCTACAATCACTACAAGCGCGTGTTCGCCGGCTCGTTGGTGGACGACGTAGAGCTGCAAAAGACGAACATACTCTTGGTCGGTCCAACAGGGTGCGGGAAGACGCTCCTCGCGGAGACGCTAGCCAGAATCCTGGACGTTCCGTTTACCATAGCAGATGCTACATCGTTGACCGAAGCTGGCTACGTGGGGGAGGATGTGGAGAACATCCTCCTCCGGTTGATTCAGGCAGCGGATTTTGACCTTGCGCGGGCCGAGAAAGGAATCGTCTACATAGACGAGATAGACAAGACCGCGCGCAAAGCCGGGGACAATCCTTCGATCACTCGAGATGTATCCGGAGAGGGTGTCCAACAAGCCTTGTTGAAGATAATCGAGGGTACAGTCGCCAATGTGCCCCCACAGGGGGGAAGAAAACATCCCCACCAGGACTTTATCCAACTTGACACGGGAGACGTGCTCTTCATCTGTGGCGGTGCATTCGAAGGGCTGGATACCATCGTTGGTGCACGGGTAGGAGGTAGGAAACCGATTGGCTTTAGGGACAGGGAAGCCCAGGGCAAGACAGAACTGACGTCAGCCGAACTGCTCCGGATGGTCATAGCCGATGACCTGTTGAAGTATGGCCTCATACCGGAGTTTGTTGGTCGCTTGCCGATGGCTGTCAGTGTCGAGCCCTTGGACAAAGAGATGATGGTCCGAATATTGACCGAGCCAAAGAATGCCATCGTGAAGCAGTTCAAGAAGCTATTGGCTCTGGATAACGTGGAGTTGGTCTTCACACAGGACGCCTTGGAGGCAGCGGCCGAGAAGGCCCTGGAGTACAACACCGGAGCGAGAGCCTTGAGGACCATCATCGAGCAAGTGCTTCTGGACGCGATGTATGAGATACCTACGCTGGGCAACGTTCGGAGGTGCGAGATCGATAGGGAGGCGATTACCGGAGAAGCCAAGCCTGAGCTGACCTACTGGTCTGAGACCGCGTAGCTCGATGACGCAACCGGAGATCAAGAACCCCCTGCGACTCCAGGGGGTTCATTTTTTTGCCGGTGCTACAAGCTTAGGGCTGGAAGGACCGATTCAGTCACAACAACACGTCTTCGTTGTGCTTAACTGAGGGCTGCCTCTACAGCAGACTTGTGGACGAGTATGGCCCGCCAGGTCTCGATACGCAGCTACTACCTGTTCTGCGACGATAGACCAACTGTACCGCTTGGACAGTTGGACCGCCTGTTGCCCCATGGTCCGACGCAGGTTCCCATCGGTCAGCAGCAGGCTCAGTTTATCGGCCAAGGCCCTTTGGTCATCGCTGGGCACGAGGAAACCCGTCTGCCCGTCTCTCACTGTGAAGGTGAGCCCCCCTACCTTGGAAGCGATGACAGGCGTTCCACAAGCCATGGCCTCCAAGGCCACCATTCCGAATGACTCGTAGTGGGAAGGAACGACACACACGTCGGCGGCAGAGTAGTGATAGGGCAGTGTATCCTGGTCCCGTTTTCCGTGGAAAGTGACCACGTCAGCAATGCCCAGTTTCTCTCGCACTCTTTGCAGGCGTGACATCTCCCGATCCAGGCTGTCGGCATCGGCGTCTGGATCCCCCCCGATAATGCATAGGCAGACTTCATCCTGAAGCACATCCTTGTCCTTGAGCACCAGCGCCATCGCTTCAATCAGCACATCTATCCCCTTCAGGGGTTCGACACGGCCCACGAAGAGCATCATTCTGTGATCCTGCGGCATTTCCAGGCAAGCCTTTGCCTCATCCCGTGGGATAGGGTGGAATAGCTCCAGGTCTACTCCGCAAGGGATCACCTCGATCTTGGTTGGGTCAGCACCGTACAACCAAATCATCTGGGCCTTCTCAAGAGGGTTAGCGGCGATCAGCCGGTCGGCGAAGCTCATAATCTCACGCTCGCTCTCGAGACGCAGCGGCGTCTCTTGCTGCTCATTGGTTCTCGCCACCTGGTTCTTCAGTTCTCCCAGGGTGTGGAACATCTGCATTACAGGGGTCTTCCACTCCGACTGCAGTTGTCGAGCCACCAAGCCGGAGAGCCAGTAGTGGCTGTGAACAAGGTCGTAGCCGATGTTCTCTTTCCTTGCGAACTCCTTCAGGTTGGCGGTGAATTCCGCGGTATGGGCGTGCACCAGGTTCTTGTCGTAGGGAGCCTCCGGCCCAGCCTTGAGATGTATCACCCTGGCATTAGGTCCCAAGTCGCCAACCTGGGGTACATCCGGGTTCTGAGACCGGGTGAAGACGTCCACGAAGAGACCTCGCCGTCCCAGCTCGCGACTGAGATCTCGAACGTATACATTCATCCCGCCACTTTCCTTACCCCCGAGCGCTGCCAAGGGGCAGGTGTGGACACTCAACATCGCAACGCGATACACAGTCTCAGCCTCGTCTACTGATTCTCAGATTATGTACCTCGGTCCTCAGCGCACCAAACCGGTACTTGTACTCCTCCTCGCCGCGCAGAAAGTCGAAGGTTTTGCGCCCTTCTTCTATCGCATCTCGGATGCAGCAAGCAAGGAGCACGATGCCCGTACTTAGGGAGGAGTACAACTGGGGGTCATAGCCCGAGTTGTAGACCAAGATGACCTCATCATAGTCGAAGCAGAAAGCGGCCGCCACCTTCACTTCGTTGATCACTAGAAACGCCAGTTTCAACCACCCGTGCTCTAAGGCGGCCCGAGCTATGGAGTGGAAGAAAGCCTGCTTTCTGCGGTCCATGAAAGCCATCTTCCCGCGATCACTCTTCTGATGCAGTCTTATGAAATCTTCCACCTCAGCATGTAAAGACCTCTCATCTTGTGCGTAGTACCAGCGGGCTGACGCCTCTCTCTTGGCCTTGCGAATCTTGCGGCGCACTTCGTGACGTTGCTTCTTGTTCAGAAGGGACAGATACCGCTCCCACGTTGAAGGCAAGTTGATGACAGGGCACACCTCCTCGACCTCTGCGCTAACCTCAATTCCCTGCGTTTTCCTGGCAAGGCCGCTCAGCACGGTCAGGGTCGGTGACGAGGCAGGGACATTATGTAGGTCAAGCACCTCCCACGGATAGCTGTGATCGTCGGTAAGGCAGTGCCACAGCGCTGCGTACGCCAAGTCTTCCCTGCCGCGAGCAACAATGATGTCCAGATAGTCGGACACCTCAACCCCACCTACAAGGCGCATAGTCCTCCCACTTTCGCTAGAGGGTAGTGCATAGAACGGGGCGAGGCCAATCAATTCGCCTGCCTCCCGCACGGTCACTATGGATAGTTGAGCGTCCTGCCCGAAGCAGTCCCACCAGATCGTCTGCCACTGCCAAGTCGAGAAGAGAGTGTCGGCCCTACTCCTCTTGAGCAGCCTATTCCATTCTCCTTCCAACGAAAGGAAAGCCTGGCTATCAGTATGAGTCTCTACACTCAGCTTCGAATCCGCAGGCATGCCTGGTACATTGTAGCAGATTGCCTGCAATGGTGCTAGACGTGTTTCTTTGTTGGGTCATGTTTGCACTTTTCTGGATAATGTGTTAGAATAATCATGCGTCTCCTATCATGCTCGTGATGCTGTGATCAACGTTTTGAGCCAATACCTGTGTATAGGGAGCCGATCTCTGGAAGTGCTGTCCGCAAGGGCAAATCCGACAGGTAGGCACCCACCTGCCTCGGCAGGTTCAAAACAATGATAGCACACGACAAGATGGGGGACGCATGATTTAGCCAACAGGCGGATGAAGTCTGTTGGCTTTCTGATTTGGACATGCTATTCCGTGTGCTCTCCTCTTCTTTTTTTGCCAAAGCTGTGCTAGAATGTACTCGGTGCGCGTGGGAGGTGAGCCATGAGCTGTGTTCGTAGATTCATAGCGGTAGATGGCAGCTTTCACTGGGATGGCATAAGTGTCCAAAGCTATGAATCGTCCGAAGTGCAAGGAACCACAGTTCGATGGTTGGTGGGTCCTGAAGAGGGAGCTCCTAGTTTCGCCATACGCTATTTTGAGGTTGAACCAGGGGGTTGCACCTCCTTGGACATTCACGAGCATGATCACGGGGTTGTGGTCCTGCGAGGAAGGGGACGGGTACTGGTGGGAGATGATACGGTACACGTATCATTCGGGGACGTCGTCTATGTCTCGCCACGTGAGCAGCATCAGTTCAGGTGTGTGGGTCAGGAACCGTTTGGCTTCCTCTGTGTGATTCCGGCGGAGAGGAGCACACACGAATGAAAGCAGTGGTCTACTTGGAGCCCGGTCAACTGAGCTACCAAGAGGTGGATCGGCCCACCATCGGTCCAGGTGAGCTGCTGGTGAGGACTAGGGCTTCTCTGACGTGCGGCACCGATGTAAAGACGTTCCAACGGGGACATCATCTGGTGGAGCCGCCGACGCTTTTCGGGCATGAGTTTGCGGGCGATGTGTGTCAGGTCGGGGATGGGGTGAGTGGATTCGATGAGGGCATGAGGGTCGTGGCTGCGAATTCTGCTCCGTGCAACTCCTGCTTCTTCTGTGCTCGCAGCAAGCACAACCTCTGTGAGAACATAGTTTTCAACTGGGGGGCTTTCGCCGAGTACATCAAGGTGCCCGCACCCATTGTGGCCCAGAATGCGTACGAGATTCCAGAGGGCCTCACGTACGAGGAGGCGGCATTACTGGAGCCGCTGGCCTGCGTTGTCTTGGGGAATGAGGCCGCCAACATCTCGTCGGGAGACACTGTGGTGATCGCAGGAGGAGGAGGGCCCATTGGCCTCATGCACCTTCAGCTGGCGATGCACAGGGGGGCCGAGCAAGTAGTGGTGATTGATCTCAAGGACAGCAGATTGGAACTGGCTCGGGAGTTGGGGGCAACGGCAGTGATCAACCCTGCGATAGAGAATCCGGTGGCGGGCGTCAAGGACTTAACCGAAGGCTGGGGGGCTGACGTGGTCATCGAGACCGCCGGAGTTCCCGAGGTTTGGCAAATGGCCCTGGAACTGGCGCGCAAGGGAGGAACCGTGGTCATGTTCGGGGGTTGCCTGTCAGGCACCCAGATACCGTTGGACACGAGCGCGGTACACTACGGCGAGTTGACGATCAAGGGGGCTTTTCATCACACGCCGCGGACGGTTGGGAAGGCGTTGGAGTTCTTGAGTCAGGGGGTCGTCAAGCCAGGGCCCCTAATCAGCGGGCGGTTGCCGCTGAGAGACGTGGAGAAGGCTTTGCATATGGTGATGGCAGGGCAAGCTATCAAGATGGCCATCATCCCTTAGAACATGCTGGGGACATGACATGAGAGTCGCCAAGTACTATGGTCGGGATGATGTTCGCTTGGAGCAGATACCGGCGCCTGAAATCGGCCCTGGCGAGGTGCTGGTACAGGTGAAGGCCTGTGGGCTCTGCGGCAGCGACCTTATGGAGTGGTATGCAGACAGCAAAGCCCCCGTAGTACTGGGGCATGAACCGGTGGGGTTTGTATCCCAGTTGGGGAGCGGGGTCCAGGGATTCACCCCTGGGGACAGAGTCTTTGTTCATCACCACGTCCCTTGTTTCGTCTGTCACTACTGTCGACGGGGCAACTATTCATCGTGTCCCACCTTCAGGGAAAACGGCATCTATCCTGGTGGTTTTGCTGAATATGTCCGGGTAAGGGCCATTAACGTGCAGTGGGATGTGCTTCACCTGCCGGACGGGCTCGGTTTTGAGGAAGCGACACTGATCGAGCCCACCGCCTGTGCCATCAGAGGTGTGAAACGGTGTGGCATGCAAATAGGTGACAAGGTCCTGATCATAGGGGCAGGAGTGAGTGGTTTGCTGTTCTCCCAGCTGAGCAGGTTGTGGGGTGCAAGCCTAGTCATCGCCACAGACCTGGTAGAGTACCGTCTGCGGATGGCTTTGGAGTTCGGAGCGGATGCCGTCGTCAACGCCAAGGCACAGGATTGCGAGACGCAGCTGCTGGAGGCAACCGGGGGTGCGGGTGCGGACTTGGTTATCGTGACTCCAGGCAGCGTGGCGGCCATGCAGCAGGGGCTGAGACTAGCTGGCAAGGGAGGTAACGTGCTCATCTACGGACCCTTGCCGCCCGGTGGGACTCTGCCGGTGGAGGTCCATGACTTGCTTTTCTCGGAGAAGACGCTTGTGACTACATATTCTTGTGGGCCCGATGACACGCGCACCGCTCTGGACCTGATTCGCAGGGACAGAGTTCGAACCAAGGGCTTGGTCACTCATCGCTTCGGCTTGGATGAGGTGGAAAGGGCCATGCGCTTGGCGGCACAGGCTACTGAGTCTCTGAAGGTTGTGATTACCCCCTGATTCGGGTTGGACCGCGCTGGGGAGAACCAGCGGCTGGATGTAGTCTGGAGGATCGGCGCAGGAGTTGACCCCGTGGAGGAATCTACCAGTACATGACCTGGGCAGAGCTGCGAAAGAGCCTGGACCTCAATCTAGTTCTGATAGCTCTCCTAAGCGTTCTTGCCTTCGCCCCCCTTACCTACCCTGGCTTCTTCCAATCGCACTCCACTTTCCTACCCGTTTTCAATCTCTTGGACCTAGAACGCGATCTGTGGAGCAACTGGGGGTGGGTCCCCACGCTGGTCAGGGGTTTCGATCAGCTTAGAGGAGAAGGGCCCTTTCCCTATCTCCTCGCCGAGTTTCTTCGGTGGCTCGGCGCAGGAGGAGTGCAGTCAATCAAGACCGTATACCTGCTGGGTTTCGTGTCCTCGGGGCTGGGCATCTACCTCTTGGGAAAGGAGTTCTACGGGGCTCCAGGAGCGTTGGTGGCCGCGGTGGTGTACGTATATTTGCCCTATCATCTGGCCACGGTGTATGTGCGGGGCGCATACGCCGAGGCATGGGCGTTTGTGCTCTATCCTCTCATCCTTCTCTGCCTGCACAAGTACATGAGCAAGGAAGCTTGGCTATGGGCAACTGTGACTGTCCTTCTCTATGCTGCTCTGGCTTTGACTAACCTTGGGCCGGCACTATTGTATGGCCTCTTACTGCTCGCCTACGTCCTGCTCTTGAGCCCCTCGCGGAGGGCGAAGGGCCAAGCTGTTCGGCTCCTGGTGCTGGGAGTGATAGTGGCACTCCTCCTCCAACTGCCCACGGTGATGAGGCACGGTCTGGTCGTCCAAAGCGCGCAGGATTTCACACAGCATTTCGTTTACCCGTTTCAGCTGCTGTCAGCAAGCTGGGGGTACGGCACCAGCGTGCCTGGCTGGGACGACACCTTGCCATTACAACTGGGGCTCGTTGCCACAGGCTTGACTCTCCTGTCTGGCATGCTGTTGGCGGGCAATGACGTGGATCCGACGCTGCGGAGGAGAGTAGGGTTCTTCGTGGCCGGCGCTCTGGTCATGGCTATTCTGGTGCTGCCCCCTGCGTCCTTTCTATGGCGTGTCAGCTTACTGTCGTATGCGCTGCGCTATCCGTGGCAGTTGTTGGCGTTCGTCGGGTTGGCGATGTCGATAGCCTCAGGAGCCACTGTGCGCTTGGGCCGGCAGCTGGCCCGCTTTCCGTGGCGGGCCGTACTGGTAACGTTGGCGATCGTGGCGAGCTATAGCTATCTGAGCCCTCGCTTCACAGATGTGCAGGTTGGTGGGTCTCCCGTGGCCATAATGGGAGATAGGATGGCGCTGTTGGCCTATGAGCGGCAAGGTCCACTCCTGCATGGAGCCACCGTCCGTCTTACTCTGTACTGGCAGTCCTTGCAGCCGATGGAGAGGGATTACACGGTGTTCGTTCACATCGTGGACGCTACAGGCAGGACTTGGGGGCAGCAGGATAGCATGCCGGTGGCTGCGGAGAGGCCCACCAGCTCGTGGAAATTGGGCGAGGTTATCGAAGATGAGTACGAGCTGACAATAGATGTCGAGGGACCAAGGGAGGGATACACCATTGAGTTGGGTGTGTATGATCCCAGTACTGGGGAGAGGCTGCTGGTCTCCGACGGTGCCACTGCAGTCATCATAGACTGAGAGGGGCTGCGCCCTTTCCTCTGTGTGGTGGATTGTGTTGAGGAAGATCAAGGGTTTCGACACCAACGTCATTTTGGTCATGGCGCTTGCTGTGTTCGCCATCGGACCGCTCTTTCAACCTGGGTTCTTCTGGGGCGCTCATGACGCACGGCATAGCGTATACTTTCTCTACGAGTTCGACCGTTCCATTCAGGAAGGGATACTGTATCCCCGCTGGTCCCCTGATATCGCCTTTGGGTATGGTTACCCTCTGTTCAACATCTACAGCCCTTTGGCCTTCTATCTTGCTGAGGTGCTGCATCTACTTGGCCTGGACCTTGTCTCGGCGATCAAGATGGTCTTCGCCCTTGGTTTCGTGCTCTCTGGGTTAACCATGTATCTCTTTGCACGGCGGCTGATGGGTCGCTGGGCAGGCCTGGTCGCAGGCCTGGTGTATGTTTACGTTCCGTATCACATTGGCGACGTCTACGTGCGGGGAGCCTTTGCCGAATCGGTAGCCTTGATCTTCTTTCCCTTGATCCTCTGGAGTTTCTATGAGACAGTGGAAAACCCTCACCCGGCAGCCATGCTTGCATCCGGGCTGTCTTATGCTGGGCTGGCTTTCTCCCACAACGGGCTCCTCTTGCTGTTCTCGCCCTTTCTGGGTGTCTATCTCGTTTTCTTGGTGCTCACAAGAGCCCGGGAGGACGTACGGGGTAAGGCCACATCGAGCGGTGAGCGGTGGATCCTGGCGGCGAAAGCTACGGCGCGGCGATCTTGGATGCCTTTGACAGGGCTCCTACTGGGCCTCGGCCTGAGTGCCATCTTCTGGCTGCCGATGGCCGTGGAGTTCAAGTTTGTGCGGTTGGACCAGTGGCTGGGCGGCTACTACGACTATCGAGACGATTTCGTCTACTTCTTCCAGTTTTTTTCTCCGTTCTGGGGTCATGGCCTGAGTCGACCTGGGCCCAGCGATGAGCTACCTTTTCAGATAGGGGCAGTCCCTCTTGTTCTGTCAATTCTCTCGTTAGCAGCTTTGGCACGGATCAGAGATCAGATGCGCCGACGGATGGTCGTCTTCTTCCAGGGATCTCTGGTGATGATTGTATTCTTGATGTTGTCTGCCTCGGCCTCTTTCTGGGAACTATTGCCCATCGTAATCTTCGCTCAGTTTCCCTGGCGCTTGCTGGCGCTGGTGATGCCCTGTGTTGCACTATTGTCTGGCTCAGTGATGGTTGTCAAAGAAGGGGATAATGAGCGGGCGTCGGCTGTCGCAGCCTGGGCCCTGGTAGGCCTCGTAATCTTTGGAAGCTATGCTTATCTCTCACCTCAGATAATAGAGCCGGCCGAGGGCCCAGTCTCCCTCGAAGCAATGATGCGTTTCATGCAAAGCAGTGATCAGATGACCGGTTCGGTGGCCTGGACTCACGAGGTGCCCAGATGGTCACCATTTGCAGAGTACGTGATCAACGAAGGGCAACCTCCAGACCTGAAGGTCGACCTAGCGTCTCTTCCCAGACCCAGAAGGCGGTTGGCCGTTGACCTACAGCATAGCAGTACCATTTCTCACGAATTGTGGGTCCACGCGGAAGAGGAGGGGAGAATCATCTTCAACATCTTCTATTACCCCGGCTGGCGGGCTTATGTGCTGACGGGGTTAGACGGCGAGATAGACAGGGAGTTGGAGGTATTGCCGCACGGTAGCCTAGGGCGGGTGTCGGTGTGGGTTCCGGTGGGAGAGTACTATCTGCTATTGCGCTTCGAGAACACCGCGGTGAGGGCCGTAGGTGAATGGTTGTCCTTGCTCAGCTTGTCAGCCGTGTTCGCTGTTTTGGGGTGGCAAGAATATCGGCGCAGCAGGATAGAAGGGTAGAGGTTTCTTCATGGGGGAAGGCCGCCGGAAGGGAGTGAAGGACACCCTCGAGAAGCTCGCCAACCATGTGAGTTGGAATGTGCTTCTGATCGTAGCACTTTCGACGTTCGCCTGGGCCCCCCTTGTGGGTCCTCCTTACTTCCTCAACGCGCACGATGCTCCTCACAGCATCTTCTTCCTGAACCAGTTTGACCAGGCAATTAGAGATGGTGTGCTCTACCCCCGCTGGGGCGTGGATTTCGCTTTAGGCTACGGCTACCCGCTGTTCAACATCTACTCTACGCTGGCCTTCTATGTGGCGGAGGCGTTTCACCTATTGGGCGCAGGTCTAACGGCTGCTGTGAAGCTGACGTATGTCCTTGGCTTCATCATCTCTGGGCTGACTATGTACGCCTTTGCCAAGAGGGTTTTTGGCACCGGAGCAGGTGTGCTCGCCGCCGTGGTCTATGTCTTCGTTCCCTATCGTCTGCTCGACGTCTATGTGAGATCTGCCTTTAGCGAGTTCTTCGCCTTCAGCTTCTTGCCCCTCATCCTGCTGCTCTTCCACGACTTGGCAGAACGGCGATCCTGGCGTCACCTCGCCCTAGCAAGTCTTGCCTACGCTGGCCTCTTTCTTACCCACGCAACTACCGCACTCATCTTCACTATGCTGTTGGTGCCCTATGTGGGCTTCTTGATCTTTTCCAGGCTCCGCGTTGGCCGGGCGGAGTGCCTGCGGGCAACGGGAATGTGCTTGGCAGCAGCGGTTGTGGCCCTTGGGCTCAGTTCCATCTTTCTCTTGCCGATGTTGGCTGAAAAGGCATATATCGTAGAGACGCAATGGACTCAGGGCAGTTTCGGCTATGCCAAGCACTTCGTGTACCCTTCGCAGCTTTTCTCGCCTTTCTGGGGATATGGGTACGCAGGTGAGGACTTGCAGGACGAGATGTCCCTGCAATTGGGGATGGCGGCCAGTACGTTGGCCTTGGTAGGGGTGATCTCTTCTCTGTTGAAGGAAGGCACGAACAAAGGGCACGTACTGTTCTTCCTCGTCGCCTCTCTCGTCACGGTTCTGGCCATGATGCCAGTGGCCTTGCCTATTTGGCAGATCCTTCCGTTGGCGGCTCTCGTCCAGTTCCCCTGGCGCCTGTTAGGCCTGGCGGCTCTTACGATGTCCTTCTTGAGTGGCACTGCCTTCCACTCCCTTGGGGAACGACCATCACACGTGGAAACCCGCTTGGACCCTCGCCTGGGAGTTCTGCTGTTGATGGTTGTCTTGGCGAGCTACGCCTATACCTTGCCTGAGTACACCGCACCGTCTCCCCGTTCTGAGCAGCCGGTGGCTATCATTGATTTTGAGTCCTTCTATCCTCCAGACCGGGTGGGGATGACTGTTTGGGTAATGGAACAACCACATAATACGCCTCTGGTGGAGCGATACCTGTCGGGAAAGCCCTTGGTCAAAGCCAGGGCTCTAGCTGAGGGCGCAACGATGGAGACCATCAGGCATGGTGGGGCTTCCGAAGAGATACGCGTCACTTCCCCTGAGGGCACTGAGGTGCAATTCTACACCTACTATTTCCCTGGCTGGAGGGGATATGTCAATGGTAGGGAGGTCGAGATCTATCCTACAGGACCCCACGGGTTGATCACTTTGCAGGTTCCCGCTGGGGGCCACCGCGTATCGATCCGTTTTGGTGACACTCCGGTCCGTGTGCTGGGCACAGCACTCTCAGTGTTTAGCGCTGCGCTGGTGGTTGCTGTGTTGATAGGGGACGTGGTGAGAGGCCGAAGATTGACATAAGTTTCACCGGCCATTTCGGCACTTTACATAAGTGTTCCAATAACTGAGTGCGTACCACGGGTGCAGGGTGGTCGGTGGGGCAGGAGCAGAGGGCTCGTTTAGAGTATCTCTATCTGGTAATCCACCACATCGGCATCGAATCGGCTGTTTGTGATGGTCTCCACAATCCTAGTCAGGATCCCGTGCACATGACTTGCATCGTTGGAAACGCAGGCGATGCCTATTACGGCGGACTGCCAGGCGTCGTTGGCATCCACTTCAGCGATGGAGACGTTGAACTGATTCCTCACCTTGGCCAAGATCGATTTGACGACACGTCGCTTGGCTTTGAGGGAGTGACTGGCAGGTATCTCTAGCACAACCGTACAGAGGCCGACAACCATAATGTCGTCTATTCAAAGTTGCTAGTGGGTGGCCCAGAGCTTGTGCTCAGCGGCGCCAGAAGTTTATCAGACGAGGCGCTTGTGCCTGTCGGGCCCCGCTAAGTACATTGCGCATCCATCGGCCGGCCACTGGTGCAGGCGCTTTAGCCAAAACGCACCCTGATCAGTCCCTTGAGGTCGCCCCAAGCGGTCTCGAAGATGTTGACCCGGCTGTCTGGGTCGTCAATCCAGCTCACCGCAACCTCATGAATCCGGTATCCCTTCCGTTCTGCCCTAAGAAGCAACTCCGTGTCAAAGAACCAACCTTGGTCCTCAACCACCGGAACCAGGTCGTGGACTGCGTGTCGCGTAAGGGCCTTGAACCCACACTGGGCGTCCGAGAACTTGTTCCGAAACATCAGCCTTATCAGCAGATTGTAACATCGGGAGATGATTTCCCTTTTCAGCTGCCGTTGTACCTGAGCACCTTTCTTCAATCGGGACCCAATGGCTATGTGATACCCTGCATTTGCGAGTCCATCAATCAACGCAGGAAAGGCGTCCAGGTCGGTGGAAAGATCAACGTCCATGTAGCTCACTATATCAGCGTCGCTTTGAAGCCACGCCCGACGCAGGGCTCGGCCGCGGCCCTTCTGATCCAGGTGTATGTAAGAGACCTCAGGATATGAAGACGACAACTCCCTGGCGACCTCCAGCGTCCGGTCCACGGAGGCATTGTCGGCGATGACGATGCGCCAACGATCAGGGAATCGTTCATGGAGGAACCTTCGTAGGCTCGTGACGCTTCCTTCCAGAGTTCGCTCCTCGTTGTAGACTGGGATCACCACATCAACGGTTATCTCATGCTCATTCTCGGACATACTGTTCCTCTTCCGGTCTGCAATCCAATTATAGCACAAGAAAGGGTTCTACGCATTCTCGCGGTCTTGCAGGGTGTTCACCCTTCTTGTATAATTCAAGAAGCCCTTCGTTTACGCGGAGCATCGTGATCCGCCGAGCTGAGGAGAACAAGTGTTTGGACGAGGAAAAAAGATCGAGCAGAGCCTGACACGCACGAGGCGCTCGTTCTTCGGACGCATCAGTAAGCTCTTGGGACAGGACGAACTGGACAACGAAGTCTGGCAGGAGCTTGAGGAGTTGCTAATCCAGGCGGACGTGGGGGTGGCAACGACCATTGATCTTGTCCAGACCGTGCGCGACCAAGCTCAGTCGCAGGGGCTGGAGAAGGCGGCTCTCGTTGAGGAAGCGGTGCGGCAGGAGCTGCTGGGCATGTTGGGTCCGGGGAGTACTAGGCCAACCTATACGCAGAACGGCTTGTGGGTCATCCTGGTAGTGGGCGTCAACGGCTCCGGTAAGACGACCAGTATCGCTAAACTGGCTCGGTACCATCAGCAACAGGGACGGAATGTGCTGCTGGCCGCAGCAGATACCTTCCGGGCCGCGGCCGTAGAACAGTTGAAGATATGGGGACAAAGGCTGGGTGCCGATGTTGTCGCTCATCAGCCTGGTGCAGATCCTGCTGCTGTAGTATATGATGCGATTCAGGCTGGCCAAGCGCGGGGGGCCGACACCTTGATTGTGGACACAGCCGGACGTTTGCATACCAAGTACAACCTTATGCAGGAATTGGCAAAGATCTACAGAGTGATCAAGAAGCAGATTCCAGAAGCACCCCAGGAGACGCTCCTGGTGCTAGATGCCACGATGGGACAGAATGCTCTCTCACAAGCGAGGACCTTCAAGGAGGCTGTGGATGTCAACGGCATCTTTCTGGCCAAGCTGGATGGTACCGCCAAGGGAGGCATAGTATTCGCGATCGCAGCCGAGTTGGGTATTCCCATCCGATATGTTGGGACTGGAGAAGGGTTGGACGATGCGGCGGAGTTTGATGTCCAGGAGTTTGTAGCGGGGCTGTTTGAGGAATCATCACATCCAACCGCGTAGATTGAGGATTGTGGAGGTGTGCGTGGAAGACCTTGTGGACGAATTGACTTACATTGAGCTGCGGATAGACAAGATAAAGGAGGGTCTTTGACCTAGCTGCTAAGGAGAAAGAGATCCATCAGCTGGAGAAACGGCTGATGCAGCCGGACTTGTGGTCTGATCAGATAGAGGCGCAGGAAGCCACCCGCAGACTATCTTCTCTCAAAGAAGAGGTTGAGGAATGGAACGGCTTGGCGCGGCGAGCCCGGGAGCTCAGTGAACTCCTCGGTTTGGCCTCAGACGAGGGCGACGCATTGCTGCAGACAGAGATACGGGCAGATGTGGAGCAACTAAGCGCTGATCTGCATCGGTCCGAGTTCCGGTTGCTCTTCCAAGGGGAGTACGGTAGCAGTGACGCCCTGCTGGCGATCCATGCCGGTGCAGGAGGTACCGACTCCCAGGAGTGGACGGAGAGACTGCTTCGTATGTACCTCCGGTGGGCCGACAGCCGAGGATTCAAGTCTCGCGTGGTTGATAGCTCACCGGGAGAGGAGGCTGGCTTTAAGAGCGTAACGGTGGAGGTAGCTGGGCGCTACGCCTACGGCTACCTCAGAGCCGAACGGGGAGTGCACCGCTTGGTGCGCCTCTCGCCCTTTGATGCAGCCCACCGTCGTCATACTTCTTTCGCTCTAGTGGAAGTACTCCCCAGCATTGACGATCCTACTCAGATCGACATCGATCCCAATGACCTGCGGATTGATACGTTCCGCTCAAGCAGCGCAGGTGGTCAGCACGTCAACAAGACCGATTCAGCGGTGCGCATAGTGCATATCCCTACTGGAATCGTAGCCACCTGCCAGAATGAGCGCTCCCAGGCTCAGAACCGTGCGATGGCCCTCAAGGTAGTAAAGGCACGCCTGTTGGAACGCGAATTGCAGGAAAGGGAAAACGAACAAGCTCGATTGAAGGGCGTGCACGTATCCGCCGAGTGGGGGAACCAGATTCGGTCGTATGTAATGCACCCGTACACGATGGTCAAGGATCATCGTACCGGCCACGAACGTCGTGACATTGACGCTGTACTGGATGGCGATCTGGATGATTTCATAGAGATCTACCTGAGATCGACGATAGACCAGCTTGAGATGGCGCAGGGACAGTAGGAGTTGTCTCAGGCAACAATAGCCCTTTCCCATCAGAAAGGGCTATTGTCGTGAACAGGGCCGAATCAGGTAGGCTGTAGGTATGAACCGATGGCGACTAGTGCACGAAGCGGGTGTCGAACTGTGACATGGACGTTTGCGGGTGGTCGTGGCTGACGCTCAGGGTCTGGACGGCGCTGCAATGGACGGTGCAATCAGCCTCATCGTGGCCAGAAGTGAGGATTCCTACCCAGACTTCGGCCTGTAGGAGACAGTTCCAGATGGTCAAGACCACTGCGAGGAGAGAAGTCGCCGCACTCATACTGATTTTTTCGGTGGCGCTTTCGGCTTGCTCAGGGTGGTTAGACTCGGAAAAGGATGCAATTCGCCGGGCCGTGATCGCCCATGAACTGGAGGAGAGAGGGCTTCGCGTTGACGAACTCATCATCCGACTGTCGCCTGGCGAGTTTCGCGCGGATTTTGGGCACGGTAGCAGGATCGTATGGCTCGTTAGCGCACAATATGAGAGGCAGCACCGTGAAGGAGAGTACTTCAGGGTGCTTGACCCAAAGCTATCCTACTTGTTTCTCCAGGATGTCACCATTGGCGTATCTCAGAATCGGGCGACGGTGGGGGTTGTACTGTACTTGGGTAGTGGGCAACCGACCACGAAAGAGATACGTCTACACAAGAGAAATGGTGCATGGGAGGTGAGTTCGCAGGGGGCGCTAGAGACCGAGGAGGGCCGGTGATCTCCCTGGATAGCTCCACAGCAGACAGAACGGGAGTTGCAGTCGTAGCCTGGATGGAGAGTACCGGTGTCGAAGCGTGGTGGTTCGTCAAGCAGACATGATGGTGCATCGAACGGATCTCGTGCCAAGTAGGTAGGAGAAAGGAGTGAATAACCGAATGTCTACCCTTCTTCTAAGAAACGCCAGTCTCGTGGTCACCATGGACGAGCAACGTCGCGAGATACAGGATGGCGCTGTCTTGATAAGAGACAATGTCATTGAGGCTGTCGGGCCGACCAGTGACCTTCCCACGCAAGCAGATAGGATAATCAATCTCAGGGGAAAGATGGTACTCCCAGGCATGGTCAACACCCATCACCACCTGTATCAAACGCTCACCCGCTGCCTTCCTTCGACCCAGAACGCGCCTCTCTTCTCCTGGCTGCAAACTCTCTACCCCATATGGGCAAAGTTGAAGCCGGAAGCCGTCTATGTCAGCGCCCTCGTGGGCCTGGCGGAGTTGGTGCTTTCGGGTTGTACCACCACAGTCGATCAGCTCTACCTTTTCCCCAATGGGGTCAGGATCGAGGATGAGCTTCGTGCTGCCCAGGAACTAGGTGTGCGTTTCCACCCTTGTCGAGGCAGCATGTCGTTGGGTGAGTCTGAGGGTGGCTTGCCTCCCGATGAGGTGGTGGAGGACGAGGGAAGTATCCTCGCTGACTGCCGGCGAGTGATAGAAGCACACCACGATCCCGATCCGTACTCCATGTGCCGGATCATGATTGCGCCTTGCTCCCCGTTCTCAGTGACAACTCAGCTGCTGCGAAGCTCGCGTGAGTTAGCCCAGAGCTATGGAGTTCAGTGTCATACCCACCTGGCTGAAACTCTGGATGAGGAGGAGTTCTGCCAGGAGAAGTATGGCCGTCGCCCTGTTCAGTACATGGCAGATGTGGGGTGGCTAGGAGATGATGTCTCATACGCTCATGGGATTCATCTGGCCGACGAGGAGATGAAGTTGCTCGCTGAGACTGACACTGGTGTCGCTCATTGCCCAACATCCAACATGCGTCTGGGCTCCGGTATTGCTCCGGTCATGCGGATGCGGGAGATCGGGGTAAAAGTTGGATTGGCGGTGGACGGAAGTGCGAGCAACGATTCTTCTCACATGTTGAACGAGGCCCGCATGGCTCTACTGTTGCAACGGGTCAAACACGGCCCCACCGCCCTGAGCGCGCGACAGGTGCTGGAGATGGCTACCCTCGGAGGCGCTGCCGTCCTTGGAAGAGACGACATTGGGACCGTGGCGACGGGCAAGGCGGCCGACCTGATAGCCATCGACTTGAATAGGATAGAGTACTCGGGCGCAGGAGACATAGTGGCAGCACCTGTTTTTTGCGGGCCGGTTAGTGTGGAGCTTTCGATCATAGATGGCCGAGTGTTGGTGGAGGGGGGACGACTCGTGGGATTGGACCTCGACTCAGTCTTGCGCAGACACAGTGAAATAGCCTCTCAGATGAGGGGATAGAAGCTCAGCATTCACCAAGTGGGCTCATTCACTTCTTCTCGACCTGTCGGTAGAAACTGATATCTTCCTCTTTGGCTAGCTCTTCGGGGAAGAACTCGATCGAACTCACCCGGTGCATGGGGAAGATGAGCGATGTGGTGCCATCGCTCAGGTAGCGTATCGGTTTTCCATCCTTGCGACGGGGATCAAGGATCAGGATGCTAGTGTCGCCCGGCTCTGGCATTCTATCCAGCTCTGCTACCACGGGATCTTCATTCAGCAGATGAACTATCACCGTCTGGGCCATGGTGTTCTCCTCTGTCAGTGGTTGACTCTTGCCAGCAACAAAGTGATGTTATCCTCTCCCCCACGTTCATTGGCACGGTCAACCAGTCTGTTGCAGGCCTCCTGGGGAGAGGATGAGCTTCTTACTACGTCCACCATTTCTTCCTCGGGCACTGGATTCCACAATCCGTCGCTGCATAAGATCAGATGACTGCCGACCTTGAGCCGCTGAAAGTAGGTATCCACTTTGAGTTCATGTCCCTGTCCTACGGCACGATACAGGAAATTGCGCTGCGGGTGCTCGTGTGCCTCTTGGGCCGAGATCTGACCCAACTCAACAAGCCTATTCACCAGCGAGTGATCTTGAGTGATCTGCTTCAACCCGCTATCATCAAGATAGTAGACTCTGGTGTCGCCGACGTGGGCCACATAGGCGCTATGCCCAACCACGAGGACCGACGTAAGAGTGGTACCCGCATTTGATTCCATTTCCGACACGGCCTGGTTTGCGGACATGGTCGCTTCAGTCAGTACTTCGTGAATAGGGCGGTTGGCGACCTTCGAAGCTTGGCCTGTAAGAACGGGCAGCAACACGTCTCTTACGATCACACCACCCGCTACCCTTGTGGCGAGGGAACTGGCCTCCTTTCCCTTCACATGTCCTCCCATGCCGTCTGCCACGATGAGAAGCCCCACTGGAAGCGGCTCAGACTCGGCACCGATGAGCGACTTCAGAGTCAGAAAAGTGTCCTCATTGGCCCGCCGAGCCTTGCCGATATCGGTGCCTTGGCCAATCTCGAGGGGATCGACCCTTTGATACTCCCTTGAGATCCCAGCCTTGCGAGATGGAGTGGCTTCCTGCCTCCTTCGTCGCCTGCCGAAAAGCCTTTTCCAGATACTCATTGAGTTCCTCCTACCCGTCTTCTTGCTACCCAGGTAATCCGCACAGGTAGGATCATTTGCTGGGATTGGCAGCGACGGCGTACATCACGTGATCAGCGGAACCTACGTAGACGACACCGTTGCTGATTGCGGGCGAACCGGTTATGACGCCCCCGGTGCTGAATCTCCACAGCAGGTCGCCCGTCTTTGCGTCCAGGCTGTAGAGATACCCATCAGCAGAGCCGATGCAGATGGCCCCTTCAAAGAGCTTGGGTGAGGACACTACAGGTGCCTCGGTGGCGTATTTCCAGATGAGGGCACCTCTGCTGCCATCCAGGGCGTAGAGATGATGATCGTTTGAGCCAAAGTAGACCAAGTTGTCGCTGACCAAGGGAGAGGAGATCACCCTCCCCTTCGTCCGATAGCGCCATACGACCCAGCCGTTGGCCGAATCCAGTGCGTATAGAAAGGAATCTCCCGATCCGACATACACCATGTCCTCGGCCACAATCGGAGACGATTGCACCGCACTGCCCGTTGGACATTTCCATCTCAGCTCTCCAGTCTGCACGTCAAGGGCATAGACGTTGCCGTCATCAGACCCGAAGACGCTCAACTCCCCACTGATAACCGGGGAAGAACGTATCGGTGCTCCCCCGTCAAAGCGCCATAGCTCTTGACCGGACTTGGCACTTACGGCGTAGACGTGGTGATCATCGGAACCAAAGAAGATGTGATCATATTCCTGCGCCGGTGACGACCGGATTCTTCCATCAGTAGGGCAGGTCCAGACTATGCGCCCTGTGCGCGAATAGACGGCATACAATATCTGATCCTCTGAGCCGAAGAAGATCGTCTCATTCCAGACACAGGGCGATGACACGATCCCGCCGTCGGTGGCGTATCTCCAGCGTTCCTTTCCCGTCTCGGCGTCCAGAGCGTATAGATTGCAGTCATAGGAGCCGAAGTACACGGCGTTCTCGAATACAACAGGCGTGCCTCGTATCTCATCTTCGCACTCGAAGGACCAAAGGGGTGCCATCTCCGCATGCGGAGCCAGGGGGGAGGACGCTAGGGCTCCAGGGCGCTGGTCGGAAGGTCCCAATAGCCTCATCAGGTCTAGCTTCATCTCTTCCGCCGAGGCGTAGCGGTCATCGATTTCATATGCAAGAGCCTTGGATACGGTGGCTTCCAACTGAGGCGTTACGGTGGGGTTGAAGTCCCTGATGGGGTGATCGTGGAAAGTGAAAGGAGGTTCCTTGCGCGGATCTCGGCGGGTCAAGAGGTGATGCAGGGTGGCTCCCAGAGCGTAGATGTCACCCCTGGGCTCGGCAATGCCTCTGTACTGCTCCGGAGGAGAGTAGCCCTCCGTGCCAATCATTGTGCCGCGTTTCCGTGCTTGGAACACCTTAGCGATGCCGAAGTCTACGAGCACGACCCGCCCGTCGTCTCTGAGCATGATGTTTGACGGTTTCATATCACGGAAGACTATGGGGCTGGGTTGATGGTTATGCAGATAGGAGAGCACATCGCAGACCTGAGTGCTCCAGTTGACAACTTTCTCCTGAGGCAACGGGAAATCTATCTCTGCCAGAATGGATTCGAGATCCGTGCCCTCGATGTATTCTATGATCAGGAACACTCGGCGGTCGTGATGGAAATAGTCGAAGACTTTGGGGATGGCCGGGTGGTTAAGACTGGCCAGTATGTTAGCCTCCCGCTCGAAGGTCTCAAGGCTTATTCTGCTTGTGACGCTGTCCCGAAACGCGCTGATCATCTCCTTCACGGCCACCAGCTTCTTAGCATTGGGAAAGCGATTGTCACGGGCAAGATAGACGGCTCCCATACCTCCCTTGCTCAGGAACTTCAAAATCTCATACCTATCCTCTAGGGTGTCGCCAGGAGAGAGGAATTCTTCGTCCGATCTGACTGTCTCGGGCGTGGCGGCGAGGGTATCAGCCACTGCCTCACCTTCGGCTGCGGGTTGACCCTCGGGCCCCGCCTTCGCCGAGAGGCTCTCACCTTCAGTGGGTTCCGACGGCTCTGCTATATGCTCTTCGGACCCTTCGCCAGGCGGCTCCGTGCTCTCAAGCCTGTGAAGCAAGCTTTTTCTTCCGTTCGAGGGTGACATCGTGAAGTACTCCGCGGGCACGATAGAAGTCAGCCTATCGTACATATTATACCACCAGCGGTGGATAAACGCAATAGGACTCTAGCTCAATTGCGCTATCTCTCGTGTTACAGCAGGTTCAATCTGCGAAACTCCCGGGCGGTTGCCGGATGCTCAGTTGGCCAGCCAGGTGCCTGACGTGCGGGACCGAGACCTGCCCGCGCAGAGTGAGGCCTGTGGGCTGAGCAGCCACGAGGGCGTGGAGAAGGGCGCGTGGTGATGGCAGTGCGCCATCGAAGTGTAGACAGCGGACAGCAACGTGAATCCTCGCAGACGACAAGCATCCGGTGCACGCGTAGAGAAAAGGCCCATCGAGGATGGGCCAACTACACATCGGACTGGCTGGGGGAGGAGGATTCGAACCCCCGCCTACTGATTCAGAGTCAGCTGTCCTACCACTAGACGATCCCCCAGCACCAGCAATATTCTATCACATCTTCTCGGGATCTACAAGGTCGGCAAGCGCCTTTTCAGCCTTCCAAATACGACTAAGCGCCCGCTCTTTGCCGAGAATGCTCAAAGTGCCAAAGAGAGGGGGAGCTACCATCTTGCCGGTGACAGCTACGCGGATGATACCAAAAAGCTGACCTGCCTTCAGCTCAAGCTGCTTGGCCAGATCACGCAGTGTCCTCTCCAGGGTCTCTTCGTCGAAAGTGGGAACCCGATCCAGAACCTCGTGAACTCTCTTCAATGCGTCCAGCGAATCGGCAGCCTCCATGTTCTTGCCAATGAGTAGCCGAGGGTCGTAGGACATCTCGTCTTGGAAGAAGAAGTCCACCAGATCCACCGCATCGCTCAGCCGTTTGATGCGCTCCTGAATCAAGGGTACAAGACGAAGCACAGTCTCTTTGTCTGTTCTCAGCCCAGCCTTCTCCAGGAAAGGTAGCAGACGTGTTCCCAATTCTTCTGGTCGCAAGGTACGGACGTACACGCCGTTCATCCAATCCAGCTTGTCTTTGGAGAAGACTGCTGGCGCTGGACTGACTTTTTCCAATATGAATCGTTCGATGATCTGGTTACGGGTCATGATCTCAGTCTTGTCATCGTACGCCCAGCCCAGGAGAGCCAGGAAGTTGAACATCGCTTCGGGAAGATACCCAGAGTCTCGGTAATCGCTCAATGAGGCAGCACCGTGCCGTTTCGAGAGTTTAGTGCGATCCTCACCCAATATCATTGATACATGGGCAAATCGCGGCACCGGAGAGCCAAGGGCCTCGTAGATCCTGATCTGGCGAGGCGTGTTCGCCAAGTGTTCGTCTGCACGGATAACGTGGCTGATCTTCATCAGGATGTCGTCAACCACCACTGCGAAGTTGTATGTGGGAATGCCATCCGCTTTCATGATTACTAGGTCGTCCAGCTGCTCATTGGCGAAGCGTACGCGGCCTCGGATCAGGTCATCCACTATTGTCTCCCCCTCCAGGGGCATGGCGAAGCGCACCGCCGCCTTCCTATTCTCAGCTTCAAAGGCTGCAGCCTCGCGGCGAGACAGGTACCGACAGCGCCTGTCGTAGCCGGGAGCCCTGCCTTCAGTGAGCGCCGCTTTCCTGCGGGCTACCAGTTCTTGCTGTGTGCAATAGCAATAGTACGCTTTTCCCTGGTCGAGAATCTGTTCCACCGCAGCTCGATAGAAAGGCAATCGCTGCATCTGGAAGTATGGTTCGTATTCACCCCCCACTTCAGGACCTTCGTCCCAGTCAAGGCCCAACCAGCGCATGGAGGACAGAATCCCTCCCGTCGACTCTTCGGTAGACCGCAATCTGTCGGTGTCTTCAATGCGCAAGACAAAGACGCCTCCGTAGTGGCGAGCGAAGAGCCAGTTGAACAGTGCCGTCCGAGCTCCGCCCACGTGCAGGTAGCCCGTAGGGCTGGGTGCAAACCGGACCCGCACTGGTCGCGAATCTCCAGTCATGCGAGTATCATCTGACAAGAACCCTGCCTCATCATGGATCGGTCAATTCAGGAGCTGCTGCCATCGGACACGGACCGACCAGCGTTGTCCTTGCGCAACACCGCGCTGCTTGGACGGCGGGCGATGTTACTGAAACTCCAGTCTCTTGTGGCGTATGATGATGTTCTGCACGACGCCCTCTCCAATGAGGAGGGCTATCAGAGCACTACCCCCGTAGCTGATGAAGGGTAGAGGTACACCTGATGAAGGCAATAGACCGACGTTCATGCCTATGTTGGCGATCACCTGAAACGCCACAACTGTGGCGATTCCGCAAGCGATTAGCTGGCCGAAGGTGTCTCGGGCCATCTCGGCTACTCTCAAGATTCGCCAGATAACCACGAGGAAGAGGATCAAGACAAGGACGACACCGACGAACCCAAGTTCCTCACCTAAGACAGAGAAGATGTAGTCCGTGTGCCTAACTCGCAGAAAGTGCAACTGACTCTGACTTCCTCTGGCGAACCCCTGCCCTAGCCAGCCCCCAGAGCCGACGGCGATACGGGCCTGGTTGATGTTGTATCCAGCGCCCAACGGATCTCGCTCCGGGTTGAAAAACACAAAGATACGCTCTCGCATGTATCCCTGCAGTGACAGCCAGAGGATTGGTGAGCCTATGACACCCACCAAAGCCATGAGCCCCACGTGTCTGAGACGTACGCCCGCCATAAGCACCATAGCCAGCCAACTCACGCCCAGAACGATCGCCGTTCCCAGGTCGGGCTGGATGTATATGAAAATGATTGGCACTGCCACGTAGACCAGAGATAGCAGGAAGTAAGACATTCGCTTCAGATCCTCTTGCCTGTCCGCCAGGAACTTGGCTAGCACGATAATGAGTAGGACTTTTGCGAGTTCCGAGGGTTGAAGTCGGAAGATACCCAAGTCAATCCATCGTTGTGCCCCGAAGGAGATCTGACCCACCGCATAGACCAGGATTAGCGATAGGATCGTGAGACCGTAGATGAGATGGTTGACGTTGGCGAAGATGCTGTAGTCTGTCACGGAGGCCAAGAGCATCAGGCCTATGCCTACCAGGGCGTATATGATCTGGCGGGCGAGGAAGGTGTTCCACCAGTCTTGGCTCACAGGTGTGGAAGCTAGGGTGGCACTGTAGATCAGCGCTATGCCGAACGCAATGAGAATGATAGTGGCACCGAACAGTATGAAGTCAAAGTGCTGCCACGCTCTTCCTCTCATCTGTGACTACTGTCTCCTTCTGGGGCTGCGGATGGGTATTGCGGCAATGACCGTCTTACGTCCTCTGTGGTCAGTTCCCGTGGACCCGTGTCCAGGATCGCTCGGGCTCCCCTAGAGAAGGGGGCTTTGTGCTGGAGATGTCCAGCCAGTTCGTTCATCAGAGGAGGCAATTCGCCTTCCCCGACAGTCACCACCAAGCCCTCTTTTGTGCCCTTCATGGATATCCTATGGTCGGGTTCTGGCTTCGGTTTCCTCGCCATGAGCACTGTGGTCTTGCCTCATTCAGACCATTGTACATTGAAATAGTGACTTAGAATCTCTGCTGCTACCGGAGCTGCCACCATGCTGCCTTCTCCCCCGCCTTCGACAAAGACCACAACGGCGATCTGAGGATCATCAAAGGGGGCGAAAGCGGTGAACCAGGCGTGGGTTGGCAGGTTTCCTTCCCAGTCACGCTGTCCTGGGTATTCCGCCGTACCTGTCTTGCCAGCCACGGCGACCCCACCGATCCTGCCCTCCCAGGCGGTGCCGTGTGTCACCGCTCCTCTCATCCCCTGCCTGACTATGGCTATCGTCTCGTCGGAGACGGGTAGCTTGCGAATCAGCCGGGGACTGAAAGGCCTCACCACGTTTCCATCGGTATCTCTGATTTCACGAACAATCTGGGGTCGATACAGACTTCCGCCGTTCGCTACGGCAGCTGTAGCATTCAGGATCTGGAGAGGCGTGGCCAGGATGAAGCCCTGACCGATGGCTGCATTGTAGGTGTCCCCTGTGACCCAGGTTTCACCATAGGTTAGACGCTTCCAGGTTTCGTCAGGAACCAGGCCCGCGCTTTCACCAGGCAGATCTATGCCGGTTGGCCGTCCCACACCAAAGTAGAGGCCATAGTTGTGCAGTGCTTCTTGTCCTAGCCCTTCGAACTTCCCATGGCCCCCGGCGACCATGCCGAAGTAGATGTCACAGGACTGGGCAATTGCTTCGACGATACTGAGCGAGCGGTGCCCATCCCTGGCCCAGCAATTGAAGGGTTGGGCAAGTTCGGGGTCGTCGGGCGCAAAGCGGTGCGGAATCCATATGGTTCCGGGGCAAAAAAGGAGTGATGTGCGACTCACGATCCCCTGTTCCAGGCCTGCGGCAGCCGTCACTATCTTGAAGGTGGATCCAGGTGGGTACTGTCCGCTGATGGCGTGGTTCACCAGGGGATGGTGTGGATCCTCGCTCAGCTGAGCATAGTCTTCCTCGGAGATGCCGCCGACGAAAAGGTTGTTGTCATAGGTCGGTAAGGAGACCATGGCGAGAATCTCGCCCGTCTTGGGGTCCATCGCGATTGCCACCGCTGATTCGGAATCGGCTTCTACCATCGCTTTCTGCAGCGCTTCCTGTGCGACCGATTGCAGATCGACGTCAATGGTTAGAACCAGGTTGTGTCCGGCTACAGGTTCGAGCGGACCCCCGATGATCCCTACCTCACGTCCAGTCACGTCAACTTCTATGTGTCTTTGCCCCTTGCGCCCTCTCAGCTGGTCTTCGAAGGTAAGCTCCACTCCGGTGAGTCCTACGATGTCATTCGCATCATAGTCGGCATCTCTGCGATCTAGGTAGCTTTCCACCTCCTGTTCGGGAATGTGTCCGACATAACCGATGACGTGAGAGACTAGGGTGGTAGAGAGGTACTCCCGCAAGGGCTCAATCTGGACGATCACGCCGGGCAACTGAAGACGTTCTTCCTCTATCGTGAAGGCGAGATCCCGTGGTACGTTGGATCTGATGGTTACTGGAGTAAGGGGAGTTGCCCTTCCGGCTTGCACCAGCTCCATCATTTGGGGCTCAGGTTGGTACCCTCCTGATTCGGAGGGATAGTGACGGTCTACTGCGGGTAGCTCGCCAGCGCCACGGTCGTGGCTGCTGATCGGGGTTTGCAGCAGTGTGGACAACCATTGGAAGACGTAGTCCTGGTCCTCGTCCGGTAAGTCGGCTGGGACAATCGAAACGGTGAAGCTGGGCATGTTACCAGCCAGGAGACGCCCTTTTCGGTCATAGATGACGCCCCTGGCAGCGTCGATAGATCTGAGACGAAATCGGTTACGCCCTGCCCTTTCAAGGTACTGCTCACCTTGGACGATCTGAAGTTGCCAGCTTTGAAAGACCAGTAGCGCGAAACTCGCAACGACGAACCCCTTGAATATGATCACCTTAATGTTTCGTTGTTGGCTTTCCATCTCGAAGCCGATTATACGTCAGTCCAGCCTCTCTTACAAGATCAAGGTGATGAAGATTCCCCACATCTAGTACCTTGATGTTCAAAGCCCACAACGTACAGAATCCGACTGCGGAAGTTTACATAACTTCTAAGGCACTATTTCCATCAGCTCAATCAATACTCTGTTGTCGGTGGGGGTACCTGAAGGACTGAGAACTTGCAGCCGTTCCATGGTCCGGAGGAGGTACAAACCGACCTCGATTTGGTAGAGTCCCAAGGGTGCACTCTTGTCAGTCCATACGGTGTGAGAGTCCAGCACCATCTCTCCTTCTCGCCACCGGCTGGTAGGGTAGGTGCCGTAGACAGGCTGTATGTCCTCCTGGCCCCAGATCTGGTCATTCTCGTCCAGGATATGAACAAATACTGTGTAGTCTTCGTCCACGGAGGTCAGGGCTTGCCAGGTTAGGGTCAGTTGCAGGCCTCCGCCCTTTCTCACGTGGACATTGTGAAGTTCGTAATCAACGAGTAGGATCTTGTTCTCGAAATTGACAGGCAAGTGCTCTCTATTGCCAGATCTCCTGGGCAGGTCCTCGACGTGAATGCTGGCAAGGACGGCCCGATCCTCCTGACGAGCCAGCCAGCCGTTGAATACCGGCACAGTACGGTTGCTCGCGGAATCCTGCAGGGCAATTCGTAAACAGAGTTCGCCGGAGGCTCTGGAAGGTATCGTCACCTGGTGGGTGTCGGCCAGCAACTGACCCTCGGTCCAGCCGGAGGTTGGATACTCGCCGAATAGAGGGGGTTCGATGCTTTGCCAAGAGATGTCGCCGTTGGATTCCATCAACTCCAGCGCCACATTGTAATCGTGAGTGACCTGGCCAACCCCTTGCCAGTACAGCGTCAAGGGGATTTCCGCTGCAGGATGGCCAGTTGATGGGAAGTCGTATCCAAGGAGCATAATCTGGTTATCGAAATTGGCTCGCAAGGGATGCTGGATGGGGGGAAACCATGCCGCCGGGTGAGAGATGGAGACTTCTGCCAGGGTTAGATAGTCCTCCCCAGTATCGAGCGGGGCGAGGCCCTCCTGGCCGAAAGGGGTGAACAAACCTGCCTGCAAGGCATACTTACCAGGGGGCAGCAGACCTGCCAGATCCAGCTCATGGAAATCGGGTATGATCTCTCCAGGATGCCAGGCCGCAGTCGGGTACAGGCCTTTCACGGGCGGCCTCCCCTTGGTCTGATACCAGATGTGGCCGCTAGGGCTCTTCAGACGTAGTCGAACATCGTAGTTCTGTGGGGCACTTTCTGGGGCTTGCCAATATAAGGTGACACGCAAGGTGTCCGTAGCACTGACGTCGGGCGAATCGAGACGATAGCCTCGCAGTAGGATCTTGCCTCCAAAGTCGCTGTCCAAGCGTGAGAGGTTGGAGGGCAATTCCGTCAGCATTTGAGGATTCACCTCTACAAGGGGGCCCAGGGAGCGCAGGTGGTAGGTCGTCTCTAGGCCCGGCAGGAAGCGAGCCAGGAAAACGCGCCTACCCTCGCTCAGCCTCCTTTCCAGCTCCCCGCGGTTACTCTCCTCGTCCGGAAAGACTCCGGCTTCGGTGTCTGGCCGCACTCCCTCCACCTTTTGAAGATAGTAAAGCGGCGCTATCCTCTGACTGTCAGCCAGGATGACAGCCGCCGGAGGAAGTTCCTGCTCTAGGACGTATCGACCCCAGTCGTACCACGCGTATTCGTCGCTTCTGTCCACCCTTGGCATGTTGATCCAGACAAGACCCATGGGAAGTAGGCCAGCAAGGGTCAACGTGGTAGACTGAACTAGGAGTCTTCTCGTTGACAGCGCTATTCCAGGTATGCGAGCTAGGAACTTCTCCGCCAATTCACCTAGTGAAGTGACGCCAATCCCCAAAGCTATGGCGATGATCAGGTGGGATGGGATTAGGAAAAGGGAGACATCGGGGACGTAGTAGCCCAAGCCGAAGAGAACGTAGGCGATGAAAGCCGTCACCAGGAAGACACCCTCCTTCCAGCCGGGATACCGAGCCGGGGATCTGTTGGGCCAGAGCAACCAGATGATGCCAGCGAGAGCCAGGACTAGCGCAGGGACTGGGTACTGTTCCAAGAGGATTCGCAGGTAGATGAGCAATCGATCGGGTCCTCGTAGCCAAGCATCCCACCGTAGTGCTGCGGAGAACTGAGTGCCCAGCACAAGGTTGGTGAACTCTGTCCATGTGATCATCCTGCCGTGGATTTGCCACCACCTGAGCGGTATATAGAGATGAACACCTAGGAGCGGTGCAACGAAGGCGCTCGCCAAAGTGGCGATGCGCCGGACATTCAGCAGAGAGCGCCCTCTCTTGAGCAGCACATAGGCTACAATGGCAGGGCCCAACAGAACCATGGTACGATGATGGGTCAGGCTGAGACCATAGATGAAAGATGTTGCACATATGAGTGCTAGCACCTGATTTGCGGCGCCGAACGCTGTGATCCTCGTGATGGCCGTGGGTGGCGTGGCCTGGGTCTGGGCATCTGACGCATCAACTGGCTTCTCGTGGAAGCAGCGGAGCAGCAGGTAGCAGATCGACACGACGAAAAGGGCGTTGAGAGCATACACCTCGGCCACAACTGCCTGAGACCAGAGCGAGTGGCTGAAGGCAAAGGTTAGCGCGGCCAGGGCACTCGTGGATCGGTGCCCTGTCAGATGATAGATGGTGGCGTGCACTACGGCTGCCGTGGTCGCAGCAAATAGAGCCGATGATAGGTTCACGCGATAGGCCACGTTTCCAAGAGGCAGGAGCGTGAAGAGCTTCCCCAGCAGGATGTACAACGGATACCCGGTAGGATGAGCGACGCCCAATTCGTAGGACAAGACCTGGAATTCGAAGGTGTCATGCTCCCCCACTGTAGGAGCCAACGTGATCAAGTATATCGCAAGGGGCACCAGGAAGACGGTTGCCAGGACTGCCCTGTCAAGCCACTCTCTCCCCAGGAACTCGGCCAGCTTCTGTGATGCCACCAGTGCAACGGAGCCGAGAAGGAGCACACGGGCCTGAATAGGGTTTACCTGTGGACGAAGCAAATAGAGGACCAGAAGGAGAAGGGGGAGATAGGAGAGTGCATCGGCCAGCAGCGTATCTGTTCTGGAAGCGCGCCTGCTCAGCAGGAAACGACCAAGCCACATGGTGAAAGTCACTAGTGCCATCAGGAAGACCGTCGGCATCCAGTGGTAGAAGACTGAGAAGTAGGAATGACCGCTTTCGGCCAGGAAACGACTTAAGAAGGCTCCCACTATCAAGCTCGTGAGCAAGACAAGGGGGAAACCACTGCTTGGCTTGTAGGCCGTGCTGTGCATCTAGTCCCCCGCTCCGATCGCTGCGAGTTCAAGCCAGCCGTCTAAGACGCCTGCGTCAGCCGCCGTTGTCACAGGTACCTTCTTCTCGTGTGAGTCGAGCAGCGCTAACTGCAGTACGTAGTTGCTCGGAGGGAAATCCTTGCCGATCCAAATGCTGTGATTATCCCTCACAATCTCTCCCTCTTCCCACAGCCTGGTGGGATACCTGCCCGCCGAGGGCTCGGCGGAGTGATCCAGCGCCACTTCGTCATCCTGATTCAGGAGGCGAATGGCTACGGAATAGTTGCTATCCAGTGGCTTCCTCGCTCGCCAGAACAGCGCCAAGCGGTAGAAATCCCCACGGATCAGATGATCTCGTTCCGCGGTATAACCAAGTAGGGTCATGCCATTATCGAAGTCCATTGTGACCCGTTCTTGGATTCCCAAGGCCTCAATGCTCGGAGGTCTATCGCCTTTGAAGATGGTGATATCTTGTAGGAAGTACATGCCCGCCTGATGCTGCTCTTGTCCTATCACGGGAAGGCGCGTCAAGGTTACGGGGTTGTATAGCCCCACACCGAGAAGGTATTTCCCCGGCGGGGTGCCTGGCGGCACGACGATTTGGTGAGGATCCTTGTTGTACTCATCCAGTTCCCAATACCGCGTGGGATACCGACCGGGGTTGAGGCTATCCTTCTGAGCGTAGATGTTCATCTCTTCGTCAGCGAGATGTGCAAACGTGCTATAGTCGGTGGTAAAGCTCTGGCGGGCCTTCCAGTACAGATTGAGGCTCAAGGTATCTCCGGGATGCAAGTCAGCTGACGGCGGGTCGTACCCCAAGAGCGTGATCTGGTCACCGAAGTTGACCTGCAGTGGAGTGTGCGCTCCCGCAACCTGGGAACCATCGAAGTCTTTCTTGAACCACGTAGCGTACCTATCTATGCATGCTACTTTGAGGCCCAAGAGCGTGATAGCTATGAGGGCCAGAACTACCCCCTGTTGGCCATTAACCCGGTCGGGCCTTCCCTTTTGGCGGGCAAAGGTGCACCTCGTCTCGAAGACGGAGTTGGCCAATCTTGCCAGTGATGGAGTTAGTACTGGGCCCAAGCCCAGCAGAACAAGCACCATGGCGCTCAGTCCGGTGATGAGTTTGGACAGCGTGTGGACTGGCAAGTCTTCAAAGCGAAGGCGGACAACGTGTTCACCGGCTGGCACGAGGACGCTGATCAGACCCTGTCCATGGGTTGGTGTGATGCTGGTCTTCTGTCCGTCCACATAGGCCTGCCAGCCTGGAAAGTAGAGACTATTAAAGGTGGCCTGGAAACTCCCTGGCGTGGCCAGCCGTACTGTCATGGAAGTGGGTTCGTACTGGGCACTCGTAACTCGAACTCCAAGGGGAAGGCTGGCTAGGTCCAATCTCTCGATCGTAGCGGACGACCGGTACATGGGTTCCAGAGGCGAGTTGCTGGGTATCCATTCTGCCCAAATGGGAAGGTACTCGCCAAAAGAGGTTGTTCCAATGGTGCCAGTTCGTCGTTCGAACTCCATCATGTGGACAAATGAGGGGTTGAGAGGTAGGTCACGATACAAAGGCGGGTAGAGGAGCGAGAATGTGGAGACAATGATCATCGCTATGGAGATGATCGTCACCGCGAAGGACGGGGAAAAGGTGCGGTTGTTGTCGGGGAAGAGGCGGGCGACGGTGCCACACAGAATGGCCACAACGAGGCTCCCAAGACGCAAGAAACGGTGTGGAAACACCAGGTACTTCAGCAGAGGCAGATTCTCCCAAACGAAAGCTGACTGAGGCAGAAGCATGAATACGACAACGGCCAAGCTGACCATGGATATGCTCAAGTGTACGAGTTCGTGAGACCGACGATGCCTCCACAGGCCAACCACGGAGACAACCGAGAGCGATACGAAGACTGGGCCTAGGTTGTTGGGCACGCCCGGGTTCATCAGTCCTGTATCCGCTGTTGGCGAAGGGGCAAGCAGTTCGCCTGGGGAGACGAAATGGGTGTGATAATCGAGATCAGGGGGAGTGATCATGCGATCCAGTTGCACAAACTGCCTGTGCGAAAGGGCGGGTACCCAGAAAAAGGCGGCGAGTCCCGCGCCGACGAGCACGGCAATAGCTGTGCGAGTGGCCGCACTTGCGCGCTCTTGCGCTTTCAGAGAAATGAGGACTACTACGAAGAATGTCAGGAAGGGTATGAATGTCAGGCTGGCCGGGTTATGTGTAAGAATCGAAGCAGCAAACAGGAGGGTGCCCGCCATGAAGTACCGTGTCGCGCCTGTTTCGATCAGGCGCCGAAAGCTCCACAGCACCAGCGGATAGAGCACCATGGACCATGCTCCTGGAAGGTGACCACGGAAGAGAATGTCATAGAGGTGAAACGGAGCATACATATAGGCTACTGCGGATAGCATCCCCGCCTTGGGGCCAAAAATGTCTTCCACAAAGAAGTACATCGCCACCCCGGACGCCAGAAGGCTCAAAGCAAAGGAGAGGAGCAAGGTCTGAATCAGACTCAGCCCCAACACATGGAGTATCTCCGTGAGATAGTATGGCAGAGCAGGGACGTATTCGAAGATGGGGTAGCCGTAGCCGAAGAAGAGGTCTGGTGCCCAGCGCGGAAACAGAGTCCCTTGCCCCAGCAAGTGACGCAGTTCAAGGAGACGGTAGAGATGGAACAGCCCATCAAAGCTGCGCGGCAGGCTTGATTTCCATAGCGGCCAGGATGCTGGCAAGCCCAACAGGCAGATGATGATAGGTGCCCTGGCACACAGAGCTGCGTTCTTCAGTCGTGTCCTGATCACCTAATCTCTTCTTACTCAGAGCTCCATCTCTTCCGGGAGCGTTCTCCGGTGAAGCCAGGCCAGGGCCCGATAGACGACAGGTATCAAGAGGCTGCCAAGTAAGGCGGTTGGCATCGTAATCTGTAGCAGCACGTCGCGCCAAGGCACGAAATGCCCGGTCACGGAAAGCACTGTCATCAGGATGCTGTCGTGGACGATGGTCGCTGCGAGAGCCACAGCGGAGGGGAACAGCGGACTCGTGCGGTACAGGGTCAGTTGACCAAGGCTGGGGAGATATCCAATGAGGGTCAGGGCGAAAGCGCAACTACCAAGCGGTGCGCCCGACAGAAAGTCAAGAGCCAGGCCGCCCAGGAATCCCCAAACAATGCCTTCTCTTGCTCCCCTCAACAGGCTCCAAGACACCACTACGAGAAGCATGAGGTTAAGGCGTGCGCCTCCCAGGGAGAAGCGGAACAGCACAGACGATTGTATAAGGGCCAGGCCAGCCATTAACGGGACGACGGCGTAAGTCCTGATAGGTAGCTACCTCTGCAGAGCCTACTCGCCACTCTCGAAGTCGATGGGCTCGAAGCTTGTGAGGACCATGACCATTTCCAGCTGCCGGAAATCCACGGCGGGTCTTACCTCGGCTTCTTGGAACGTTTCGACATCCTTCTTCATTACTGCTGTTACTTGTCCAATGATCATCCTGGTAGGGAAGTTGCCGCCCAGTCCAGAGGTAAGGACTAAGTCGCCGTCTTTGATCTCCTCCGTTTGCTGGATGTACCTCATGACCAGTTCTTGCCCTATCCGTCCTTGCACTACTCCTGTGGCGCGCGAATCTTGAATCAGGGCATTGACTGAACTGCTTGGGTCGGTTATGAGAAGAACTTTGGAGGAGTGCGGGTTGGATTCCGTTACCCTTCCCACCAAGCCCCTATGCGTCAGTGCCGGCATGTCTACGGCAACGCCCTCTGCGGTGCCACGATCAATGATAAGATAGCCCACGAGACCACTAGGGTCGTGGCCGATGACCTCGGCTGACAGGAGTTCGAAGGAGGGGTTGGCCTGCTTGAAGTTCAGATGTTCTCGCAGAGTCACGTTTTCGATCTCAGCCTCACGCAGGCGCACATTCTCAATGATGAGTTGATCGACAAGCTTCTGCAGATCCTCGTTCTGCGCCCTGCAAGCCTCAACATCCGTGAGGAACTGGCGTACGTTAGTGACTCTTCCCCCAAGGGAGGTAAGTCCCTCCTGTATGGGAGCAGCGACCTGGGCCACGAGGTTCTTCACGGGCTGCAAGCGGTTCGTTCGGTCAAGGATCAAACCCATTACGGCCAGTGAGAGAAAAAGGAGGAGGAACAACGCGATTCCTCCTCGCTGAAACCGAGACAAGAGCGCCTCCTCGCATTAGCGCCGTGTATTGCGGCGTTGAGTGGTGGTGAGCACGTGGCTCAACGTGTCCAGGTGTTCGAGGACTATTCCTCCACCTCGCACTACGCAGGTGATCGCATCATCGGCCACGTACACGCGCATCTTGGTCTCATCGGCGAGGCGTTCGGCTATCCCCTTGAGAAGAGCGCCACCGCCTGCCAGAGCTACCCCTTGTTCCATCAAGTCAGCGATCAACTCTGGTGGGGTTTCCTCAAGAGTGGTCTTGACCTCATCGACGATCATGCCGACAGGAGGCGACAGAGCTTCGCGGACCTCGACGCTGCTGATCTCCACCGCTTCCGGCAGGCCAGTAATGAGGTTGCGCCCTCGTAGGGTCATAGTCTGTTCCTCCTGAAGAGGATAGGCTGAGCCAATGGCTATCTTGATCCGTTCCGCCATGCGTTGGCCGATCAGTAGATTGTACTTCTCGCGGGCATAGCGCATGATCTCCTCATCCATCTCGTCTCCGGCTATCCGGAGAGAGCGGCTGGCGACTATGCCTCCAAGGGAGAAGACAGCCATCTCCGACGTTCCTCCTCCGATGTCGACGATCATGCTTCCCACCGCCTCGTTGATCGGGAGGTCGGCTCCTATCGCTGCGGCGGTAGGTTGCTCAATGAGCAGAGTCTGCCGCGCACCGGCGTTGCTACACGCGTCGTGTACGGCTCTCTTCTCTACCTCGGTGACTCCACTGGGTAGACCCACCACGACGCGAGGCCGTGGAACGGGCAGGAGGGCACGCTCGTGGACCTTCCTTATGAAGTAGTGAAGCATTCTCTCGGTGACATCAAAGTCCGAGATCACTCCGTCACGAAGAGGCCTGATCGCCACTATGTTGGCCGGCGTACGCCCTACCATTTCCTTGGCTTCGTCGCCAACGGCGAGAACCTTCTTGCTCTTCTTCTCAATGGCGACGACGGATGGTTCGTTGATCACGATTCCTTGACCTCGCACCAATACAAGTGTGGTGGCCGTGCCCAAGTCAATGCTGATATCCCGGGAGAACAATCCCAAGATGGCGTTCAAAGGACTAAACACAGATATCTCCTCTCTTTGGCCGCCGGTCTATGAAGGACGACCCCTATTCCGCCTCACCTTCTGGCTCCTCGTCCTCCACCTGCTCCGCCTCTTCTAACACTTCCTCGGGTTCCTCTTCGCGTTCTTTCGCTACGGCTATTACTTCTACTTCAGCAGGTTCGACTTCTTCCTCCACGACCTCCTCAACCTCCAGCTCCCTTAGCGGGAGCACCTTGACGACCACTTCCTCGGGGTTGGCCAAGATCTCAACGGCCTCGTCTACTACGAGATCCTTGACTAGAATAGCCTGGTCTTTCTCTTCGAGCGCGCTGACGTCCACGGCTATGAATTCGGGCAACTCACTGGGCAGACATTGTACCTGCACAGAGGCAAGGCCTCTCACCAGCAGCCCGGCTTTCGTAGCGACGGCGGGTGCCTCCCCCACAAGAGTGAGGGGTGTCTCGGCAGTGATCTTCTCAGTCATGACCACTTCGTATAGATCAACGTGAAGTAGCGAGTGGGTGATGAGGTCGCGTTGGACTTCACGGGCCAGGGTCATTCGTGGTCTATCAGCCTGGTCGATCCACAGGCTGATCAGCTGATTCATGCCGGCTCTGTCTAGGACTGACCGCAAGTCTCGCTCTCGCACCTGGAGGGAGACAGGCTCGGCTCTTGGTCCATATAAGATTGCAGGGACAAGGCCAGATCTTCGAAGCCGCTTCGTTTTCTTGCCGAACACATCTCGGGTTTCTGCTCTTAGCTCAATCTGCTCCATGAACATGCACCTTTCGTTCTTTCACTCCCAAGAACTTCATTATACCACCACAGAATGATTCATCAAGTCTTGATTCTCAGCTTCTCACTCGTAACCTGTCCTGCCAGTAGTGCCTCGTTGGACACGAGGATTGTATGCCAACCCTGTCAATAAGTCAAAGGGTCGAGGGCCGCGAAGGTTTGACATTGCTAGATAGTTATCCTAAAATGTCTACTAAACTCAGGCCACACGTTGGCATCATTGGAGAATATGTGGATGAAGCCGACGAGCAGCGCAGAGATAAGGGAAGCCTTCTTGGATTTCTTTGCTCAGAGAGGGCACTTAGTTGTTCCTAGTTCTTCTTTGGTGCCAGAGGGCGATCCGACTCTGCTCTTCACCGGAGCTGGAATGGTGCAGTTCAAACCGTATTTCTCTGGTGAAGTGGAGCCGCCCTCGACACGTCTCGCTTCCGTGCAGAAGTGCTTTCGCACCACAGACATAGACAAAGTGGGTAACGAGCGGAGCCTGACTTTCTTCGAGATGCTCGGCAACTTCTCTATCGGGGACTACTTCAAGAGAGGCGCCATCGAACTTGCGTGGGAGTTCGTGACGGAATCCTTGGAGTTGGCCGAAGACAGTCTCTGGGCTAGCATTTTCCATGACGATGAGGAAGCCTTTATCTTATGGCAGGAAATCGCCTTGCCGGCCACAAGAATAGTGCGCCATGGCAAGGAAGACAATTTCTGGGGCCCTGCCGGCGACACGGGGCCCTGCGGCCCCTGTTCGGAGATCTTCTATGACCGTGGTCCTGACGTAGGTTGTGGGCAAGAAGACTGTGCACCTGGCTGCGACTGTGAGCGCTTTCTAGAGGTTTGGAATCTGGTTTTCATGGAGTATGACCAAGACTCGGAGGGCGGCCTTACGGCTCTGCCACGACAGAACATTGACACGGGGATGGGGCTGGAGCGAACTGCGGTGGCGATACAGAACGTTGGGTCGGTTTATGAAACCGATCTCTTTGCTCCTATTGTGGCCAAGGCTGGTGACCTGGTGCAGAGATCGTACGGAGACAACGATGTGGCGGATCGTTCGCTGCGCATTATTGCAGAGCACGCGCGTGCGGTCACTTTCCTCGTCGCAGATGGCGTCCTGCCGAGCAACGAAGGCCGCGGATACGTTCTACGGCGCATCTTGCGTCGCGCCGTGCGGCACGGAAAGGTATTGGGAAGGGAAGAGCCCTTCTTGGAGGAGATCACCCGGGCAGTGATCGGGCTGATGGGAGAGCAATACCCCGAGCTGAGCGACCGACAAGACTTCATCTTGGGGGTGCTGGCCCAAGAGGAGAAGGGTTTTCAGTATACCCTGGGTGTCGGCTCGGCCCTCTTGGAAGACTTGCTCGCCGACATCTCTTATTCAGGGAAGGCCCAGATCCCAGGAGAGGAGGTCTTTCGGCTGTATGACACCTATGGGTTTCCTGTGGAGCTAACCAGAGAGATGGCTGCCGAGAAGGGGCTCGAGCTCGACGAAGAGGGCTTCGCGAAAGCCATGGTCGAGCAACGCGAACGGGCGAGGAAGGCGCAGGCCTTCGGATTGGCGAGGGAGAGTGAATTCTACCGCCCCTTAGAGCTGCCGCCCACCGATTTCCTCGGCCACGAAAGAGTCGAGACGACGACCGAGGTCATCGACTTGGCGACGGATGACCGAGTTGTGGATGAGGTGGTCGAGGGGGAGCAAGTTGCGGTGGTCCTCAAGGAGACGCCCTTCTATGCCGAGGCTGGCGGACAAGTTGGTGACACTGGCAAACTGAGCGATGCTGGCGGCGAGATAGCGGTGTCGGACACCCAGAGCCCATTGCCGGGGCTTATCGTCCACTATGGCAACGTCGGGCGCGGATCGCTCCACGTGGGCGACGTGGTAGTCGCCAAGGTGGATGTGGACAGACGTCTGGACATAGCGCGCAATCATACAGCCACCCATCTGTTACACAAGGCTCTGCGGGAGATCTTGGGAGAGCACGCACAGCAATCCGGATCTGAGGTCGCGCCCGAGCGGCTACGCTTCGACTTCACACATCTGCAAGCTCTGAGCGACGATGAGCTGCACTTGATAGAGAGGCGAGTCAACGCCAGGATCAGAGACAACCTCCCGGTAGTGACTCGAGTCACAGATTATCAGACGGCGATCGCTTCTGGTGCTTTTGCCATTTTCGGCGAGAAGTATGGCGAGAGGGTTCGGATGGTTAGTACGGGTGACTACACTCGCGAACTCTGTGGCGGGACGCACCTGCAGGCCACTGGTCAGATAGGCGTCTTTCACATCTTGAATGAGGGTAGCATCGGGAGGGGCCTACGTCGTATCGAGGCCTTGACAGGTCGCGGAGCCGAGGATTACGTACACCGAAGCCTACTTCTCCTCGATGGGATAGCCTCCAAACTGGGAGGGTCGACCGCTGAGGTTGAAGTCAACTTGAGCGCCCTCTTGTCTGACATGGAGTCTCTACGAAAGGAGATACTGGAGCTGCGGCGACGGCTGGGCAGAATCGAGATGAGTAGGGTGCTGGAGGAAGTCCGCGAAGTGGATGGCATGAAGGTGCTCGCCGCTGAGGTTGAAGCCTCCAGTATGGAGACACTGCGGGAGATGATTGATTGGCTGAGAGACCGGTTAGGATCAGCAGTAATAGTGTTGGGCGCTGTGATGGATGGAAAGCCAGGCTTCGTCGCCGCGGTCACCCCCGACCTCGTTGACAAGGGCCTGAAGGCTGACCGTCTTATTAGGGAGGTTGCAGCAGTGGTCGGTGGAGGGGGGGGCGGGCGCGCAACCTTAGCTCAGGCGGGAGGAAAGCACCCTGAGCGGATAAACGAGGCTTTGAGCTTGGTGCCCGACTTGGTGACCGGGCGCTAGATCGTCTCGTGCTTTACACTGATTCTAGAGATCCCCACATTCGTGCGAGCAATTCGGCGGCTGGGAGCGTTCATTGCGTAAGTTATGGTCCACGGTAGTGCACGGACGTGTGACCGACGGGGAGCGGCCGGCCTACAGCAGTGTCCTCGACCTAGGCACTGAGCAGGTCAAGGCGCTCGTGTTGGAGTTGCACGAAGGCGAATGTATCGTGGTTGGTGTGGGCAGGGCGCTCTGCGAGCAGCACGATTCACGGGCGCATGGAGCAGTCGCGGACCTTCCGACGCTGGCAAGATCCTGTGATCGGGCTCTTCGTGAAGCGGAGGATATGACTGAGCGGCACTGCGATACACAGGTTGTGCCCGACTGCGCGGTAGTTGGTCTGCCCAACCATGTGACCACTGCCCAAACTCTCTCGGTTACGAATCAGCGCTCGAATCCGGAGAAACGGGTGAGTGATGGGGAATTGACGGAGCTTCTAAAACGGGCTCAGCGTCTGGCTCTACGACAGCTGGGCCGAAGAATTCGTCACATCCAGCGCGCTCAGCAGGAAGAGGTCGAGTTGTTGGAAACATCGGTGGCAGATATTCAGATTGACGGGCGCCGTGTAACCACCCCCCTCGGTTTCCGCGGCCGAAGGCTTACGATCTCAGTGAGTAACGTCGTGGTTTCGTCTTCCTATCTGAGAGCCATCGAAGCGATGACCGAAGAGCTGGGTTTGGAGCTCATGGCGACAGCATCGGGTTGGCAAGCACTGGCTTCCATATTGAGCGAGAAAGAAGGGATATGCATAGATATCGGCGGTATGGCTAGCGACGTTGTGGTGGTCCGCAACGGCAAGGCCTGGGAGACCGCCAGCATTCCCTTGGGAGGTAGGCACTTCACAAGACATCTGGCCCAGACTCTTGGACTCTCTTGGAGGGATGCGGAGAGCTTGAAGTTAGCCTACAGTCGTGGAAGGGTCCAAATGCCTGCCGAGGACGACGTGCGCGCGGCCATGAGTCGGGTGCTGGACGCATGGGTGGGAGAAGTTGAAGGGACTCTGAGGAGACTCTGCGGCCCTGCTTCTCTGCCACATCGCTTCTGTCTCTGTGGCGGAGGAAGCAGCTTGCCCGGTATTGTGAATACCCTACGTTCTTATCCTTGGATGGAAAGACTGGATTTCTCGCGCCATCCTGAGGTGCAATTGATGCAACCCTGGGAAATCGCCACTGTACTTGACAGAACTGGCCGGTTGGCGGACCAGCAGGACATCTCGCCTATGGCTGTCGCCAGCTACGTGATGAGTGGCGATTCCAAGACAGATCCCTTGGGACGAGTGTTGTGGGCCGTCAAGAGACCTCCGATCTTCACGGGCAGGGGAGGGAACGCTTGAACCAGCTAGAAGTGATATACCTCGACCCCAGCGACACTTCTGGGGTCATCCGCGAGCACGTCAGGGGCGCGGAAGAGAAACGGATACTCCTGGTGGTTCCGAAGAACTGCCCCGGACTTGATAGCCTGGTTGATCTGAAACTCTTGGGGCGATACGTCATTGCCTTGGACAAAGAAGTTGCTCTGGTGACCCGAAATCGCGAGTTGGTACAGTCAGCTCGAGGGCTCGGCTTTCGCACCTTTTCGTCCGTACGGGCAGGGCAACGAGCAAAGTGGAAGGGCTCCCATACTCTTGTCCTTGATTCGTTTGGCATACAACCTTCACAGGGCCTGCTAGGCAGGGCGATCCCCGCTCAGTCGAGATCGCAGCCTCTGAGGCTCGGCGAGATCGGAGTCTTTTCTCTAGCGTTCCTGGCAATGGTAGTTTTCATGGCTTTCATCCTAGTAGTACTTGTGCCCACAGCGACAGTGACTCTTGAGCCAGTAGCCTATCCGGTCAGTACCACGCTCACTGTACAAGCCAATCCCGATCTGGAGAGTATCGACTTCATCAGTCTTCGCATACCAGCCCGGGTGGTGGAGATGGACCTCGTCGGTAGCGAGGAGATGGCGACTACAGCCATCAGGGACGAACCCGACGCAACGGCTACCGGAGAGGTGGTCTTCACGAACAAGCGCACCCAGGCTACCACCGTCTTGTCTGACACGATTGTGAGCACCAGCGCCGGTACCACCATTCGCTTCCGCACTACCGAGCCAGTCACCCTTCCGCCAGGAGTGGGCACCAGGCGTAGGGCCCCGATAGAGGCCATTGAGCCTGGACCGAGCGGCAACGTCCCCGCATACTCCATTAACAGGGTGGAAGGGCCAATGGATCGGCAAGTGAATGTCATCAACGTCGCCCCCACTGAGGAAGGGGGCATGAGTGAAGTCAGATATGTGACTAATGCCGACAAAGATCAGCTCAGAGAATCCTCGTTGCAGCGGCTCAGGGAAGAGGGGTACGACGCTTTGATGGTGGAACTCACCGGGGAAGAGTTCTTGCCCCCCGAGTCCTTGATGACCTTTGCGTTGTCGGAGACGTATGACAAGTTCCCGGACGAGGTTGCTGATTCTCTCAGCCTGCACATGCGGGCCTTGGTCAGGGGAACGGTCATTGACAGGGCAGATGTCGAACTCCTGGGGTCGCGTATGCTCCAGTTCGAGGTGCGAGAAGGATTTCAGCTTCTGTCTGAAGAGACGGAGTTTCACGTAGAGGAAGTTAGTGAGGCTCAGTATGATGGGACTCTGACTTTCCGGATGAGGGCCGAAGGCGTAACCTGGGTGGAGATTGACGAAGCTAATATCAGAGAGGGCATAAGAGGTAAGTCTGTGAGCCTGGCGGAGGAGTATCTAGCGCGACATCTGAGCCTTGTGCAAGGCCCATCGGTCCGAGTTTCACCAGAATGGTGGGGTCGGGTTCCATGGCTACCTTTTCGCATTGCCATACAGGTGCTGTCGGGTGGAGGCACGGGTGACGAGGCAACCAGATCACGGAGGACCGTGTGCGTTTGATGGCGCTGGACATCGGGGATAGACGGATAGGAGTTGCCCTGAGTGATCCTGGACAGACATTGGCGCGTACTCTCCAGGTGATTCGACGTCGCTCTCTGAACGCAGATATGTCGGTTATCGTAGCCCTCGTGACAGAGCACGAGGTCGAGAAGATCATTGTGGGTCACCCACTTCAGTTGGACGGGACATCGGGAGAGCAAGCGTGCAGCGTCGAAGCGTTTGCTGCAGAGTTGCGGGAAGTGCTGGCCATCCCGGTCATTCTATGGGATGAGGGATTCTCCACGATTCGCGCCCGTCAGCTGATGATTGAGGCTGGCACAAAGCGGAAGGACCGCAAAAGCCGGATTGACGCGGTTGCGGCCGCTGTGATCCTACAAGACTACCTGGATTCCCTCAAACTGGAGAGGGCTATCCCTTGGGAGGAGACAACGTTGTGAGAAGTGCGCTTCGTTGGGGACTCATACTTCTAGCTTTGGTGTTGACCATAGTTGTCATATCTGTCGGGGGCCAGTATCTCCTGGGCGGGAGAGGCTCTAGCGAGGTAGCTACTGGAGCGATAGAAACCTCGACACTGGAGAGGAGTCTGATAGGCATCTATCTTAACATCCGCCGGAACGACATAGAAACTCCGGCCAGTGATGACTCCACAGCAGTGGTATTCAGCATCAACCCCGGGGAAACGGCAGCCACGATTGGACCTCGCCTACAGCGTGAGGGTTTGATCAAAGATGCTCAGTTGTTCCTGTGGTTGGTTCGCTATCGAGGAGTCGATGCGCAGCTGGAGGCTGGAGAGTACGAACTGCGGCCCAGCATGACGATAGGTGAGATTGTGGAAGCCTTGCAGCACGGGCGTCTGCGCGAGGTCTCGGTTACTATCCCCGAAGGGAAGAGAGCGGAGGAGGTCGCTGCTCTATTGGAGGAGCGAGGTTTGGTGGACAGCGAGGTCTTCATGTCCTTGGTGGGTTCAGGTGCTTTTGTACATGATTTCCTGTCTGATCACCCAGACGAAGCTCCTTCCTCGTTGGAGGGATTCCTGTTCCCCGAAACCTACAGGATACCTGTTGACTACGATGCTACGCAGCTGTTAGACCTCATGTTGACCACCTTCGGGGAGCGTTTCACACCGGAGAGGCGCCAACTGGCGGCTCAGAAGGGTTGGACTATCTACGAGGTGGTCACTCTCGCGTCGATAGTCGAACGTGAGGCGGTGATACCCGAAGAGCGCCCCATCATCGCCGGCGTATACCTCAACCGGTTGGAGCAGGGCATGTACCTTCAGTCCGATCCCACGGTACAGTACGCCCTCGGCTACCAGGAAGACACGGGACAGTGGTGGAAGATCCCGATGTCGTTGGAGGAGGACGTGCCGTTCGACTCGCTTTACAATACCTATCTCTACCCAGGATTACCGCAGGGCCCGATATGCAGTCCTGGGTTAGCGTCGCTACAGGCAGTTCTGGAACCGGCTGAGACCGCGTACCTATTCTTCTTCTCCAAGTTTGATGGGTCCCACGCGTTTGCCGAGACCTATGAGGAGCACCTGCGCAACCAAGAGTTGTATCAGGGCCAGTAATTGCATCTCGTGAGAAAACTGTCTGTCCCTATTCTGATCTTCTCCCTGTTAGGATTCATCACAGGTTGCGGGCCTTGGGGATCCACACAACCCACGGTCAAGATCGGCTTGGTGGCTCCCTTCGAGGGCCTGTACCGTCCCTTGGGCTATGAGGTCTTGTCAGCAGTGAAGCTCGCGATAAGTGAGCGGAATCAGGCGGGTGGCGTGGAAGGCCACATGGTGGAACTGGTGGCACTGAATGACGACCAAGACCCCACAGTGGCCGTCCGGCGCGCCCGAGAGATGGCTGTTGATGGGGACGTCGTAGGCGTCATCGGGCATTTCGGTGAGCAGACCACTCTGGCGGTCCTGTCAAGCTATTGCGAGGCTGGATTGGCGTTGGTGGTCCCAGCTTCCACGGCCACAGATGTCACAGAGAGTGGCTGTGGTCAGACGTTTCGCCTCGTAGCTGACGACGGTGTGCTTGGCGCGGCGGCGGCGCGCTATGCAGTGGTGCAGAGGGGTGCAAGGCGTCTAGCTGTTATTGGAGGCTCTGTAGATCTAGTAGATTCCTTCGCGTTCAGGGCGCGGCAGGAGGGCGCACTAGTCTCTCAACACCTTGACGATGATCGCGTAGCACTGTTGGCCGCGCTCGAGAGCGAAGGGCCCGACATGATCTTCTTTGGAGGAGAGGCTCTGGAGGGCGCGGAGCTGCTGCTGGAGCTAAGGGCGGCGGGATTGGACATCCCCTTACTGGGAAGCAATGGCCTGAACAGCCCTCACTTTGTTCAGGTTGCGGGGAATACCGCTGTCGGGACAGCTTATCTCAGCATCACTCCGCCGCTTGAGAGCGAGCACTTCAGCGAGGGATACGTGGCACCCGCGGGTGGTCCACCAGGGCCTTATGCAGCCTTGGCCTACGATGCTGCCCGTTTGCTTCTAGACGCTGTGGAGAGATCTATTGCCGTTGAGGGTAGGGCCACTAGGGAAGCTGTTGTGGTGGCACTCTCCGAGACTGAGGAATACGAGGGGCTAACCGGTCGTATCTCTTTCGACGAGAGAGGACAGGCACGCGAGCCACGGATCTACATATACGAAATCGTCGACGGGAAGTACCCCGGCCAGCTGCAAAGCTGTCCAGACTGTTAGCGGTGTTGTCTGCCGAATGCCCGAATCTGACAGGTGCGAAGGGCTAGCGGACTATCCGATATGCTGATGGTGAGAAGTCAACGGGCTCACCCTGCCACGAATAGGCGCCCAACAGCCTCGCTTCTGCCCGCTCCAAGGCTTCCTGGCTTTGAGCGTGAATGGTGCACAGCGTCTCACCCGTTCTCACGCGCTCACCAATCTTCTTGTTCAAAACAACGCCCACCGCATGGTCCACTGGCTCACCCTTCTTCTTCCGACCAGCTCCCAGGTCAACGGCCGTCAGCCCCACTTCCATGGGATTCAACTGAGAGACGTAGCCCTCTCTCGGTGAGGCCACTGTGTGTGCAATGCTGGCTTGCGGGAGCAGCGTGGGGTCCTCAATAGGAGCAGTATCTCCCCCTTGGGCTCTCACCAGATCCCTTAGCCTGGCGATGGCCTGTCCAGATGCTAGAAGGTTCTCGAGCTTCTCTTGCGCTTCCTGCTCGTTCTCGGCTTCCCCAGCCAGGAGGAGCATGTGCGCTCCAATGGTGAGGCAATGAGCGGTGAAGTCTGCAGGGCCGCCCCCATTTAGTGTGTCTATCGCTTCCTTCACCTCCAGAGCATTACCCACTGCTCGGCCCAGGGGCTGGTTCATGTCGCTGATGACGGCCGTCGCGCGTTTGCCTAGCTTCTTGGTAAGATCTACCAAGGTCTGTGCCAACTCAAGCGCCTCCGCCTCGGTCTTCATGAACGCCCCTGTGCCAACCTTGACATCAAAGACGATGCCGCTCGCTCCGACGGCCAGTTTCTTGCTCACGATGCTGCTGGCTATCAGCGGGATCGAACTTATGGTGGCCGTGACGTCTCGGAGAGCATACAGCCTGCCATCTGCCGGGGCCAACTCTGGAGTCTGGCCGACTACCACAATGCGATAGCGGGCAAGGTTCTCCAAGAAGCGGGCAGGGGACAGCTCGGAGGTGAAACCAGGAAATGACTCTAGCTTGTCCATGGTTCCCCCGGTGAAACCCAGCCCATGGCCGGAGATCTTGGCGACTGCCAGACCAGCGGCGACGACCAGAGGAGCGACCACCAGCGTGGTCTTGTCTCCCACTCCACCCGTGCTGTGCTTATCCACGACCATGGGTACGGTTTTTGCCACGTCCAGTGTGCGACCCGAATGAGCCATGGCGTGGGTGAGGTGGGCGGTTTCGTCGGTGCTCATACCTCTAAGGTAGACAGCCATCAGCCACGCCGCCGCTTGATAGTCTGGTATGTCGCCGCGTGTGAATCCCTGCACCAAAAAGTCCAGCTCTTCCGCCGACAGGGCCTCTCCGTCGCGCTTCTTGGCGATGATTTCGACTACATTCATTGTCAGAAACCTCCGATAGAGATGGTATCATCCATGCCCGCAATCCGCAACCAGTGTGACGGAGGTGAGGCAAGCGCTATTGTTGGGTCAATCGTCAGCACGCATCGGGCCCTCGTCCGCTAGAATGGACGGCTCGCGGGCAGTAGATCTCTGAGGACAGATGACGACAAGCGCCCGCTTTTTCGTTTGGGCCTTGGATATGATATACTTCATAGTGAGAGGGATGAGTTTGAAGAAGGTCACGGTGATTGGTGGAGGGTTGGCAGGTTGTGAAGCCGCTTGGCAAGTGGCCCGCCACAATCTGTCAGTCGACCTCTACGAGATGCGGCCTCACACAATGACGCCGGCCCATGGAACAGGCAAACTGGCGGAGCTGGTCTGCAGTAATTCGCTGGGTTCCAACCTGCTAGACAGGGCGATGGGACTGCTGAAAGAGGAACTCCGTGGGCTCGGCTCGCTGGTTGTCGCCTGTGCGGATGAGACGGCACTGCCAGCCGGGGGTGCCCTGGCGGTGGGCCGCGAGGCTTTCTCCGACCTGGTGAACGAGCGAATCGAGGCTCATCCGGGCATCAAGGTGGTTCGGCAGGAGGTGCAGGAGATACCCGATGCGAGGCCCGTGGTCATTGCCACGGGGCCTCTGACCTCTGACGGTCTGAGCCAGGCCATCGCCAGGTTGACGGGGGAGCAGCATCTCCACTTCTATGATGCGATGGCTCCCATCCTGGCCTCGGAATCCATCAACGAAGAAAGGGTCTTCCGAGGCTCGCGATACGGCCGTGGGAATGGGGACTACATCAACTGTCCCCTGGACGAGGAACAATATCATCGCTTCGTGGACGAACTGCTGACGGCAGAGACCATCCCGCTGCGACAATTCGAGAGGGAGGACGAACGATTCTTCGAGGCCTGTTTGCCTGTGGAGGTGATTGCTGGGCGAGGGCGGGAAGCCCTGGCCTATGGTCCGCTCCGGCCTGTGGGGCTGATTGATCCTCGCACCGGCAAACGTCCCTATGCGGTGGTTCAACTGCGCCAAGACGACTTGGCAGGTACCCTGTACAACATAGTTGGTTTCCAGACCAACCTGCGGTGGGGCGAGCAAGAGCGGGTTTTCCAGTTGATCCCAGGCCTGGAGCAGGCTGAATTCGTCCGATATGGCCAGATGCATCGGAACACGTTCATCAATTCGCCGGTGGTGCTGGAGCGTACCCTTGAGTGCAGGGTAGGGGAGGGCCTGTTCTTCGCCGGCCAGATCACGGGGAGCGAAGGATATGTGGCCGCCATCGCGGGGGGCTACCTGTCTGGCGTGAACGCGTCGCGCCTGGTTAGAGGCGAAGCAGCGCTCGTCTTCCCGGCGACGACCATGATAGGTGCTCTGTTCAGGTATGTCACCTCGGCTGAGCCTGAGCGCTTTCAGCCGATGAAGCCCAACTTTGGGCTGGTGACTCCATTGAAGCGCAAGGTCAGGGGCAAGAAACGAAGGTACCAGGCGTACTCCCAGCGTGCCCTTCGGGACCTGCAGACCTACCTGATTGCCCCTTCCTCGAGCGCTCAAGGCTACCCGCGACGTGCCGCCAGCCTGGCGCAGAAGGACACAGGCAGTGCAGGGTTGTCGAAGAGGTAACAGGGCCGCCGTCGTCAGCTATTCCGCACAGATGTTGATGAAGCGCACACCGCATCGCCTGTGGCTGCTGGTGTTTGAGTAGGTACATGAAGGGGACGGGCGACGAGAGTTCGCCGGGCAACGGGCGCCGCAAAGAACTGGGCGTGGTTGGCCTGGTCTTGGGGCTGACGGCCGTCGTTGTGGGGGGAGCATACGTCTACCAGAGACTGGATGCCCGAGGAGAGGCCGGTGGGGGGCATGCGCTCGGATTTGACGGGGAGCGAGCATATCAGTACGCGTTGGACCAGTGTGCGATAGGGCCGCGACCCCCGGGATCAGAGGCTGGCTGGATGACGGGGGAGTACATCATCGACCAGTTGCAGGGACTGGGCTGGGAGGTTGACACTCAGGCGTTCCGTTACGAGGGCGTGCCGTTGCGGAACATAATCGGGAAGTTCGGACAGGGACCTGTAGTCATCTTGGGCGCTCACTATGACACCCGACCGGTGGCCGATCGAGACCCTGAGCACTCCGATGAGCCCATACTAGGCGGGAATGATGGCGCCAGCGGAGTGGCGGTGCTCCTGGAGTTGGCTGCCGTTCTTCCCCAGCACCAACTCAGCAACGAGGTATGGCTGGCCTTTTTCGACGCCGAGGATAGCGGCCGCCTGGATGGCTGGCCATGGTGCGTGGGCTCGACCTACGTGGCTGAAGAACTTGCGGTAGAGCCAGCCTATGTCATAGTGGTGGACATGGTAGGGGATAGGGACCAACAGCTGTGTTTTGAAGGGAACTCGGACGTAGCTCTCCGTGAGACGCTCTGGGAAATTGCTGCAGACCGGGGGTACGACGAGTTCATCCCGCAGGTCCGCCACACTGTCATCGACGACCATCTGCCCTTCGCCCGCAAGGGGATTCCGGCGGTTGACATAATTGATTTCGACTATCCGTACTGGCATACCGTCGAGGACACTTGCGAGAGGGTGGGCCCCGAGAGCCTGGAGAGGGTGGGGAGAGTGCTGGAAGAGTTCCTGACGGGAGGCCAATGAGAGACTGTTGTTGAGCGCCCGCGTCGAAGGGGGGTGCAGAATGACCCGGCCACGCGTGGTGTACGGCCAATCGTGGCCCTGCACTGCCTATTGGGAATAGCGAGGCGCCTGGAGCACTGAAGCAACTGAACAGAATGAACAGAGTTGCGGTCGCAGCAATCTGAAAGGGAGACACGATGTCCTCTGCGGCGGGGGGTGCGATAATCACCATCCTTGCTCGGCCCGCGGGCTGGATCATTAACACCCTGAGGCATCGGTGGAGATTCAGGGTGACGGCCCCTCTGGGTGGCGTTGTGACTGCGCGCGAGCCTGAGCCGCTGGAGATCTCGCTTCGAGGCCGGGAGGAGGAACTGGCGGGACTTGAAGCCGCCCTTGAGGCAAAGAAGCTGATAGTGATCGGCGGGTGGGCCGGCATTGGCAAGACCACGCTAGGTCGCGCGCTGGCGGAGCGCCTGGCCCCAACCCAAACCTGCATCTGGGTAGACTGCAAGCCCGGGATGGGCCTGGAATCACTGATCAATGCTTTGGCGAACTACTTTGGCGTGAGCTACGAGGGTTTTGCATTCATCCTGAAGGAGAATCTGGTCAAGAACCCTGAGTTGGGCGTAGCGGCTTTCGTGAGAACGTTGGACCACCAAAGGAATGTCCTCTTCCTTGACGATTTTCACCTGGTTGAGGATCGCATCATTGTCAACGACCTGCTCCGGGCACTGAGGCTCAGGCCGCGTCAAGGTCGTACTGTGGTGCTGACCCGCGAGGTCGACAGAATCAAGGAGGGGTTGGCTCCCGAAGGCGTCCAAGAGACCTATGCCCATGCGTTGACGTTACTGGATCTGGATAGAGCGAGCGCGGTGCAGTTGCTGCGCGACCGAGGCCTGCGTGAGACGACGGAGGACGAACTCGGCCGCCTGCACGAGAAGACGGGGGGACACCCCAAGGGGCTGGAGTTGTGCGCGGGGCTGCTAAGGAGCGGTATGCCAATGGAGGGAATAGAAAAGCTGCCCCTCTTCCAGCATAGTGGCGACGAGCAGAGATCTCTGAGACGGATACTCCAGGAGACGGAGAGAAGGCTCTCCAGAGATGAGTTGCGCCTTCTCGCGCGCTGCTCGGTCTTCGATGAGCCGTTCAGTGCTCAGGCCATGGAGTGTGTGTATCAGACGGAGACGTCCAGGCGGGTCGCCGCCACCCTGGAGGAGAAGTTCTTGCTCTCCCGTACCGACGACCACCACGAACTTCACCCCCTCCTTCGGGAGTACTTCCACGCTCGGCTGAAGGACGACTCTGCTCTTGTGCATGGCCTCGCAGGCCACCATTACCTCTCGGAGACCGATGAGGCTCCCGACGACCCTTTGGGACTGACGCTTACACTGAAGGCGCACCGTCACTTCGAGCTGGCCGGGGACCACCGTCAGCTCCTTGAACTCTTCTGGCGCGTGTTCAACCCGCTGGAGCTGTCCGTCCGTTTGGGAGAGGCAGAGCGCATCTGCGAACTGACGCTGGACGCGAGCGGGCCACTGAGGGACAGAGGCCGCCAGTCCGACACCCTCGGGGCCCTTGGCATCATCTGCGCCAGGCAGGGCGAGATGCAGAAGGCGATAGAGTACTACGAACAAGCCCTCGACATCGCGAGGGAGATCGGTGACCGGCGGGGCGAAGGGAACCATCTGGGCAACCTGGGGAATGCCTATGCCGACCTGGGGCAGCTCGAGAAGGCGATAGAGTATCACAAGCAAGCACTGGTCATATCCAAGGAGATCGGCGACCGGCGGGGCGAAGGGAGTGATCTGGGCAACCTGGGGTTGGCCTATGCCGCCCTGGGGCAGGTGGAGAAGGCGATAGAGTATTATCAGCAGGCCCTGGAGATCGCCAGGGAGATCGGCGACCGGCGGGGCGAAGGGAGTCACCTGAACAACTTGGGCGAGGTGTGGAAGGAGCAGGGGGAGTACGAATGCGCGCTGGCCTCATATCTATTGGCCCTCGAGGTCGGCCAGGCTATCAACGATCCGAGGGTGGACAGCAGAGAGGCAAACATCGAAGCATTGAAGGAGGAATTGGGCGACGACCAGTTCGCCGAGCTGCTTGAACGGGTCCAACCCAACAAGGAGAGCATAGTGCAACAGATGCTGGAGAGCGGCAGCGCGCATCGCGCAGCGCTCCGGACAGAAACCAGTTGACGGGGGAGGTTCACCATTCCAAGGAGAGTGAGATCCATAGACACCCCCAGCGAGAGAGGATTCCTGGTGGGGGTGGAACTGAAGCGCAAGAGAGAGCTCTGGCGTGCGGAAGACTCCGTGGAGGAGCTGGCACAGCTCGCCCGTACGGCGGGAATCGAGGTCCTGGGGAGTACGATTCAACGGTTGCAGGCGCCCAACTCAGCCACGTTTGTCGGCAGCGGCAAAGTGGAGGAGCTGCGGGCCTGGGGGAGGGAGCTGGAGTACGATGTGTTGCTCTTCGACGATGAACTGCGGCCCCGCCAGCAACGGAACCTGGAGCAGGAGCTCGACGTCAAGGTAGTGGACCGCACAGCTCTGATACTAGACATTTTCGCCAGGCACGCCCGCACGAAAGAAGGGCGGCTGCAGGTTGAGTTGGCCCAGTATGAGTACCGCTTGCCCCGCTTGACGCGCATGTGGACCCACCTCTCGAGGCAGGGAGTGGGTGGCGTGGGCCTGCGCGGACCTGGTGAGACCCAGTTGGAGAGTGACAGACGGGAGATCGGGCGGCGTATTGCCTCGCTCAAGAAGCAGCTGGAAGACGTGCGTGTCCATCGCCGCCAGTACAGGAACCGCAGGAAGAAGGCAGGGGTTCCGGTAGTAGCTATCGTGGGGTACACTAACGCTGGCAAGTCCACTCTGCTTAATGCTCTGTCGGGGGCGGACGTGCTCGTGGAAGACAAGCTGTTTGCCACGCTAGATCCCACCACCAGGCGCGTCACGCTACCGGACGGTAGACCGGTTCTGTTCACTGACACCGTTGGCTTCATTCACAAGCTGCCCACGCAGCTAGTGGCCTCGTTTCGAGCTACCCTCGAAGAAATCAACGAGGCTGACTTGCTGCTCCACATTCTTGACATAACGCACCCCAATGTAGAGGAGCAGAGCGCGACGGTGGAGAGGGTGCTGAGGGAACTTGGTGCACATAACAAGCCCGTGGTGACGGCGCTCAACAAGATAGATCTGCTGGAGAACGGATCGTTCGAGGAAGGGGAGGAGGAAGTGGGCGAGGAGCCGCCAGAGGAAGGAGACGTGATCGAGCGGGTCCTAGAGACAATGGTAGCCTATCCGAACTGCGTGGCGATCTCGGCGGAAGAGCGGATCGGATTGGAGCAGCTGCTACAACGAGTCCAGGAGGTCCTGTGGGAGGGATTCCGCTCTGTAATGGTTGTTCTACCTTATAGCAACGATGGCCTGCTGAGCCTCTTCCACCAACAGGGACTGGTGGACCGGGAAGAATACTCCGAGAGGGGAGTGACCGTGGAAGGAAGAGTGCCCGACAGGCTGATTCACCGTTTCGAGCCTTATCTCGTGCAGAGCACAGACTGAGCCACGTACTTTACGATAATCTAATAGTGTGAAGGTCAATGTGTCCAGCAGGCAATCATATTTCGCTCGGTCACACGGCTTTTTTGGTATGTCGCGGGGAGGAGTGGCGTTGGGCGTGAAAGAGTGGGAGGGTAGGTGAAGAAGTCCATATCGTATTTCCCTGAATATGGAGAGAGCAACACCGCTGACCTGATAGATGTGGTCACGGAACGGCTGGCGGAGGGAGGCATCGAGGCGCTGGTGGTGGCGTCCACCAGCGGCAAGACGGGTGTTTCCCTGGCAAGGAAGGTGCGGCCTGAAAGCGACGTGCCTATTGTCTGCGTGTCTGACCCGCCGTGGGCCAAGTACTATCCCGGCATAACAGCGGAGAACAGGGAAGCACTGGAAGACCTGCAGGTTCAGATCGTGGATCGTGTGCCATACGCGTCTCATTCTCATTCGGTAGGGGCCAGCAAGAACATGTACGGGGCCCCAGATCTTCGGGTCATGATCTTTGATGCATTTCGCCTCATAGGCGGACAGGGCCTGAAGGTAGCCATGGAAGTAGGCATGATGGCTACCGATGGAGGCCGGGTCAAGCCTGGGGCGCGTATCCTGTGCGTAGGCGGCACTGGTACCGGCGCTGACTGCGCCATAGTGATGAAGGCTGGCTTCTCTGTGGACCTCCTCTCTCGAGACCCTGACAGAAGGCCCCATGTGCGAGAGATCCTCGCCATGCCCCTGGACAAGAAATGGCGGTGGTAGCAGCAGGGGGACCCTCCACGTGAGCCCACTCGATGTTCACACTATAGTTGTTATGTAAACGCTGGGCTGCCCGACTATGCTATACTTGACATAAACACTACCAACCTCGACGTTGATCTCAAGGGTTGTGATCGGCCGGATGGGTTGCCTGCGTGACGCTTCTTGGCTTCGCTCAGAAAGCCGATGGCCTCGAAAACGGTTCCCGATCACGCTCCTGGGGCCAGCGCCAGGTTCCTTGAGCCGAAGTCTGTAGTTGATGTCAGAGAAGAATCGAGGTTGGGCCGATTCCGGAGACGGAAGAACGCAATGGAACAAGGGAAACAAAAGAACGTGGTGCAACGAATACTGGGTATAACGCTGCTGTCCTGTCTTCTGGTGACGGTGTGCTTGGGTGCGTATGTGGTAGGTTTCGCCGCTCAGTGGCTTAGCTACGACGCGCACGAGCTCGGGCAGATACCGTCCTTCGTTCTTCATCCTACTGCTGATGAGCCACCGGAGTTTGAGGTCTTCTGGGAGGCCTGGGAGCACGTGGAAGGTGACTTCTACGGAGAACTGCCGAATTCCAAGGCCCTCGCCTATGGCGCCATCCGAGGTATGCTGCGGGCGCTTGGTGATCCCTACACCTTTCTCATAGAACCCAGTGATCACGAAATAGAAGAAGCTCAGCTGGAAGGCCGCCATGGAGGCATAGGAGCCGAATACGTGATGGCCGATGGTTATCTCGTCGTAGTCGCCGTGCTCGAGGACTCGCCAGCCATCCGAGCCAACATCCGAAGCGGCGACATAATCATCGAGATCGACGGCTCCGACGTCATGGGACTGTCGCAGAACGAGGCCATCCTGCTCATCCGGGGAAAAGAGGTTGCAACCAGGGCGACGCTGACTATTGTGCGTCAAGGTGAGGCGGAGCCCTTGACTGTAAGTGTGGTCAGGGAGGAAGTAGAAGTACCTACAGTCGTCTGGGAGCTCAAGGAAGCCGACATAGGCTATGTGCGCATCTCCTTCTTTGGAGCGCGCACAAGCGGGGAACTCAACCGCGCCCTGGAAGACCTGAGGGACAAGGGAGCGTCCAAGTTGATTCTGGACCTCCGGGACAACCCCGGCGGCTTGGTGACTGCGGCCGTAGATGTAGCCGGGCAGTTCATCGACACGGGCGTGGTCTTCTACGAGCGGGACAAGGATGGCAACGACAAGGTGTTCAACGCCAGCCGCGGTGGCGCAGCCGTCTACATGCCCTTGGCTGTCCTCATAAACCGCGGCACCGCCAGTGCCTCTGAAATCGTCGGTGGCGCTATCCAGGATCACGAGCGAGGCGTTCTCATCGGCGAGCGAACCTTTGGGAAGGGCTCCCTGCAGAGCATCCACGAGCTGAGTGACAACTCTAGCGTACATGTAACCATAGCTCATTGGCTCACCCCTGACCGGCACGAGATTCAGGATGGCGGTTTGGTCCCAGATACGGAGGTCGTGCCCTCTCAGGAAGCTCTGGACCGTGGCGACGACCCTCAGCTCGCGACAGCCCTGGCCTACCTCTCTGATCTCAGTATCTCTTTGGTGCAATGATGCGTTATGTAAAGCGCCAGACTGGGGAAAGCTGAATGCGTGGGTTTCTGCGGTTCATGGTGTTCGTTCTGACCGTGATATTCGTGACATCCTGTGCTTACGTAGGCGGGTACGGTACCGGCATCTTGCTACAACCCGCTCCACCGCCAGCGGCATCAGTGGAACTCGACGATGACTTCAGAGTTTTCTGGGAAGCCTGGCACATCGTGCAGGAGAGGTACTACGGCGCTCCGATCGAGGCGAAGGAGCTGACCCATGGAGCGATTCGCGGGGCGATCGAGACTCTGGGCGATCCCTACACTTGGTTTGCCGATCCGGTGATGGCGGAAAGGATACGGGAGGATGCCACAGGTCGTTACTCTGGAATCGGGTCTGTGGTTGACCTGAACGATGCTGGCCACGTGGTCATTGTCCATCCTTTCCCCGGTGGTCCTGCTCATCACGCTGGCCTGATGGCTGGGGACGTTGTCTTGGAAGTCGAGGGCCTCAACACTATGGGGCTGACTCTGGAGCAGGCCGTGAGCATGATTCGAGGGCCTGTGGGCACTCCCGTTCGCCTGCTCGTGCACCGGGAGGGCCTTGAGGAGCCCTTTGAGGTTGAGATCGCGAGGGGTGAGATCGAGATTCCTGCCGTTGAGTACGAAGTACTGGACGACGGAATCGCCTACCTGAAGGTGAACAGCTTCCGGACCAATGCGCCAGCCCAGGTGCACGCAGCACTGGCTGAGCTTCTGGCGCAGGAACCCCAGAGTCTGATCCTGGATTTGAGGGATAACCCCGGAGGATTGCTCTCCGCCTCTATCGACATCGGCAGCGAGTTCATCGCCGAAGGGCTGATCGCCTCGGAGAAAGGGAGCAATGGTCTGGACGAGGAGCATTTGGCCCAGGGCGACGGGCTGGCCACCGAGATCCCCCTGGTGGTGTTGGTGAACGGCGGAACAGCCAGCGCCGCAGAGATCGTCGCCGGAGCGATACGAGATCACGAGAGGGGCGCCCTGATCGGGGAGCATACCCTCGGAAAGGGAGCGGTGCAAAGCCCCATAGACCTGAGTGATGGCTCTCACCTGCGTCTCACCATCGCCCACTGGTTCACGCCCGATGGTCATCTCATCGTGGACGGTGGTATCGCTCCGGACATAGAGGTCGCCCTGAGCGATGAGGATCTCGCGAGCGGCTCCGACCCCCAGTTGGAGATGGCCATCAGCTATTTGCTCGATCGGTGAGGCAGATGGGAGACAAGACTGTAGTCACAAATCGCCGCGCTCGCCGCGAGTATTTCACTGAGGAGACCTACGAAGCGGGCCTCGTCCTAACCGGCTCCGAGATAAAGTCGGTACGAGCGGGCCGGGCCAATCTACAGGACAGTTACGTGACCATAAGGGACGGCGAGGCCTGGCTGCTCAACTCCCACATCGCCCCCTACAAGCAGGCCAGCGATCAGAACTACGTGCCCAAGCGAGAGCGCAAGCTGCTTCTTCACCGCCGCCAGATAGACCGGCTGGCCGGCCAGGTCCAGGCCAAGGGCTATACCATTATCCCTCTGCGTCTCTACCTCAAGAACAAACGTGCCAAGGTCGAGATAGCGCTGGCGAAGGGAAAGAAGCTCTACGACAAGCGGGACGACCTGGCCAAGCGGCAGGCGCAGCGAGACATAGAGAGGGCCTTGCGCAGACGCAGGGACGAGGTAGTGCGGTAGCTGAGGTGGCTCCGGGTGACTGTCGCGTGAACCGCACTTGCCGTTGTTTTCGTCCTGTGGTATAATCTACGTAGAAACAGAACATCGCGAAAAGAAAGTACCGGCGCCGGCGCAGTACACTGGGCGGCGACTGAACACGAGCAGAGCAGTTCGATACCATACTCTGCACGGCAAGGCTCATCTCACGCCCCGTGAGGATGGGCCTTTGTTGCTTGTGGGTTCTGAGGTAGGGGCGGCACGCTTGGTCCGACACCCTGTCCTTGGCCCTCTACATCTCACGGAAAGGGGGTTGCCCCTGGGAAAGATCCCCGTGCTTACGATAATGTTGGCTGTCTGTGTCTTGCTCGTCGGGTGCGTGTCACCCTCAGACATGGGCGGGCCCTTCGGGGAACTGCGTTTCCCTACTCCGTCGGACGAGGCCACAGCGCATTATCATCGTGGGATCGACCACCATTTCTCTGGTGAATACGAGCATGCGATCGCCGAGTTCACCGAGGCTATTGACATCGACTCAACGTATGCCTTGGCCTATCTTGATCGTGGCTCGGTCTACGCTATGCTAGGTCGGTGGGAGGACGCCGTTGCTGATTTCACCGAGGTGGTACGCATTGACCCGCAGTACGATTGGGGCTACTGGGAACGGGGCCGTGCCTATGCCAACCTGGGGCGCTACGAGGAGGCCATCGCGGACTACACACAGGTAATTCGCATCAATCCTGAATTCGCGGACGCATTTTACCATCGTGGCGGTCTCTACGACCAAGTTGGCAGACACCAGGATGCCATACTCGACTACTCGGAGGCTATCCGGCTTGAGCCTGACCATGCAGGGGCCTACTACTCTCGGGCCCACGCGCACCATCGCATCGAAGAATACGACAAAGCCATCGCAGACTACACCGAAGCCATCCGACTGAAGCCTGGCTACGCACGTTTCTACAACAGCCGAGGGGGTCTCTACGCTCAACTGGCCCAGCATGAGGAAGCCATTGCGGACTATACCCAAGCGATCGGCATTGAGCCGGAGTACGCGGACCCCTACTACAACCGAGGTATCACTTGCTACGAAATCGGCAATTATGACCAGGTAATTGAGGATCTGGAGGCTTACTTGGCGCTGGCATCGCCTGATGATGAAGTCTGGCGAACCCGTGCGCAGCAGTACATCCAGGACATGAGGGCCCAAGACTAGAGGTACTGCCGCAGAGCCGGGCGAGCCCGAGACGAACGAGGTGAACGTGGAGACCACCTACACGTATGACGAGGTGGGCAATCGCAAGACCGTAACCGACGCCATCTACCTCTACGGCCTGGACATCATCGCGGAGCAACTGGCTGACCGGCGACTGGTGGGGGACCACCGTGTACCACCACTTCTACTGGTACGAGCGCGATCCGCTGGCGGTCGGGAGGCTTGGTGAACCATGAGTACTCGCACGCGGCTAGCTGTCACGCTCGTCGGCATGGCACTGTCGGGATCCAGTCTGGCCTGCCAGTGCGGCTGGCTAATACCCTGGCCGCCTACGGATCCCCTGTGCGCCGAGGCTCCGTTTTCGCCCCCTGCTCTCGAGCTGGAGGAGTCCGATCTCATGGGCACCTGGGAGGCGCACTATCGCTCCAGGGTTGACACGCTGATCTTGAAGGGCGACGGCAGCTTCAAACAAGTGTATCGCGACCCGACCGCTTGGGACTATGTGTACGAGACCGGATGGAACCAGTGGTGGCTGGAGCGCTTTGCGGACGGGAGGGTTCGCTTGCACCTGCAGGGCGCCCGATACTACATCAGTGGCATCACCACAGGCGAACTTGACGGATTCACATATCCTGGCCCCAAAAGAGACCCTGATTCCCGGGGCAACCCGGGGGCACTTCGGTGGCTTTTCTATGACCCATTCGCTCACGAGCACTTGGAGATGCTCCGAGAACTGGTCCTGACAGTCCGGGTCGATTCAGGCCGGGAGGTTCTTCTGCACCACATGTCGTATAGCTCTGACGAAGGATTCGGCCTGACTGGTTGTCAGGACCGGCACTTCCGACGTATCGACGGCCCGTGACGTGTCCCGAAACCGTCGTGCCCCGAGCAGTCAAGGCTGCTGGCCGAGCCGCGAGGCCCCACCGAACCCGTGGGGCGGCTTGCGCTTCTTAACCTGAGACTGACTTTGCGATCTGAGAGGTGCGAGGTAGATGAGGATTCACGTTAGCGCGGCGATTGGCGCCTGCTCAGTAGCCGCGGCAGCGCTTCTCGGCTCTTGCGGTCCAAGGACACCAGACCTTGTGGCGCAAGGCCTCCTGTTTGGTGCGCCGTGCGCACCCCCTTGTTGGCAGGGTCTCGTGCCTGGCGTGTCCACAATAGACCAGATCAATGAATTCCTAAGGGACGCAGCTACCTATGGTTACGTAGACTTCCACAGTGTGGAGAGAAGCACGGATGGGGAAGACGCGATGATACTGTGGCGCCGCAGAGGCGAGACTCGGCGTGAGAATTGGTTTGACGTACAGAACGGCGTGCTCGAGGTCATGAACCTACACCTTGACTCCGAAGTTACCTTGGGGCAGCTAGTAGACACGTATGGTTTGCCAGACAAGTTTGAGGCTGGCCTCTCGCTCCATCCGGGACCTGTCTGCGTTGTGGTCGACCTGTTCTATGGAACGGTTGGCATGATGCCAGAACTGCGCCCGGAGAGCGAGCATCCTGTGCTGAGGGAAGATACACGGGTCGTGAGAAGTTGGTATTTCGAACCCACTACGTTGGAGGGCTTCTATGCCGCAGTCGCTCGGAACAAAGGCGAACCGTTGCAGGACTACCAGTTTGACTGGCTTGACGACTGGGGCGACTGGCCCGGTTACGGACCCGTCGAGCTGACGTACTGATTTTCCACGTTCATTGTCCCGAAAGTACCGTTCTTGACATCGGCGCTAACCGCCAATAACACAGTTCCCATACAACGTGGGCTACTTCAATGCACCAAACTAGGGCACCGGGGTTCCGGCGATGTAGATCGGTGATTCGGCAGGACATGAGCATGAGAATCCGGCTGTTCCCAACAAGGCGGCTTGGTCTTGTTGGGCTGATCGCCGTTCTCGTCAGTTCGACCCTCTCTTGCGTTGACATCACAGTGGACGGCGGGCCGGTGCCGACGCCCTCGTTCCCTATCGAGAGTCTGCTACTCGACGAATCGGCGTTTCCAGAGGGCTGGACGGCTTACGAAGCTTTCGAGCCTCGAGACGGCTTCGGCCTGCCCATCGCGATTACCTACTCCTCCCCTGGTTATGGCGGCGGCATAGCGGTTCACGAAGTGGACATATCCAGGAATCGGGAAGAAGCTGCTGAGCGGTATCAAGAGGCGGTCCGTTTCTGGTTCACGGATGATGAGCGCTACACGGCCTGGAGCGCACCTGCTGAGTTGCGGCATCGGAGTGCCGTGGCAGACCAGTTTCGAATCGGGTGCCACATCCACCAAGAATCAGGCATACGATTCTGTCAAGCGGTGACTCAGTACGGCCGATATGTAGTCTGGTTTCACACATACATGTCCCCATACATAACCTTCGCTGACCTGGAGCGGATTCTGCTAGCCATCGACGAGCGGATGGCGTCTTATTTGGAGAAAGACATCGACTGAGTACCTCGCTGCCGTGAGCAGACAGCTCTGGTCAGTCGTCGGAGGGGCGGCACCAGGGCTGTCCCTTTTCCTTTCCCGCGGACGCAGTGTCCTGTGACAGACCGGTGAACCGTCGAATATGCTTGGGACAACAACGGCAATCTGACCTGGGACGGGGTCCGCAGCTACCAGTACGACCATGCCAACCGGCTGAAACAATCGATTGAGGGCAGGTTGACAACTCAGTTCGCCTACAACGGGGATGGGGCAAGAACCAGCAAGACGGTGAACGGAACGAGCACTGACTACGTCCTCGACCTTGCGGCGACCCTGCCCGTGGTGATCAGCGACACGGATGCCATCTACCTCTACGGGCTTGACATCATCGAGGTCGAAAAACGCTCGATGACCGGCACTCTTGTAGGAACCACACGTAGGTCACCGAGGAGTGGCTTCCCAACATACACGGCTACTGGACGTCGACTTCGGTCCTCAAGGTGGCAAGATAAGGGAGGTTCCTGTACTTCTGCTCAAAGTCCAGACCATACCCTACGACGAACACATCCGGGAGGTCGAACCCAACGTAGTCCAGTGGCAGATCTACGACACGCTGCGCTGGTTTGTTGAAGAGAGTGCATACCTTGAGGCTCGCTGGCTCTCTGCCCCGCAGGTTCTCGAGTATGTACTCCATGGTGCGCCCGCTATCTATCACGTCCTCCACCAACAGGGCGTGCTTGCCCGTGATGCTCAAGTCCAGGTCTTTCAGCAGGCGGACAGCCGACGTGGTCTCCGAGGTAGGGTCGTACTTGGAGATTGCCATATAGTCCGTGGAGACCGGGATAGTGATGGCGCGCATCAAATCTGCCATGAACGGTGCGACTCCCTTGAGAATGCCGATCAACCGAGGTTCGAGCCCAGCATAGTCCCCCGAAATGGCAGCACCAAGCTCTGCCACCCGCTGCCCTATCTCTTCGGCGGACAAAAGCATCTCGCCTACCTCGTGACGCCTGGGCCAGACTCGTCCGCTCGGGGCTTTCGACTCGTTCACCATACTCTGCCCCCACACATGCCAGAGACTACGTTTGATCCACTCAGGTCCTTATGTCAACTTTGTGAATGATCATCACCACAAAATCGGGCCAGGCTACGGCAGAAAACGCTCCACGATGAGGTCAGCGACTCCTGCTACGTCATCGAGATCGAAGTGAGGCACGGACATGTCGAAGCTGTGGTCGGAGACGATGGCGATCAGATGCTGAGGAGCAGATATCAACTGCTGGCTTCGCTCCCGTCGCGACACCTCGATTTTCATCTTTGGGCCCGACTTGTAGCCTTCTGTCAGTACGAGGTCTACATCGCGCAGATACCGAGCCACCAAGTCGTCCAGGGACAGCTCCTCTTCGAGGCGCTTGATGACAGCTACTTTTCGGGGTGACGAAATGACCACCGTGTCGCTACCCGCCTGAGCGTGTCGCCAGGAATCCTTCCCCGACTGGTCTATCTCAAATCCGTGCACATCATGCTTCACCGTCCCTATTCGAAGCCCCCTACCCTTCAATTCGGCGATGAGCTTCTCTAGGAAGACAGTCTTCCCCACGCCCGATTTGCCAACGACCGAAATCACGGGAGGTAGTTTCACACAGTCACCCCCAGTGCCAGTCCAGCATCTGCGCCTCTAACCTGTCGCCAGCCTTCACCCGATCGACACCCTCTGGCACGACCAGCAGCGCGTTGGCCCGCACCATGGAGGTCAATACCCCGGAGCCGCGCGGACCACGCACGACCTGCGCATGATACCCATCATCTCGGTGCTCAACAACTGCCCGCAGGAAATCGCGTCGCTTGCCAGAGTCAATATCGTGGTCCACGATAACCTTCACCGTCGGCATCTCCCAACTAGACCTCCCCAGCATCTTCAACATAGCAGGCCGCACAAACTGTTCGAATGATACCATAGCCGACACAGGGTTACCGGGAAGTCCGATCAGGGGCACCCCACGTATCTCGCCGAACGCCAGTGGCTTTCCCGGTTTCATCTTGACCTGCCAGAAGTGCATCTTGCCCTCGGCGCCGAGCACATCTTTCACGATATCATAATCTCCCACCGAGACCCCGGCTGACGTAAGAAAGAGATCTACCCCGGCGGCCAAACCTTCTTCTATCTTGGACCTCAGCTCCTGAACCTCGTCTCTGGCAATGCCAAGGCGGACAGGTATCCCTCCGTACTTCTGCACCAGCGCCGCGTTGGAGTACTCATTGCTGCTCCGAATCTGGCCTGGGCCGACCTCCTCCTCTACACCCACCAACTCGTCACCTGTGGCCAGGATCGCGACCCTGGGGCGTTTCGTGACCAGGCACTGAGGTCGCCCCAGAGAGGCCAGTACACCAATCTCCTGAGCTCGCAACAGGGTTCCCTTGTTGAGCACCAGCTCACCACGGCGGATGTCCTCACCGCGCGGTCTGACGTTTGCGCCCAGACGGACTTCGTTGTACAGCTCTACTTGCTCTCCCAACTCCCATTTGCCGGTACGATACTCGCTCGTTTCCTCAAAGCGTACCACTGTGTCGGCACCTGCAGCCAGCGGCGCGCCCGTCATGATCCGAATAGCTGTACCTGGTTCAACGACCACATCCGTGGTGTGCCCTGCTGCGAGATTGGCGACTACTCGCAGGCGGGCTGGGTCTTCTGTGGTGGCTCCCTGGGTGTCCGCTGCCTGTATGGCATAGCCGTCCATCGCAGAATTGTCGAAGGGCGGGATGTCCACGTCTGAGTAAATGTCTTCCGCCAACACTCGCCCCAAGCCCTCCAGGATGTGGACCCTCTCGGGCTCCAGAGGCTGGACGTGATCCAGGATCAACCGCAGAGCCTCATCCACAGGAATCATGTAGGCCTCCCTTCTCCCATCGCTTTCAGCCCCGCCCGTATCATCTCCGGTGTAGCAGGCAGCGAGAGGATCCGCACTCCAGTAGCATTGTAGATCGCGTTGGTGATCGCTGGCGCGGTGGGAATGGAGGTTATCTCCCCAACTCCCTTGGCCCCATATGGTCCCTCCGCTGTGGGATGTTCAACCAGGATCGGGAGTATCTCTGGCATCTCTTTGGCCGTCGGGATTCTGTATTTCGTCAGAGTCGTCTTTCGTGGCACCCCCTGCTCCACGACAAAATCCTCCATCAGGGCGTACCCCAAGCCCATCACCACACCACCTTCCAGCTGTCCCTCCACAGCTCGTGGATTCATCGCCGCCCCCACGTCGTGTGCAGCAATAACCTGTAGCACTTTCACCTCACCTGAGTTTATGTCAACTTCCACCTCAGCCGCCTGAGTCGCATAACCGAAGGCGAAATGCATGTCACCATCCCCTCCCAGAGGAACGGTTTTGGGTGGAGTATACACCTCTGAGCCCACAAGGGAGTGACCCTCGGCCTGAGCCAGGCCTATGGCCTCCTGCAAAGAGATGGCTTTTCCATCTGGCCCCTGCACCTGGCCTGCACGAAAAGTCAACTCGTCGGGTGAGGCATCCAGTTCCTCGCCTGCCACCCGGGCCAGAGCTTCTCTCAGCCTGCGAGCCGCCAGACGGGCCGCGTTGCCCGTAATGTAGCTCTGACGGGAAGCGGTGGTAGGGCCGCCGTCAGGGGTCAGATCGGTGTCGCCCACCAACACATCTATCTTGTCGTACTCCAACCCCAGCTCCTCCGCTACGATCTGCGCCAGCACCAGGACAATCCCCTGGCCTACCTCCGCCGCTCCCGCCCGCACCTGAGCTCGCCCGTCATCAAGAAGTTCCACCTCAACCGCGGCGCTATCGGGCACACCGCCCCCGAGTCCTACATTCTTGTAAGCACAGGCCACGCCCCAGCCTCTTCGTTTCCCTGGCACGGCGGACAGGGGCGCCCCCCCGGTATCCATAGCCTCGGCGACGCGATCTATGGTCTCCAGAAGCCCCACGCTCTCGCGCAGCTTCTGCCCCGTGGCCGTAGCCGCACCTATCCGCAACGCGTTCTTTCGGCGCAGATCCAACGGTGAAAGGCCCAGCTTGTCAGCCAGTATATCCATTTGTGTCTCGGCCGCGAAGTGGGCCTGCGGTGCGCCGAAACCCCTGTAGGCTCCCGCCGGGGGATTATTGGTGTACATGGCATAACAGTCCACCTTGAGGTTGGGAACCTGATAAGGGCCCAGCGAATGGGTAGCAACTCTCGTCATCACATAGGGCCCCAGAGACGCATACGCCCCGCTATCCCCTAGGATGCGAGCTTCGACAGCGGTCAGCGTGCCGTCCTTCTTCGCCCCTGTCTTCAGTGTGATCACGCATGCGTGCCGCTTGGGATGGGCAATCATCGACTCCTCACGGGTATAGACCAGCTTCACCGGTCTTCCCGTGACCTTCGCCAACAGAGCCACATGGATCTGCCCTGCGATGTCCTCCTTGCCACCGAAGGCTCCGCCCACCTTGGTTTGTGTCACACGCACCTGATCCTCTGGCAGGCCTAGCGAGGCAGCGATTTGGGCCCGGTCTGAGAAAGGTATTTGCGAGCCAACGTAGACCACCACTCGACCATCATCGTCGACCACTCCCACCGCAGCCTCTGGTTCCAAGAACGCGTGATCTCCGCTGGGAGTCCTGTATCGCTGCTCAACAATGACGTCTGCGTCCGCGAACCCCCTCTCCAAATCACCCTGACGCAACCTTATGTGTTCGAGGATGTTGCCGCCCTCGTGGACCAGAGGTGCGTCCGTCCCAAGAGCCTCCTCCGCCGAGGCAACCACCGGCAGGGGCTCATAGTCCACTTCGATGAGCTTTGCCGCCTTCTCCGCTATCTCCTCCGATTCAGCCGCCACGACCGCTATAGCGTCGCCTACGTACCGCACCTTGTCATAGGCCAGCACGGGCCAGTCCTGGCGTGCAAGACCATGGTTCTTCTCTCCTGGCACATCGTCGGCGGTGATAACCGCCACCACACCTGGCACGGCCCTCGCTCGCTCGGGATTGACTCCCAGAATCCTGGCGTGCGGGTACTCGCTGCGCAAGACTTTCGCAGACAGCACGTCGTCGAAATGCAAATCTGCGGCGAAAATGGCCTCCCCGGTTACCTTGGCCCGAGCGTCTGGTCGAGGCATCTCATGGCCCACCACCTCCAGCGGCAGTTCGCGCCGTTCCTCTCGTGGCTTGCCCAAGCCCGCAATCGTTTCCACCGCTTCTATGATCTTGGCGTACCCTGTGCAGCGGCACAGATTCCCTGCCAGAGCATCAATGACCTCCTCCCTGCTGGGTCGGGGGTCGCCATCCAGCAAAGCCTTGGCCGCCATTATCATTCCAGGGGTGCAGTAACCACACTGAATAGCACCCGCGTCTATGAAGGCTTGTTGCAGGGGATGTAGTTGGCCATTCTCGACCAGGCCCTCGATCGTCTGTACTCTCTTCCCGTCAGCCCTCGACGCCGGGTATACGCATGACCTGACTGCCTCAGCGTCGACGATCACAGTGCATGAGCCACAGGCGTTATGACCGCAGCCCTTCTTGGTGCCCGTGAGCCGCAATTGGTCCCGCAGAACATCGAGCAGCATGGCTCCGGGCGAGATCTCGAGCTCCCGGAACTCACCGTTGACCCAGAATCCTATTTGCCTTGGTTCCGACATGATACAATAGCTTCCTCCCGTGCTCTGCTCGCGGAATCTCCCTTGTGCCAAGACGGAGGTGCAATCCTCACTGCCATGCGAGGACCTCAGCGAGAGCGCTGCCGTGATACTTCGTCATCGGTAGCAGAACTCCCCCGGCGGCCGCTGCGAACAGACGCACCTTCCAGATGCGTCGCCTCTGTCCCAGAGGCCGGTTCTTTGCGACGCCAAATCTCGCTGGCTTTTCTTAGATCTGCTTCACTGTTGATGTTGAAGAAGGAAAGGTGTTCGGGGTCGAAGATCTCTATCTCCTCTTGCTCCACGTATCGTACCCGTACGTGAGGGAAGAAATGGACGATCCTCAGATCTCCGGCCTGTAGCTGCTTCTCGACGAAAGGCAGGCAATCTTGGGAATAGATGGAGTGCAGCGCTTCTGTCAGTCGCCCCATCCGGGGGATCACTACGTCGTATGGCGCGGCCAAGCCCTGCATGTAGCGCAACAGCGACATATTGAGGAAGGGCATATCGCAAGCCACCACCAGGCTATGATGATTGGTGGCTCTGTTCAGCCCTGAGAATATCCCCCCTAGTGCCCCCTTGCCTGGATAGACGTCGCTGACCACAATGGCTTCAAAGGCATCATACCTGTCCACCTCATCAGCGACGATGATTATCTCCTCACTGACTTGGCCCAGCCTGTCGATAATCCTTTCTATCAGGAACTGGCCCTTCACTTCGAGGAAAGCCTTGTCCCTGCCTAAACGTGAGCTCTGACCACCAGCCAGGATTATCGAACTGATGGCAATGGTCTGCCCTGGCTTTGCCATTGGTTTTGCCCTGCCGCCCCGATTTGACCCAGCTACCTAAGTATACATCAGAATCGGTGAGGTGTCTACGCTCGAGACCTCATTTTCCCCCTGTGGCCACTGCGAAGGCCCGTAGGAAACCATGTGAGGTCCGCTCGGCAGCTGAGAAACGACTCTTCAGGCGGTAGTTTCGCGCCGTCTTCCGGCCCCTGCCGTCCGTCCAACGCCTCTGGTACTCCTTGAGCAAGTCCCGGGACATATTTCCCTGTTCCAGCGCTTCGGCTGCCACCTCCGCCGCCAGTTGCGCAGCGATCATCGCATTTGCGATGCCTCCCCCTGTCAGCGGGTCGGCCTGTCTGGCCGCGTCGCCGATCAACATCAACCCGTCGCTCACAATATCACCGCGGGCGATGCCGACGGGCACGTTTCCTGTGACGAGTGTGCCCGGACTTCCCTGCTCGAGAAAAGCATACCGGGCGATAAAGCGGTGTAGATATTCTAGAGCCGAGAGACGGGCTAGGTCCGCCTGCACACCGAGGCCCACATTGGCCTTTCCCTCGCCTTTGGGAAAAACCCACGCGTACCCTCCAGGAGCCAGGTCTTCTCCGAGGTACTAGTAGCAAGAGCCAGGATCCACGTCAATACCCGCCAAGAGGAATTGGGCACAAACCAGACAGTCCTGTTGTGGGAGGATGCACTCCAGACCACTCCATTGTCCCACCTTGGCCTCCGTTCCATCGGCGCCGATGACTACTTGAGCCTCAATCTCGAATCTGGTCCGGCCACTGGTCGCCTCAACCCCCCTTGTCACACCATCCTCCATGATGAGCCCCTCGACGGCCGTTTTGACCATGACCTGCACCCCAGCGGCTACAGCCCTCTCGGCCAGAGCCCTGTCGAGCACCCGGCGCTCCAACACGTAGCCCATTTCGTCCCCCACGAACAAGTGGGCCTCGCCGGTGTCCACAGTCACAATCTGAGACCTATTCACCTTGGCAGATATCCATCGTTCCTCTGGTTCCAGGAAAGGAAGAAGCATCTCCCGATTGATCCCCTCTGCACAGCGCACGGGGCTGCCTATCTCCTGTCGCTTTTCCAGCATGAGTACGTCCAAACCCCGTTCTGCGGCTAATCGCGCGGCCGTGGAACCAGCAGGCCCGGCTCCCACGACCACCAGGTCATACTTCTGCCGCACAGAAGAGAGACGGGGCGCTTCCCCTTCCACTGTCAAAGCTCCCGCAGGACAGGCTTGGATACAAAGCACGCAGGTGTTGCATAGCCCGTCGTCGATGACCAGCCTAGTCTCTGCCAACTCTAGCGCGCCGGAAGGGCAAACACAGACGCATCCTCCGCAATAGGTGCATAGTGCCGTTAGAGACCCTATCATCTCCTCGCACCTCCACTCGGCATGTGCGCGCACAACAAGAAAGGGATGCCCTCAGGCATCCCCTTTCCATCAAGCCGGTTGCGACTACTCTATGCCAGCCCTTCTTCTGCTATGCGTTTCTCTATGTAGCTCACGGCTTGCCCCACGGTGGTTATCTCCTGAGCCTCTTCATCGGAAATCTCAACCGTACGGCCGAATTTCTCCTCAAAGTACTCCTCAAACGCCATGATTAGTTCGACAAGATCGAGGGAATCGGCCTCCAGATCCTCCTTGAAGTTCGCCTCAGGCAGAACCTTAGCTTCGTCTGCACCAAGTTGCTCGACGATGATCGCCTTGATCACAGAGAAGACGTCGCCTTCACGCGCTTCGCTCATCCCTTTCACCCCCTTCGTACTCTCAATGTGACTGCGCTATGCTCCCAAGTATAACAGCGTTCGACCAGCTAGTCAAGCTTGACAAGGCCCACCAAAACGCTGATAATACTTCGGAGGACCTCACTATCATACCAACACCCGACGGATTCAGAAGTTACGAAGGCAGCCAATGCACCAGCAGCGCAAGCTCGATCATCTTCGCATCTGCCTGGACAAGGATCCCCAATTCACCCATCTAACCACAGGCCTCGAACGCTATCGTTTCGTCCATCAGGCCCTGCCAGAGATCGACCTCGCTGAGGTGCGATTATCGTCCAGACTTCTGGGCAAGGATTTGAGGGCCCCCTTGATCATATCATCCATGACTGGAGGAACGAAAGAAGCCGAGCACATCAACCTGAGTCTAGCGGAAGCTGCCCAGGAAATGCGAGTGGCCATGGGGGTGGGTTCCCAACGAGCAGCGCTGGAGGATCCAACTCTAGCACACAGCTATCAGGTTCGCAGGGTGGCACCAGACATCCTGCTCCTGGCCAACCTGGGCGCTGTGCAACTTAACTACGAGTACGACTTGGAGGACTGCCATCGAGCGGTGGAGATGATAGATGCGGACGCTCTGATCCTGCATTTGAACCCCTTGCAGGAGTGCCTCCAACCTGGTGGCAACACAGACTTCTCCTCTCTGCTGACGAAGATCGAGGAGGTGTGCCACCATCTCCCCGTGCCCGTGGTAGTCAAAGAAGTGGGCTGGGGGATTTCCAAGCGGGTGGCCGAGATGCTGGTCAAGGCTGGCGTCGCAGCCATAGACGTAGCTGGCTCGGGAGGAACCTCGTGGAGCGAGGTAGAACAGTACAGAGCTCTCGATGAAAAAACGGGCAATATCGCGCAAGCCTTTGCCGATTGGGGTATTCCCACCGCCGAATCCATTCAGATGGGGCGCCAAGGTGCGCCGAAGACGACCATCATCGGCAGTGGAGGCATCCGCACCGGCGTGGATGTGGCAAAGGTCATAGCTCTCGGCGCCCATGCCGGGGGAATAGCAGCGCCGCTGCTTGAGCCTTCCACAATCGGTGCCGCTGCAGTTGTCTCCAAGCTGGAGGAAGTGATCGAGGAGCTGCGCATAGCGATGTTCTTGATAGGCGCCACGAACATAGATACTCTGAGGGATACCCCACTGCTGCGCAAGGTCGATCAGGCATAGGACGAGCCATGGCATTCGATAACCTGAGCAAGTACCTGACGGCCATCGAGGCAGAAATGAAGGCCGCGATGGCGGTTTCTGAAGAGACACTGGCCCCCTACTACGGCATGATGTTCTACCACCTCGGATGGGCAGATGAGAGCTTTTCTCCGCGGGAGCAGAAATCGGGCAAACGGGTGCGCCCTCTCCTGTGCCTGCTATCCTGCCAAGCGTGTGGAGGAGATTGGCAGCAAGCCCTCCCGGCTGCGGCAGCGGTCGAGCTGATTCACAATTTCTCCCTTATCCACGATGACATCGAGGACGGCAGCCTCGAACGACGTCACCGTCCAACCCTGTGGAGTATCTGGGGTCAGGCCCAGGCGATCAACGCGGGCGACGGTCTGTTCGTCGTTGGCCGTCTTGCCCTCCAGCGCCTCCTCGAGCTGGGCGTCTCTCCCGCAAAGGCGGTTCTCGCCTTCGGAACTGTTGATGACACCTGCCTATCCCTAACCGAGGGTCAGTATCTGGACCTGGCCTTTGAGGAACAGGAGGATGTCACCGTCGAGATGTACATGCAAATGATCAGCAAGAAAACCGCTGCGCTGATTGCATGTGCTACCCACCTGGGGGCACTCTTGGGTACTGAAAGCGAGGAAGCAGTACAGCACTATGGGACGTTCGGTCGCCAGTTGGGACTGGCCTTTCAGATAGTTGATGACATCCTGGGGATCTGGGGAGAAGAAGAGACTACCGGCAAGGGGGTGGGAGAAGATATCGTCAACAGGAAGAAATCCCTGCCGGTCGTCTACGCCCTGCAAAAGGGGGACCGCGAGCTGCGGGAAATATACAGTCAGGAAAGCATCTCACCTCGAGAAGTGCAGATGGTTATGGAGAAACTGGATAGCCTAGGCGCTCGGGAATACGTGCACCAGATGGCCACCCAGCACTGGCAACTGGCCTTGGATACTCTAGAGAAGACCGGAATACGGAACCCGGCTCAGGACAGGTTACGAGAGTTGGCTCTCTTTCTAGTCGAGAGACAGTACTAGCTATTCGAAACAGGGAGAAACCTCTCAAAAACCTCATTCCCCAGCAAACGGCCCCGCACGGTTAGTCTCGCCCCTCTCCCGTTTACATCCAAGAGCCCCTGCGCGACCAACTCCCTTATCTGGTCCCCGTAGACCGCAGCCAGCGGCAGGTGAAACCGGTCTTCAAAGTCGTGGAAAGACACACCTTCACACAAGCGAAGACCCATGATCATGGTCTCGCTCATCTCGAGGGAGCCGTGAATCTCCTCCCTCTCGGCCACGCAGCTTTGTCCCCGCTCCATCCGCCTGACGTATTCTTGAGGCCGGGCAACGTTGCGATACCTGCTTCCACCATGGAGCGAATGTGCCCCAGCCCCGAAACCGAGATACGGCCGGTTGCGCCAATACGTGATGTTGTGCTGGCATTCGTAACCATTCCTGGCCCAGTTCGAGATCTCGTAATGACCGTACCCAGCCTCTCTTAGCTTCTCCTCCGCCCAGGAATACATGTCGGCAGCCAGATCCGGGTCGGCAAAGGGAAGCTGTCCCGTGGAGATCATTTCAGCCAAGGGAGTTCCTTCCTCTACGGTGAGGCAGTATAGCGATAGATGTTCAGGTTTCAAGTCGATCGCCTCGGCAAGGTCGGCCTTCCACTGGTCAAGGGTCTGCGTCGGCAAAGAGTAGATCAAATCCAGGTTGACGTTCTCGAAACCGGTCTTCCGCGCCAAATGGTACGTCTCTCTAGTCTCGGCCGCTGTGTGTGCCCTCCCCAGGAGTGCCAGCATCTCGTCAGAGAAGCTCTGGACCCCCAGGCTCAAGCGGTTGACACCTAGCTCCCTCAGGGCCGACAGATAGCCAACGTCAACCGTCCCAGGGTTGGCTTCGACGCTGATCTCCGCATCCTCAGGCAGGACGAAGTGCTGCTTGCAGGCCTGCAATAGCCTCGCCACGAGTTCAACACTCAGTACCGTCGGCGTGCCACCGCCCACATACACGGTCCCCGCTTCCACACGGCCCACGCCTTCGCCGTACAGGCCAATCTCCTCTTCCAGTGCCTCAGCATACCTCTCGTATAGATGACTCAATCCAGCGTAGGAGTTGAAGCTACAATACCTGCACTTGGATGCACAGAAAGGAACGTGGATGTATAGACTCACGGAGTTCATAAGCTGTCAACTCACAGAGAAGGTCACTTTGATTGATTCCGGTGAAGATAGAGAATCGCTTCCAAGACTCCGCCACCGATGGCCAGCGCCTTGTCGGAAATGGTGAAACAGTGCCTCCTGACACCACGGGGATCAATGTCACCTACCTTGAGGCTCTCGCTCACTGCCAGTCCATCGGCCAGCAACCCCCTGAGCACCCCGGTGATGCCAGCGACCACCGGTGCGCCGTCAACATGACCCACTACTTCTCCCTCTCTCACTTCATCACCGATTTGTCTCTCGCCCTGAAACACGCCCGAACGGGGAGCTCGGAGGACCCGTTCGACCGTGTAACCCATGACCGCACCCGGCACGCCCGTATCCGGAGCGGCGCTCCCTTCGAGAATGACTCTCCCCAGGTAGTGGCCCCGCTTTGTCTCGATTACCGCGTGGACATCGACACCGGCGACAAATCCCGGTCCCAACCCGATCACGATGGGTGCGTCGGTGATCTTGGTGCCGAGATTCCTCTTGGCCAGAATGCCGTCCACGAGAACGTCCGGGCTCCACTCAGGGATCACTTTGCCCTCGGGGTCAGCCATTACGGGGACCTCACATGCTTCAAGGGACGCCTGAGCTTCCTCCAGAGACGATACTCGCCGACCCACTATTCCCTCGATCTCCAGTGCGTCCTCATACAAGGCACTCGCGAAGGCCACAACTCGGCGAATGACCGTGGGCTGTGGCAGTTCTGTGACCATCACTTGCATCCCAGTTCGGTGTAGGCGGTACACTACCCCACTCGCCAAATCACCGCCCCCCTTGACCAACACTCTGACGTCTTCCAGCACGCTCTCCTCCACTCAGCGTTCGCAAAAAAGCCCGGGCTCAAGGCCCGTTGCCCCATCACTTTGGGGTGCCGGGCTCATGGCGCCTTGCTCACCAGGTGCAGCGACCACATTGTAGTCAAGCCAGACCGAAAAAGCTATTGGACACGGCACCCGGAACCGACTATAATTGACCCACCCAGTTCTCAGCGCGCGAGGTCCGTATGCCCAAACCTTGGCCCCTCATACGTTCAACAGTTGACAAGTCGTACTCGGTCTTCTCTGTCCGCACTGACACAGCTTGTTGCCCCCGGACGGGCCAGGAACACGATTTCTATGTACTGGAATCCCCTGACTGGGTCAACGTCATTCCATTGACGCCGGACGAGCAGGTCGTCATGGTCAGGCAGTATCGCCACGGCACCCGTGACATGTGCCTGGAAATCCCGGGGGGCCTCGCCAAGCCTGCGGACTCGGTGGAAGATGCCGCCCGCCGGGAACTCCTGGAGGAGACCGGCTACGAGGCAAATGAACTCATCTTTCTGGGTTCCGCATGCCCGCAACCCGCCATCTTGAACAACCGCTCCGTCACTTATCTGGCCCGGAACGTGCGGAAAGTTGGGGCGCCCCAATTGGACCAAACCGAGGACATCGAGGTAGTCCTGGTGTCTCTGTCCGACATTCCCGACCTGATCCGCAGACGTGAAATCACCAACGCCATGGTGATATTGGCCTTCTACTGGTACTTCATGGGCGGACAGACCCAGGAGTAGACATCCCCTATGAAGAGAGTTGAGCTTTCGGCACTAGAGGGCGACTACCCGATACATTCACTCTCCATCCTGGTGGGAGAAGATCTTTTGACCTGCCTCTGGGGCGGCCCACAGCCTCACATTGGCGCGGTGGCTGTGGCTTTGCCCCGCGCCAGCCTCGCCGATGCCAGTGTCACCAGTGCGACGTCCTCGGTGTTTACGCTGCTGGGGCACAAAGAGGACGAACTAGTCAAAGTAGTATCTGAGAGGCTCTCCGCCAGGCTCAACAAGAATGTGATAGTAACCGCGGGCATCCATTGGGACCACCTCGATGAGGATGCCATCGCCGAGATCATGGACAACTGTCAAGGGCTGGCCGAGAAGATAGGAGACGTGGTAGAGAGGGAAGGATGAAAAAGCTGGTGGTGGGCATATCTGGCGCATCAGCCGCCATCTACGGGATAAGAATGCTGGAAGCCTTGCAGCAGACCGGAGTGGAATCGCACCTGGTTATCACCGAACCAGCTCGGAAGATCATCGCCTTGGAAACCGATTACCGGGTCCCCCAGGTGGAGGCCCTGGCCACTCACGTCTATTCCGTTGACGATATCGGGGCCGCCATCGCCAGCGGTTCTTTCAAAACCAACGGCATGGTGATCATTCCCTGTTCCATAAAGACGTTGTCTGCGGTAGCCAACTCCTACAATAACAACCTCCTGGTCCGCGCCGCCGATGTCACTCTGAAAGAGAGAAGACCCTTAGTGATGGTCGTAAGGGAGACGCCTTTGCACAAGGGGCATCTGCGACTGATGCACACCGTTTCCGACATGGGAGCGGTGATCTATCTCCCCGTTCCGGCGTTCTACACCAAGCCCAAGACCATAGATGACCTAGTAGGTCATTCGGTGGGCAAGATCCTCGACCTCCTCGACATCGAGCACAACCTCCTGAACAGATGGCATGGGTTCCCGGAACTTTGAGCTCACAGGAAGCCCCCCACAATTCATCGGGAGCTTGACACTGAGTTTGATCGAGAGTATACTAGTCGCAAACTGTTCGCAGCGGCAACGTTGCGTATCGTTCCATCCACACCTGACCTGTTCCATACGGAGTGAATCGATGCTCTATGAGCGCACCAGAGAGTTGACCAGGGTAAGGAACTAGGAGCTGGCTAGCCACGAACGCGTGGGCTAGCCAGCTTTGTTTATCAGTCGACCATGAAAGACTAACGGATCAGGGGGCAAACAATGGCGCAGGTGGAGGGGGCAGAGAGATACTGGAATCCAGTGTTGGAAACCCTGCCCAGAGACAAGCTCATGGCACTACAACTCAAGAAGTTCAAGAAGATAGTTCAGTGGGCCTATAACAACTCCAAGTTCCACCGCCGGCTCTACCAAGATGCCGGTCTGGAACCGGGTGACATCAAGACCTGGGAAGATGTCAGGAAGGTGCCCAAGGTGGAAAAAGGGATGATGCGAGAGATCCAGAGGAAGGATCCGTTTCCCTATGGTGAGATGCTCTGTGTCCCACTGGAGAGAGTGACCGAATTCCACCAGACCAGCGGCACCACCGGGCAAGCGGTCTACCAGCCCGATACCTGGCAGGACTGGGAATGGTGGGCTGAAGCCTGGTCCTACATTATGTACGCCCAGGGGTTCAGAGACACCGATCGCATCTTCATTCCTTTCGGCTACAACATCTTCGTCGCCTACTGGGCAGGCCACTACGGAGGCGAGAAGATGGGCTGTGAGATTGTTCCCGGTGGGGTGCTCGACACGGAGGCCCGTATCCTGAAGATCCAGGAATTGAACGCTACTGCCTTGATGGCCACTCCTACCTACGTTCTGGGTATGGCTGACAAGGCGCGGAGCATGGGCATTGATCCCGCCAGGGACCTCAATATCAGCAAGATTCTATGCGCTGGGGAGCCTGGAGCGAGCATCCCGGCGACGAAGAACAGGATGCAAGAGGCATGGGGCGCAAAAGTATACGACCACGTGGGGGCAACCGAGATCGGCGCATGGGCCTATGAGTGCACAGCCCAGCCCGGAGGAGTACACGTCAACGAGGCCCTATTCCTGGTCGAGTTGGAGGACATAGAAACTGGCAAGCCCATCACTGAGCCAGGCAGGAGAGGAAAGCTCGTGTTGACCGCCCTGGACAGAGAGGCGCAGCCTTGCATCCGCTTCGACTCGAAAGACGTGGCCGAATGGGCCGAGGAACCATGCCCGTGCGGGCGCACCTTCCGCTGGATCAAAGGCGGCGTCGTGGGACGTGCAGACGACATCACCAAGGTAAAGGGAGTCCTCCTCGCACCCTCCGCCATCGAAGAGGTAGTCAGAAGCTTCTCCGAGTTGAGCGATGAGTTCGAGGTGGAGGTTACCAAGAAAGGCGACCTGGACGATATCACGTTGAGGGTCGAATTGATGCCCGAAGAGGCAGGACACCGCGAGTCTGTGGAGGCGAGGTTGGTGGACCAGCTGAGGCTGAAGACCAACCTTCGATACAACATCGAGTTCCACGACCACGGTACGCTGCCCAGATACACCCTCAAAGCCAAGCGGTTCAAGGACTTGCGCCCCAAGCACTAGGGAGGATGAAGACCCATGAACACCGATGTAGAGAAAGAGTTCCTGAGAGAGATGGACCAGAGAATCCAAGCCATCAAGACAGCAGCTCTCGAACTTCAGGATCTCTCCGATGGCATCCAGGCTGTGTACCGAAACGCGGACAGAATCCTGGCCAGCGTGAAGATGCTCGAGATAAACGTCTCTGACGTGCTGGACCTGTTGTGATGACACGTCCTTTCGGTTCCTTTGGGGGGCCGTTGTCATCGATCGAATCGAAGGAAGGAGGTGATTGAAGAGAGCAAACTTGTCTGTCAATGGCGGAGTGTTATGCGCAGCTGGCTGGCCTCCTCCCATCAGGGTGGTCAGGCGCGGTAGCGGAATACGAAAGGAGAGGAGAGTGGCAGAGAGACGATTCCCTAGCCCCTTCGACGTCGAGGACATCCCGGGTACCGAGGGCTGGCGAGACATGTACCCTTATTACTATCTCTTCAGCGAGGATCGCAAAGAGTACGAAGAGAGCCAGTTCTGGTTCTGGGACGCCATGCACCATCCCGACCCGATGTATCCCTTCGACACCATCACGGCCGAGAGCTGGTGGGTGGCGCTGTCCCAGAACACCTCCCGCATTTTCGCCATCCCCCCGGCCCTGGGTATCGCCCACCGTATTGTCAATGGCTACACGTACATCAGCGCTCACGCCCCGGATCCGGAGTTGATCCCAGAGAGGGTCGAGTACTTCGAGAAGAGAGTGGGCTTCTACTACGAGAAGTGGGACAGCCTTTACGCTCAATGGGAAGAGAAAATGCGGGGGGTCATAGACGAGCTCAAGGCGATAGAGATCCCCGAACTGCCCATGTACGAACCGGACCACGTGGTCTTCAAAGGGCTCGGCTACAGCAGCGGCTACGAGCTTCTGGAGGCCTACGACAAGTTGATCCTCAACATGTACAAGGCCTGGCAGTACCACTTCGAGTTCCTGAACCTCTGCTACCTCGCCTATCTAACCTTCTTCGGCTTCTGCAAGGAGGCCTTCCCAGACATCGGCGACCAGACCATCGCCAAGATGGTGGCCGGCGCCGACGTGATCATGTTCCGTCCCGAGGAGGAGATAGGCAAGCTGGCCAGACTGGCCGTGGACCTGGGCGTGGCTGATGTCTTCAAGAAAGGCCTGGATTCAGACAAGACTCTGGCCGCACTGAAGAAGACCGACCCTGGCAAGGACTGGCTGGATGCGTTCGACAAGGCCAAAGATCCGTGGTTCTACCTGTCCACCGGTACCGGCTTCTATCACACTCACACCAGCTGGATAGACGACCTCAACATCCCCTTCGACCATGTGAGGACCTACATTGATCGGGTGGAGAGGGGAGAGTCCTTAGAAAGGCCCCTGGACGAGATAAACGCCGAGCGGGAGAGGATGGTCGCTGAGTATCAGGAACTACTGCCGACAGAGGAGGACAAGAAGAAGTTTGAGGAACTCCACACCATTGTACGCAGGACCTATCCCTATGCTGAGAACCACCTCTTCTACGTGGAGCACTGGCACCACACCATCTGGTGGAACAAGATAAGGGACCTGGGGCAATTGCTGGTTAATCACGGCTTCCTGGAGGACAAGGAGGACATCTTCTACTTCCACCGCTTCGATATCCCTCAGATGCTGTACGATCTGGTCACCGCCTGGGCGGTGGGACCGGGCGTACCACCCCGAGGGCCCATGTACTGGCCCAAAGAGGTCAAGCGCCGGAAGGAGATCTTCCGGAAGTTCCGTGAGTGGGCCCCCACTCCTGCGCTAGGACCCACACCTGAGACGGTCACCGAACCCTTCACCATCATGTTGTGGGGCGTTACCACCGACACCGTCAAGCAATGGCTCGCACCAGCGGAGAAGCCTGAGGAGATAACGGAGCTGCGAGGCATGCCGGCATCCCCAGGCAAGGTCGAGGGCCCGGCCAGGGTCATCCTCGAGATTGATGAACTGAGCACCGTGCAGCCTGGCGAGATCCTGGTTTGCCCCATCACCTCGCCTAGCTGGGCTCCTGTCTTCACCAAGATCAAGGCCGCAGTCACCGACATCGGGGGCATGACCTGCCATGCCGCCATCGTCTCCCGGGAATATGGCCTACCGGCCGTAGTGGGGACCGGTTACGCAACGAAGGCGATCAAGACCGGAGACATACTGAAGGTCAACGCCGACGAAGGCGTGGTAACCATCGAAAGGTAGGCACGACGACCATGTTCGGGGCCTGAACTTGGCTCGGGGGGCCAGGCCCCGAACACAACCTAGTGACTTCAGCTGGAGGGGGAGCCGCTCACAGTTTCTCCGTCGGGAGGCTCCTAGCCTGCTCCTATTCACCAGAGAGGTGAACCGGATGAGCAAGAAGAGGCCCTATGTACTTTGGTTCGAGGAATGCGATGAGAACTCCCTGCCCCTTGTGGGGGGCAAGAATATGAGCCTCGGTCGGATGAAGAGTGCGGAGATACCCGTGCCTCCGGGCTTTGCCATCACTACCCGCGCCTACGACGAGTTCCTGACCCAGGCAAACATCCACCGAGAGATGCAAGATGCCCTGGCCAAGGTTGATCCTGAGGATGTGAGCACCGTTCAAAGGGCGGGCAAGACGGTGCGAGGATTGATCAGATCCGCGCCGGTGCCGCCGGACCCTGAACAGGCCATCAAAGACGCCTACGGGCAGCTTTGTGAGAAATGCAATCTGGCGGCACTGCCCGTGGCGGTGCGATCCAGTGCCACGGCTGAGGACCTTCCGAGGGCCAGTTTCGCTGGTCAGCAGGAGACTTACCTATGGGTCGTGGGTCCCAGCGAGGTGGTGGAAGCGACCAGGAACTGCTGGGCCAGCCTGTTCACCGATCGCGCCATCTCCTATCGCCTCAAGATGGGCTTTCCCCACGAACAGGTGTTGATCAGCGTGGGTGTGCAGAAGATGGTCAACGCCAGAACCGCCGGTGTGCTGTTCACGCTCAACCCCCTGACAGGCGACCGCTCTAAGATCGTTATTGATGCTAACTGGGGGCTGGGGGAAAGCGTAGTCAAGGGCGAGGTCACCCCAGACAACTACCTGGTGGACAAAGTGACCTTCAATGTGGGCAGAAGGACAATCTCGCCCAAGACTGTGGAGTACGTGGTCGAGCAGATGACCG
>NJBK01000059.1 GCA_005223035.1 Chloroflexi bacterium B3_Chlor
CTCCTGACACCGGGGGCAGATGTACGTCCCTCGGCCACCTACCACCAGCCGCTCGATGGTCGCGCCACAACGAGGACAGGGCTTCCCGACTCGTCCGAAGACCAACAGGTGCTCTTGATGCCCCCCCTCTGCCCCATCCGGGCGCACATAGTCAGACCGGCTCGTCCCCTTGTCCGCTATTGCCTGGCGCAGCACGTCGCGGATGGCGTCGTAGAGGCCGGCCAACTCCTCCGGGCTGAGGGTGTGCGCCTTGCGCCGGGGATGAAGCCGCGCCTGGAACATAGCCTCGTCCACATATATATTTCCCAGGCCAGCGAGGAATCGCTGGTTCAGCAGCAAAGGCTTGATCATGCCTCGACGGTTGTCGAAGAGAGCACGGAAGTCGTCTACTCCGAACTCCTCATTCAAGGGTTCAGGACCTAAGTCGCCCACGACCTCCTGCGGGTCGTCCACCAGATAGACACGTCCGAACTTGCGGACGTTCACGAATCGCAATTCCTTACCGTTGTCCAACCGAAAAGAAAGACGGGTATGAGACCCCCATGGCGCGGTGGGTTCCGCGACCAGCAAACTGCCAGTCATGCGGAGATGCACGAGCAACGTTTTACCACCAGACAGTGTAAAGACGAGCAACTTGCCTCGCCGCTCCACACCCTCCATGCGGCGCCCAACTATCTGATCGCCGAACTCGGACGCGAGTGGCCGATCGACACACCCCTCCCAAGCCACCTTCACGTCCGTGATCACACGACCAGCCAATAGGGGTCGAAGATCGTTCTTGATCGTTTCTACCTCTGGCAGTTCAGGCATCTCGAGTCGCAACCTTCCTGTGAAACAGAAAGTCCCAGCTGCCTTTCATCACGCCCAGTATCAACGCCACCGACCGCACGAATAGCAGTAGGGGTGAAACAACCCCTACCAGCGGATCTTTGAGCAAGGTCTTGGCGGCGAAGGGCACAACGCTGACCAAGAAGAAGATTACGGCCACCAAAGCCGGCAACATCAGCCCTCGGAGGAGGGCTAACGCCACTACAGGTATTAGGAGGAAAACCACCCCCATCTGTATCTTCAAGCTCTGAGGAGTGTGAGAGTCGCGCACTGCCTTCTGAGGATGTCTCTGCAAGACCATCACTTTCCAATAGCCGATGTTGAACTTGCGCTTGAGGTAGGTGCCCAGTGTCCGGGGATGCCGATGGTAAACAGCCGCCTGAGGGTTGAAGACCATCCTGTAGCCTCTCTCTGCAAGACGGAAGGAGAACTCCTGATCCTCGACCGAGGCATTGGGATAGCGCACATCAAACCCGCCCTCCGCGACGAACACGCTCCGCCGGTAGCCCGCCGCGTAGGTATCTACGAAATCTATCCGTCTCCGGCGTGCCATGCGATCATACCGCTCCTCATACTCGCACTGTACGAAGCGAGGTACGATGCCACTCTGCTGCGTGAGATAGACACCCTTGACCCCCACGACCTCGGGATCGTCGAAGGGCCTGACCATCTCAGCAATCCAGTCCTCGGTCGGCACGCAGTCGGCATCGGTGAAGAGCACAATCTCCCCCCTTGCTTCCGCCACGCCCCGATTCCTGGCGACCGCTGGCCCCTGATGCGGCTGATCTATCAAGCGCACATCATGCTTGCCCACTATCTCCCTCGTCTCATCGCCCGAGCCATCGTCCACCACGATCACCTCGTACCCCTCCCGCGGCACGGATTGCGTCAGCAGACCTGTGAGACATGCATCTATCGTACCCCCAGCGTTGTAGGCCGGAACTACGATGGAGACCTCTATCACTTCCTGTCAACCTCCGTGACCACGCGGTACAGGCTGAGGTTCTCCCTCCAGACGCAGAAGATCCCCACAAAGATGACGGGCACCACGACGATGAAATGCAGGATGAACCCATAGGCGAGGGCCAGACTTCCCTCCACGCCGAAGACTGAAAGCGACAGGACGCACAAGTAGTGGAAGACGCCGATGCGCGCCGGAGAGGAGGGCACTACCAAGCCGAGGTGTATAACAACGAGGACGAAAAGAGAGGCCACCAGCAGAGGCACTTCTATCTGTAGGGCCAGCAGAGTGAGATAGTTGGTCAGCCCCGCCAGCAGCCAGACGGCAAGCGACCAAAGAAGCAGTCGTATATTCACATCAGTGGCGCGTAGGGAATTCAAACTGTCAGCCAGGTCTCCCAGCCGCTGTCGTAACCCGAGCTGCTTCAGAACCGGCAAGTGTTGGCAAACTCGGTCCAAGGCACCCAGAATCCTCTCTCTTTGACCACTGAGGAGCAGCACAGCCGCCAAAAGGCTGGCCAGAATCAGACCCGTCGTGGCACCCGGCACGCGCAGCCAATCTGGCAGTGGCATGACGAGAAAAAGAACAGCCAGGAGGAGCAAGAGCATCAAGCCGTCCAGCAGCTTTTCCACTACGATTGTCCCGAAGGCAAAGAGCTTATGCTTCCCTTCTGCTTCTCCTATCAGATAGGCGCGAGCAAGCTCACCCAGCCTGGCAGGCAGCAGGAAGTTCATCGTCTGGCCTATGAGGAGGGCCGAGACGAGGCTTCTGAGTCGCAGGTTGTCATGCGAAGGGTAGAAAAGGAGCTTCCAGCGAAGGGCCTTGGCCCCGATGGTCGCCCCCACGGTGACCAACCCCAAGGCCACAAAGCGGGGATCAGTCCTCGTCAGAGCCGCCATCAAAGCCGATGGATCTACTCCTTTGAAAGCCAGGATCAGCAAGATGACTCCTAGCGCCAAGCCGATCCCAAGGAACGCCCTTCGTGCAGTACTTCTGCTCATCACCGCACGGAATCCTTTCGGTCCTCCAAGCGCCGCCACCCTTGTGCACGGCATACTGGTGGGAAGCCAACCCCCTTCGGTCCTCGATGGTTTGCGCCCAATGGGAGATCTGCAATAGTCTCAGGCGCAGCATCGCTTCTCGGCCAACCCAGGTAGAACTCGAAGGGAACAGGGAGTAGAGCGATCACGGAGTCTCAGTGGGAGGACGTATAGCTACCATACGCCAATCCCAACGGCGTTATCAGTCCGCTATCCGGATCGAACAGGTTGCCCGTGGCATAGGTCGTATCGCTGACGCTGTACCAAGCCCAGCGTTGCACCAACCGATTGCCGTCAGCCGGGTACCCCAGAGAGAGATCGGTGGCTCTCATGAAGTAGTCGAAGGTGGCGTACATGAAGTCCCTGACCCTCTCATATGGAAAGCCGTAGTCCTCTGGCATCAGGATGCCGTACTCGGACACGATCAGAGGTTTGGTCCTCTCTCCTCTGTCCTTCATCCAACGTCGAAAGGCCACGATCTGTTCACGGAAGATGTCCATATTGTCGTGGTCATCCATCTCAAGAAGACGGCCCTGGTCTAGCGACATGCCAGGAGGGATATCCACACCCCATGAACCACGCTCCTCACGCAGGATGAAGCCGTGCACGTTCCACACGTCCACCGGGATCATCTCACCGTACAGGTCCTGATAGCTGTCCAAGATCATGTCCAGGTATTGCAGCCGCAGGGGTGTGATCTGGGAGACTCCAGCTATCGCCACTTTACAGGTCGGATCGATGCTCTTGAGCAGACTGTGCGCCTCGTGATAGACCTGCGCATACTCGCTGGGTGTGGCATTATCCTGCCAGACGACGTCCGGCTCATTGCCGATGAGCCACAAGGAGCCGGGGTTGGTCTGGATGATGCTTTCCAACTCCTCTCCACTCGGAGAGAAGCTGGAGCCTCGCACCCGTATCATCTGCACGAACTCCATGCCTTCAGGGCGAGCAGGGTTGAGATCAGTCCTCCAGTTAACATACCATCCGGCACGAAGTTGATCCACGGTGTACCGGCCTATGGGCCCCATCGCTACACCAAACCCGAACCTATCCCTGTCGGAGAACAAGGACGCCGCGGGGGTAGCGATGACGAACTGTGGTGTGGAAGCGGGAGCTTGTGGCCCAGGTTCGGCTACCTCGGGGCTAGGAGTGACACTGAGTTCCGGAGTATGGGTGTCGAACACCTCTGGCGCAGTCCCTACGGACTCCGCCGCTGCTGCCTCGGTTTGGGTGACCGTCGGTATCAAACGCTCGTGAGGCGTTGGCGGCACGCTGGGTGATCCCGTCTTGACAAACAGGGGAAGATCAGTTACACGAGCCCCATAGCGCTGGGCCCCTACGACCACTACGAGTCCCGCCAGAAGGAGCCCGGCCATCAACCCGCGCCAGTCCCTTCTCCTCCAGGCGAGCAAGAGTACCAGCAGCGCGATGCCAAGGAACAAACCGACGCTAAGACAGAGCAGTGGTTCAGCCACCCCCAACCTGTGTGCGATGCCGACTGGAGGTAGACCTCTGCCCGGGAGGGTAGGCGTGGGCTTAGATGTGGCTATCATGACCGACGTAGGCGATGCACCCCCCAGCGCGGCGACGGGGCCAAGGGATATGGTGACTAGGTGATCCTCCGTCTCACCGAAGGCGAACGCTCCTCTGCCATCCCAATCATCTCCGGCGATCACCTCTCCATAGCTCAGGGTGAAGCGAGCCCAGGTCTGCCCGGCGCGAGGGCCTACGGGAAACTCTAGGGGAACCAGTGCAGAAGTAGCGCCCTGTGGCCAAGAAGATACATCCATCGGCAGGTTCCGGACTGCCCATTCGGAGGCCACCAGGCCTTGAGGACAGGACACCCTTCCAGTCCAGGAGCCACCGCCATCCCAATCAACCAGCACATTCAGGTACAGCAGGTGTTCCCCATCGTAAGGATGCTGGGCATCATCCCTACTGAGCACGCTGGTCCTCACTTGCAGATCAGCGTGAGTGCAGGTCGCCAACTCGCCCATCACTACCCCATCGTCGTGGAGATCCTGATCTACCTCTCGGGCGTCCTCCTCCTGATCCACCGCTTCTCCCAGCCACTCGAACTGGACGATGGAGTGTCGGGCGCCATCGTTGGCAATGAGGGAGGGGTAACTGGGGTCAGGTGCATCGCCAAAATCCCACGCAGCCATCGGCGTATGTGAAGCAGGGGCCCCAGTAGGAGAAGCAACCGATGGTGGAGTTGTCGTAGCAGATTGTGCGAGGGTAGGCGCGACTGTAGCAGCCGGCTGAGGGGTCCAGGTGTGGGTAGCCGTCGGCCGCAAGGCTGTGGGAGTATCCTCGACCCTTTCCCCCGGCGTGGGGGTGCGTGCTGGCGGCGGACCAGGAGGAGAGGTAGGTGTCCTCGTGGGAACCGTCTGTCGCAGGGGATCTGTCCCAGGCGCGGCCCACATCCCTAACCCCGACGAGAACAGGGAGACGACCAGAGCGGCCGTCAGCACAAAGACTAAACGTAATCTGTTCATGATGAAATCTCGCAAGAAGGTCCCTCAAACCCTAGGCAAGAGACTCGCTAGCGGAATAGTATCTCGAATTCCCGATCCACGAGAAGATCAGTCTCGAACACCACATTTACGCCCATCACTGAGCTTGCCCCTGGCGAAGTGGAGACCACCTCTCCACCCGACGGCAGTGTGACCGATATCTGCAAAGGCACAGCGTGCGTGCCCGGTTGCTTCTGAACGAGCAGCCTGTATGCTGTCGTCGTCCCCTGTCTTTCCAGTGTCTCCGAGGGCAGTTGATACTGGAAGAGCATCTCCCGTCGCCCACCCGGCGGCACCACGAAGAAAGTCGAGAAGACGTTCTTCGCGCTCTCCACCGGCCCTACCTCTGGCGGCAAGGCGGTGCCGCCCAGCTCAGTGTCCCTGGCTGAGAGGCTACCCTCAGGCAGGGTGACCTGCGGGCCCTGCAACAACTGACCGTTCTCAGGCACGTAGACGCGCAGGTAGTTCCAGTAACAGCCGTTCATCATCTCCTGGTAAGTGGGTGGGTACACCGCCTCCTGCACACATTGGTCCTCCGTGGCTGTGCTCTGGTTTCGATAGCTGACCGACACCTGACTCTGCAGGCTGCCATCCGCCTCGATCAGCACCTGATAGGCCACACTACTTTCCACGTTGGGATTGACCTTGTTGAACCCCGTGTTGGTATCGACCACCATCAGGAAATCGCCCCCAGTCGATCTCAGTGCCCCGTCCCACCCGTTCTCGGCCAGCATCTGCTGCACCGTCGGATCAAGTAGATAGACTAGGACATGCTTCTCGCCAAGCCCCCGGCGGAGCATCCCCATGAGCCTCGAAAGCTCAACGGATCGGGGGTCGGTCTCCAGCTTGAGCATCATCGCGGCCAGTAAATCACCAACGAAGTCCTTGCGGTGAACCCACCAGTCACCGCTCTGACCCTCGCCCCCGGGCGAGGCCCAGTATTGTTCCATCAGGTCCATCGCATTGGCCGCAGTCACCTGTTCTCCGTACTCCTCCAAGTGAATCGGTGCCATCACTGCCACGAGGGATTCCACAGCCGCCAAGTCCGCAGCGATCACACCGTCTACCAGCACCCCCTGGTCCAACTGGTACAGATCGCGCGCTACCTGGGCGGTGGTGGGGAAATCCGGGTACCAATTGGCGTCCCTAAGGAGCCATATCTCGGCCAACATGTACCTCTCCAACGGTTCGGGGGGCAACGGGTGGTCCTGGGAGAGGTCATCCACCGCGTAGCTATCGCGGAAATCCAGGTCCGCTATCTGCCCATCATCTATGCGCAGCAGTGCCACGCTGCTGATGAACCCTCCAGTGGCCCGCAACTCGTGTTCGTTCTGTGCCAGGAGAAGATAAGTGCGAGGCTCATCGCCCCCCAATAGATAGGGGGCCACTACCAGCCCTTGCACTCCCGTCTCCAACAGGGGCAGGTATCTGTCCAACCGCTCCAGGAGTTGCGCCACCTTAGGTGAGAGGCGCTCGGCGTCTATCCCCTCCCTGCGTTGCCTGACTGCTCCTAGCTCCGCCTGCGCTGCTGCAAAGCGAGGCTGCCCGTCCGCGAGAGCCGCTGCCACCGCCTGCCCGATGCTCACCTCAGAAGAAGTCTCCTCAGACCCTTCGAACAGGCCTAGCAGTGGAGTCACGCCCTCGAAGATCAAGTCCCCGGCGCTTGATATGCCGATGCCTATCTCCAACAGATCTCGAGCCGCTGACACGTCTCCGCCAACGAGGGGCAACCAGCCCATATGGGGGGCCAAGACCAGGACAGGCCCCAACTCGCTCTTGATACCCGCCAGATGGTCCCCCGCCTCGACCAGGTCACCGCGCACGCCTTCCAGTTCTTCCGCTCTTAGACTGGAGAAGAGATCTCCTTGCCCTCTCGCCTCCAGGTTACCCAAGTGCTGTCGTAGAGATGCGACGTGGCCCATCACCCGTGCATACTTCACGCAGCTGATGATGCCCAGGCACGCCAAGAGGATGACGACTGGAAGGACGATGGCTGCAATTCTCGCTCGTCGAGACACGACCGTTTCTCCAGGCCACTCGCCAGCCCTGCAGAACCACAAAGGCAAGTAGCCGGCGCTGCTCGTCGAGACTAGTATATCACATGGAGGTCGAACCCACAATGCCTGCCCCGCCTGACCTGCAAGAACCGGCGGCACGCCAGACGTCGAACACGCCGCAACCACGCTCGCGTCAGCTGGGACCAGTGTCGAACGCCGACCGCAGAGCCTTTACTCAGAAGAAGGGTAAGGGAATCTTAGCTAGGAGTATGCCAGCGAGGACAGCCGACGAGAAGCTGATGGCAGTTTTGGCGAAGAAACGCATCTGCAGAGGGGAGTTGTACCATTCCGCCCTTTGGAGAAGAACCCGAGGCACAAACGCGAAAGGCACTAGATACTCGAGTCCAACAAGCATCAGTGCCACGCCACCGACCCGCTCTAGAGCACCTAGCCACCTGTCACTGGCGGCGATCGCTATCCTCTCCTCTCCAGTGAGAAGTGCATTCATCGTCTCTCTCTCCACAACGGGCACAGTCCAGATCAGGAAGATCAGACCGATCATATACGCGATCAGATGGTCCCAGTGGGGGCTGTTGCTCAGGGCAGGGATGGCTGTGTTACGGGCCAGCGACGCGTGGGTGACGGCGGCGATGACGGCAAGCACACTCACATGAAGGGCCTGATCAATAGCCAGGTACAAAAGGCCGCGCCTCTCCGAGTAGGTCAACAGGAGAGCCCTACTGCCGTCAATGATGATGTGCGACACAGCCAGGAACATCAGCCACAGCCAGTACCACCAGTGGTCCAGAATCGGCAGTAAGAGGATGACCGTGACGACAACCACTACGGCGACGTGAACGAGGACGCCCCTCCACCCCCTTTGTTTCATCACCACGAGTTGGAGTGGCTGGAGAACGTAGTCGCCCACCATATGTCCCAGAAGCAGGCGCAACAAGAGACTCATAGACTACGCTGTCCTCCCGCCCGACAAGGAGAGAACCCTTTTCCCCCACCAGATCCGCTGCCGCATCTATTATGCCCTATCTGGATCCCTGGGGCAATAGGCATTTGGTACCGGGGGCGACATTGCACCAGTCGTTAGCTGCCGACCTGTCCCGCGGTTGCCCCGAATCTCCGCTTCTCCTGGAACCCGGCCGACCGACTGTGGTTGCCAACCCTTGGCCCAAATCGGTCGGTGTGGCGCCCAGGCAAGACGGGATTTGCTCAGGTTTTGTCTGCTCTGAGAAGCAATGATAGAATAGGGCAACGATACTCAAGGGTCGGAAAAGATGAGGTCCAGGGCGTTCAAGGCCTTCAGATGTTCAATGTTGCTCCTCCTCATGCTGGTCACGTTGAAGAGGGACTCCCTCCATCCGGCGGATTTCTTCGAGTATCGCACTGATCCCTTCACCGGTCCCCACAAGTTCGACTGGTCCGCCTACGAGCTCCGGACCATCTCGGAGAAGCTGACCAGCAGGCTAACGGGCATTGATCAACCCCGCGGCCTGGACAGGGAGACGCAGGTTCAGCAGGTCCGAGAGTACTTCACCCTGGTCCAAGAAATAGGCAGGCTGGAAAGCGAGATCACGATCGCCGAGGCCAGGCATGGAGCGGCAGCACAAATCAGCACGCTTCAGGCTGAGTTGGATGCCAGGCGAGCGGAGCGACTGCGGTCAGAGAACCTGGTGGAGAACATAATCCGCCGCCAGGTGGAAGAGATTCTCCTCTCCCAAGGCATCGCCCTGCGTGTACCATTGCTTCAGCCCTGGGTGATGCCACCCGTGGAATTCGAGTTTCAGTCCTCTCCCGACTTCCTCATCATCTCCCGACGGGACAGGATAGAGAGGATAGGAACCGTCTCCCTGCAGCCAAACCTGAGTCTCACCCAGATCGAGGAGATCGAACGTCTAACGGATGAGCTCGACGTCTCGTCAATCACCGTCCCGACAGGGGGCGTTGGCGCCTATCCCACTGTGATCGTGGAGCAAACCTCCCTCGACTTCGCTATCAGAGTGGCCATCCATGAATGGACTCACAACTACTTGTTCTTCCAGCCTCTGGGCCAGGGCTATGGCCAAAGCCAAGAGTTGACAAGCATGAATGAGACGGTAGCTAGCATGGTCGACGACGAACTATCACTGGAGTTGGCCAGGATATTCTATCTCGACATTTACGAAAGCCGGATGGCGGAGATGACCCGTGAGCCAGTGTCAATGCCCACGCCGGTTCATGAGGACGAGTTCAGTTTCAACGCCAATATGCGCAAGACCCGGCTCCGTGTCGACGAACTCCTCGGAGCCGGGAAGGTGGAGGAGGCAGAGGCATACATGGAGCAGAGAAGGCAGAAATTGGTGGAGATGGGACACTACGTCAGGAAACTGAACCAAGCATACTTTGCCTTCTACGGCTCTTATGCCGCGGGAAAGGGCTGGGCCGCTGAGACGAACCCCATCGGAGAGCAAATGCGAGTGCTGCGGGAAAGGAGCCCGTCCCTAGCCGACTTCCTGGCGACCGTCGCTCGCATGAGTCGCCACCAGAATCTGCTGGACGAACTTGCACGCCCGTAGCAATCATATGCTCGTCCATGTCGCAGTCCCCTCGCGCGCCGGCCAGTGTTTTCACGCTGCTGTCCGTCGCAATCGCCACCTTGCTGAAGAGCCTCCCCTTTGAAGTCGCGTAGTCGGTGTAAGCCTAATAAAACAAAGAAATCTCTCAAAAAAAGAGCGGCCCTTCCTCCAGAGAGGCTTACACGTTCTCCCCTTCCACCGTCCTGACGACTTCGAGCAAGAAGTCAGACAAGGCCCTCTTGCTCTCGGCGCTCATCCTGCTGAGATCCTCTTGATATCT
>NJBK01000060.1 GCA_005223035.1 Chloroflexi bacterium B3_Chlor
CACCTCCTCCATCTCCTGAACAGTCATGATCAGAGGCAGCCTGGTCACTGCCTCCACCAACCTGCCATCCTCCTCTAGGGCGTAGGTTTCGTACGCGGTTTGAATCGCGATGTAGTCGCACTGTTCCAAAGACACGAGACAGGCCACGGGAGCTACCGTCACCACGACGTCTCCCTCCCGCCAATGATCAGCCACATACTCGAAAGCCAGGTCATACCCCCACTCCTGGCGAAACCTCTGCTTGTCCGTTATCGGAGCCACTCCCATCAAACCTACACCCGCCAGGACCAACCCAAGTACCAACCATCGCTGAAAGGCCTCACCGCCAACCCCTGCGCGCTCAACAAGAAAGCCCAGGAACCGAACAGCGGTAGCACCCACGACCAAGGAGAAGATCGGCAACAAAAACAAGACGTATCTTACTTCGCCTCCCCAGCCCGGCCCCAGGAGAAGAATGATTATGCCTGCGGCTGACAGTGACAAGACATACAACAGCATCAGCCCTTCGTTCTGTTTGTCCGTATGAGTAAGCGAAAGAATCCCTGGACCCTCGTCCAAGCGGGCAGACCGTTCTGCGGATGGCTCCCAACGTCGAGCCGTCCTATGCAAGGCCCGGGCTATCAAGTACGACAAGCCGCCCAGGGCAAACAGGAGCAGCACAAAACCCCCGGGCGTTCGTCGAAGGAGTTTGCTGAATACTCCTAGGTTCTTGATGCCCAAGTAGATATGACCGAAGCCTGCCCACACCTCCTGGCTCAACGGGACAGCTCCAGGGATCGTCTCACTTTGGAGAAACAACGCCACCACCACTATCGCACCCGCCCCACAGACTAGAAAAACAAGGAGTACCCATTTTCGAGTGAAGACGCCTGGTCCATGTGCCATTAGGGCAGCCAAGACAAACCCTGGCACTAACAAGATGGTCTGCAAGTGGGTAAACAGAGCGAGTACCAGACAAAGCACAAAGAGCAGGCCGGGGCCGCGTGGTATTTGGCTCGCGTCTTCAGGCTGGATCATCCACCGATAGAACAGCAACACGGTGAGTGAGATCAGCAGCAAGAGAAGTGGATATGGCCTAGCACGTGCACCCCAGAGCACAAGCTCAGGGTTCAGCGTCATGAGCGCACAAGCAAAGAGGCCCGCGGGCACCGAGAACATGCGCTTTCCTACATAGAAGAGGACAGGGATGGTTGCTACGCTTATCAAGATGCTGGGGACCCGGCCGACAAAAACGTCGAAGCCGAAGATGCGTAGGGCAAGAGCCTCAAAGTCGCGAAAGAGAAGAGCATCAGCTCCTGGTCCCCACTGCACGGGAGACATGGCCCCCTCTATGATCCTGCGAGCGCTCCATAAGGTGATGAACTCGTCCCAGAAGGGACTGGATGAAGCAGCGTACTGATACCGTGCGAAGAAGCCTAGCCAAATCAGCAACGTCAGGACGATGCCGACCACCACGGCGCGGAAGAGCCCTTCGTGACGTGTAATAGCCTTCCTCAACGGGTTTGCGGGCCGTCGGTACACAACTAATCTCCCTAACTCATACCTGATAATCCAGCTGCTCAGGATGTATTTGGCAGCTCTAGAGGTCGATGTCCAGAAGCGCTGACCCGGACGATGGACGGCACAGGATGAAACGCGACCACAGGGAGCTGCGTGGGCTGGTTTCTGGCTGCACTCGCTAGACTCAGACTGCCGGGCAGATCATTTGTCCGAGATGTCACAAAGCCCGTCCACATCCGAACTGTACTGCCACAGAACAGACCTGCACAGTGCAAGCGAATGGACCTATCAGTTCGGAGGTTCTGAGCTAGTATTGTAGTCCAACTCGTTTGTCACATCAATGAACGCGTAAGGGTGACTCCAGGTTGAGAAGTAGCTGTCGTCCTCGAGCAACCCGCAGTCCGTGGCGAAATACAGGTCCAATATCAGTCTGAAGGTGTTTACAGGGGTGATTCCAGCATACAGCTCTGTGCTGCCCTTGCCCGGCAGGTAGTACGCATTCAGGATGGAGAGTCTCTCTTTCAAATCCGTGTTGTATGGATCGTGCCTGTCAAACCTCGACCCCGGACCGTGGTCCGACTGCAAGATGATGATCGGAGGTTCCGCCGACCGTGATAGGATCTCATCCAGCGTTGACAGCAGCCTGCGGTTGGTGTATATCAATTGGTCCACGTAACCCCTCAGGTACTCATCCCTCGTAAGCCGCCCTTCCTTGATCACATGGATCCCATCGTTGAATGTGAACCCGTAACCGGGATCAACAGCCTCACCGTCCCGCCCCAGCACAAATGGAGGGTGGGGGGCCACAATGTGCGCGAAGACAAACACGGGACCCTCGAGTTCCGTCGCGTCCGCCAGATGGTCAAATGTGTACAGAATCCTTTCTCTCTTCAAACCGTACCTATCCAACACATCGTGCCAGTCACCAACCCCGACCGCACGTCCCACGAAGGGAAAAGGGGTCATGTCGATGAGGTCAGCTTCGAACTCCCCTGGCGTCCAGCGGGCGGCCATGTAAACGTGAGCGCTCGTGACCTCTGTGGCAAAATAGCCAGATGCGAATGCCACGATAGTGTACCCGCGTTGCTTGAGGAAGCGGAACACCGTACTGTCACGAATCGCGTCGCTCAGCGGGCCGCGCCGGCGATAGTCCGTGCCAACCTGCTCGGCCACATCATCGAGATACTTCAAGTTCAGGGACGAAGCCAGCGAAAGGGTAGTCTGGCAGTAGTTGGCTCTACTCCTGTCAGCGACGTAGAAGCCCTGACTCGCCAGGTGGTCGAGAAATTCGCTATTGTCGTACTCGTATATCTCCTGGAGCACGTCCCCTCTGGCATATCCATCCACGATGATGTAGTAGATATCGAGAAGCGCTGTTTCGCCGGACAAATCCGCCGGTGGAATCTCTGCGGTCTCCCCGCCAACGTCGCCAGGAAGGGCCAATCTGGCACTGGTCTCATAGATCGCGATGTTCGTGATGGAGATCATAACCGCGGCCCCAGCCACGACGTTCGCGATGTTCGTGAAGCTGTGCAGACTCCTCCGCGTCTTCACTGAGAAGTAGACCGCGATAGCGAAGAACGCCCCTGACGCAACCAGGACGAACTGTCGTACCTCAACCACAGACATCCCAAGCCGTACCAGCGAGCCCTCGATCCAGTCCACCCGAGCAATCAAGGCCTTCGTGGCTTCAAAGAGGTTCTCGTATGAGAAGAATAGGAGAAACAAAAGCGATACAATGAATCCCGCCTTTCTTTTGTCCTTCAGTACAAAACTCAGGCCAAGCCAAAACACGGCCGCGACGCCAACGGCGACAGCCATCGGTAACAAAGTCACGGCTGCCGGGAATTGATCGATGTTGTACGCAAAGAGAAACAGTATCGGGAATACCGCGAACAGAAAGGGGTGAATAACGAGCGATTTGGTCACGCGGAGTCGGCCCCCTTTTCTATATCATGATATCTGACCTGAGTTTCTATTTGCACCTTCTGGGGACAAGATGCAGCACCCCACGAAGGGCTACGCCGGTCGGTTCCGGGGTCTGCTGGCCGGACTCAAACCACCGAGCAGATCATTCATCCGGGATATGAGAAGCCACGCCCACATCGGAACTGTACTGCCACAGAACAGGCCTGCACAGTGCAAGCTAATGGACCTATCAGTCCCGGGGTACTCGGCTGGTATTGTAGTCCAACTCGTTTGTCACATCAATGAAGGCGTAAGGGTGACTCCAGGTTGAGAAGTAGCTGTCGTCCTCGAGCAACCCGCAGTCCGTGCCGAAATACAGGTCCAATATCAGTCTGAAGGTGTTTACAGGGGTGATTCCAGCATACAGCTCTGTGCTGCCCTTGCCCGGCAGGTAGTACGCATTCAGGATAGAGAGTCTCTCTTTCAAATCCGTGTTGTATGGATCGTCCCAGTCAAGCCTCGACCCCGGACCGTGGTCAGACTGCAAGATGATGATCGGAGGTTCCGCCGACCGTGATAGAATCTCATCCAGCGTCGACTGAAGCCTACGGTTGGTGTACATCAATTGGTCCACGTAACCCCTCAAGTACTCATCCCTCGTAAGCCGCCCTTCCTTGATCACATGGTTCCCATCCTTGAGTGTAAACCCAAACCCAGGATCAATGGCCTCACCGTCCCGCCCCAGCACAAATGGAGGATGGGGGGCCACAACGTGCGCAAAAACAAACACGGGACCCTCGACTTCCCTCGCGTCCGCCAGATGGTCAAATGTGTACAGGATCCTTTCTCTCTGCAAACCGTACGTATCGTACAAGGCACCAACCCCGACCGCACGTCCCACGAAGGGAATAGGGGTCATGTCGATGAGGTCAGCTTCGAACTCCCCTGGCGTCCAGCGGGCAGCCATGTAAACGTCAGCGCTCGTGACCTCCGTGGCAGACCAGCCAGATGCGAACGTTACGATTGCGTACCCGCGTTGCTTGAGAAAGCGGAAGACCGTATTGTCGCGAATTGCGTCGGCCAGCGGGCCGCGCCGGCGATAGTCCGTGCCAACGCGCTCTGCCAGATAGTCGAGATACTTCAAGTTCAGGGACGAAGCCAACGAAAGGGCAGTCTGGCAGTAGTTGGCTCTACTCCTGTCGGCGACGTAGAAGCCCTGCGTCGCGAGGTGGTCGAGGAATTCGCTGTTCTCATAGCCGTATATCTCCTGGAGCACATCCCCTCTGGCATATCCATCCACGATGATGTAGTAGATATCGGGAAGCGCCGTTTCGCCGGACAAATCAGCCAGCGGAATCTCTGGGGATTCCCCGCCAACATCGCCAGGAAGGCCCAATCTGGCACTGGCCTCATAGATCCCGATATTCGTGATGGAGATCACAACCGCTGCCCCAGCCACGAGGTTTGCGATGTTCGTGAGGTGGTGTAGACTCCTCCGCGTCCTGACGAAGAAGTAGACCGCGATAGCGAAGAACGCCCCTGACGCAAGCAGGACGAACTGTCGCACGGCAACCGCAGAGGCCCCAAGCCGTACCAGCGAACTCTCAATCCAGTCCGTTCGAGCAATCAAGCCCTTCGTGGCTTCAAAGAGGTTCTCGTTTGAGAAGAATAGAAGCAAGAACAGCGAGACAACGAATCCTGCCTTTCTCTTGTCCTTCAGCACAAGACTCAAGCCAAACCACAACACGCCCGCGACGCCAACCGCGACAGCCATCGGTAACAGAGTCACGGCTGCGGGGAATTGATCGATGTTGTACGCAAAGAGAAACAGTATCGGGAACACCGCGAACAGGAAAGGGTGAATGACAACCGATCTTTTCACGCGTTCGTCCCCTTCTGTCGCAAGAGATAACTGGTTCTGTCCATTCCATCGATGCCGACGGAGCCCTCGACGGCGAAATACCCATCGAAAGCATCCAAGAATGACTGCTCCGTATAGTCCTGAAGAATACTCTCTCGTGTCTCCAGCAGTCTTTGAGCCTGCGAGTCACCCTTGGCAACGAATTCCACGACAAGCGAATCACAGATCTTGCTGCAAGCAGCTGCCACATTCTCGAGCGGCAGCTTGTTCCCGATCACCAAGTGGTGAACGAGGGCTAACGTCCGGTCTGAGCACCTTCTAGACGGAATCGGTTGCGCCATTGTCAGTGGGCACCTCCTCGCGCGGAACCAGCAGTCCCGCATCCACTAGGCTGTCATGAAGGCCCACCTCCATCAGATGGTCGTAGTTGGCCCGGTAGATAGCACTGACTTGACAATGGAGCATGCCGTCTTTCCAGAAGAGGACCCCGCTTGGATCGCGAAAGGAACTCGGGACAACGTCATTACTCGTAGTCATCTACCTCCCCTTGCCTGCGGGAGAAGACGCGAAGAATAGATGCTCTGATCCTTTTCCAATAGATCCTCACTGCGACGCCAGCCCCGAGCAAGCCTGCGACAATCAGTTGCAGGACATAGCTGCCGCTTCCAGGGTCGATGTAAGCGTGAGCGTGTTGAGCACAAACGAAGAGTAGCAACACAGCCCAAACGACCGCGTTTGTGACGCTCCTTTGGTGCTTCACCATTGACCTCCCTTTCACTATTCAACTCCACACTGCGGGGCACCCACCCAAGGAGAGACAGGTTCTACCTGCGTCAGCCAACAGACCTGAATGCTGTGCTCCGTACGGGTGATAGAAAGCGACAACATTCACGGGGCTAGTGTGCAAATCAATAACCGACCTCTTGGCCCACCACAACTCCCACGTGAAAGGCAATCCGTCGGCGGATCCGGCAAGCTCTGTCAAGGCGTTCAGCAGGGCAGATCATCTGTTCATGACCCCCAGGCAATAGTGGCACATGCCAAGTCGCCAACCGTCCTGGCCAATCTGCTCCATAGGGCAATAATCGTTGCCACATGAAGCGGGAAATAGAAACTGAGAAGAAAGACCAATGTGCCCTCCATGACTCCTAGGCCGGAAGGGGTCACCAGGCTCAAGAAGCCAGCCACCCAAGCTATGGCAAATATGCCCGCCAGCACCGGAACTGGGGGAAGGGACGAAGAATATATGGACCTGATAAGAAAATAGTGGGCCACGCCGTTCACCAACCAAAAGACGCCCCAGAGACCCAACTGGCCCAGCAAGTAGGTGTACCCCCAATTCAGTTCTACCTTTGCCTGCCCTGTGACCCGCAAGGCCAGATTCAGGCCACGGTTCACTAACACCGGATGCAGCAGGATCAAGCCTGCGGGGAAAAACACAAACAGCACATATAGGCCCGTGACCGAATCCACGTCACGCCAGAAGGGAAGCGTGACGGCGAAGATCATCAGGCCTGAGACGACTTGTAGGAGCAGCTGTAGAGTGACGCTTGCCCCGGATGTGACCTTGGAGACACCCTCCTTTTGGCTCAGGTAGACCAAACCCAGAATACCCCACACCTTTCCCGGAAGGTATCGACCTAGTTGGGATAGGAAGAATATGCGATAGCTCTTCCGGTAGCTCAAAGGCGTACCTAGTCTCTCCAAGATGACCTTCCACAGGTAGGCATAGAAGGCTGCAGCGGACAGCATGAGGGAGAAAGCAATGATCAGGTCAAGATAGTCGAGATCCCAATCATAAGCTACGATCTCGTCCCAGCCGAGGTACAGGGTGCGCGCCAAGAAGCCGAAGATCAAGAGCACGATGGCAACGCCTGCTGCCCGTGAGAGGAGCCTTCTCCTATCCTGTGTCACGGGCATCCCTTCGCCGAGCTAAGATGCGGAGCGGCACAGCCATCCTACCCGCTGACCTCCTCAGCCAGCATGCCTCTCAAAGAAGGATATACGATCCAGTACGGATCTGCCTCCCCTGAACAGACGTTTCATATCTCGAAAGCTACGTACCCCTAGCGCCGATTTGGCTACAAAGCTGGGCCTGAAGTAGTATCGCCTGTAAGCCCGGATTCTGGCCTCCTCGACTTCTTCCCGCGTCAAGTGATCGGTCTCGATCAGCGAGTTCTCCGCCGCGAAATCCTCCCAGCGGTCATACACGAGCCAACCCTGCTCCATGCACGTCTCGTACAGTTCAGTCCCAGGGTGTGGGATAACGATAGCGAACTGAGTGCTGTCCGCGTCTATCTCCTTGGCGAACTCGATCGTCTCCTCGACGGTTTCTTGAGTCTCACCCGGCACTCCGAAAAGGAAGAAAGCCTGAGTCCTGATCCCCAATTCCCGGCAGTCCTTGAAGGCCTGCCGCCCTCTGTCCAGAGAGATCCGCTTCTTCATGATCTCCAGCATCTTCGGCGAGCCCGACTCAACTCCAAAGAGGATATAGTGGCACCCAGCTTCCTTCATCGCCGTCAACACTTCCCGATCGACGGTGTCCACGCGACTCTGCACGATCCACTTGACGTCCACTCCGCGCTTCAGGAGGAGCCTACACATCTCCAGCACCCTGTTCTTGTTCAAGGTGAGACAGTCGTCATCGAAGTATATCTCATCCACGCCGTAGTCTCTGACCACATGCTCCATCTCGTCTACCACATTGGCAGCGCTTCTGGCCCTGAACTTGTGTCCATAGAGAGTCTCCGGCCACAGACAGTAGATACAGTGATGAGGGCAGCCTCGCGAACTAACCATGGCCGTGGGACAGTCGCCTGAGTAGATCGCGGCTCGATAGCCATCGTGACGCACGATATGTCGGGCGGGGAAAGGCAGAGAATCCAAGTCCTGGATAAGCGGTCGGACAGGGTTTACCCGCACCTCTTCTCCCTCCCGATAGCTAAGACCCTTCACCTGACGCAGGTCATCTCCACTCGAGAGGCTGAGAGCTAGTTCTTTGACCGTCATCTCCGCTTCGCCACGACAGATGGCATCTACGGCCGGGTTATCGCTGAGGATCTCCTCGTGGAAGAAAGTAGCGTGCGATCCTATTAGCGCCACGGACGTTCCATCCACACTGTCCTTGACCGCCCTGGCAGTTTCCAGATCATAGTCTATAGAAGGGGTTGAGCACTCGATCACCACCAAGTCGGGTCGTGTGCTGCTTACTGCCCGGGAGAAGTCAGCGATGGACATCTCTTCCATCACTCCGTCGATGAAGCCCACCTCTACCCCAGCTTCTTCCAGCACAGCCACTATGTACCCCAGATAGATTGGATACTCCAGATACTTGTCGGTCCTTTTGTGAGGCCAACGTACATCCGAGCGCGCCCCGTAGCCTTCGCCGGGCCAAGGCGGGTTGGTCACAAGGACTTTCATGCCACCTCCGTTAGACTCTGACTACCTTCCACATAACTCTCGCACAGTTCCGCAAACCGGCCCGCCAGCTTGCTCCACTCAAACTTCTCTCTCACCATGGCGAGTCCCCTCGAACCTAGCTTTCCCCTGAGTTCATCATCCTCAACAAGGAGACTGATCTTGGCAGCCAGATCACTGGCGTCGCTGGGGCGATAGAAGAGCGCAGTTACTCCCTCCTCAGCAACCTCTTGCAGAGCTGGCAGCCGCGGCAGGATGGCTGGAACGCCACAAGCCCAATACTCGAATTCCTTGAGCGTAACGCGCCCCCGAGCGGATAAGACATCAGGGAGCACAACCAGACCGATGTCGCTGGCGCAAATGTACGATGGAATCGCATGCTGCTCCACCCAACCAGAGAAGTAGAAATTCTCCTCTAGGGACTGTGTGGCCACCCTCCGTTTCAGCTCGGGCACCGCGCTCCCGTCTCCCACCAGCCAGAAGTACGCGTTGGGGTATTTCGCCACGATCAAACCGGCGGCATCAACCAGCAACCCGGGATCATCCTGCGGGTCTATAACCCCGTGAAAGATAAGCACGTACCTGGCGCCAGGTGCGTGTCTCTCCCGCAACTGCTGCCCGTCAACGTGGCGGAAGACACTTGTGTCGACGCCATCAGGCACCACGTCAATGTCTTCAGGCCGGGCCCCATATCGGACAAGTATGTCTTTCATCGTCTCGCTAATGGTAATGATCCTGTCCGACTCCCGTATGGCTCTATTCTCCAGGCGGCGTCCCCTGCTCATCACTGCCCTTAGCCATCCTCCCTCCGAATAGCCCTCCAGGTACTCGAAGAGGAGATCCGTCAAATCCAAGACGGCCAACGATTGAGGGCTGAATCTCTTTCCCAGCAGAGCCCCGTATCCGGCGATGGAATTGTGGGAGACGATGACGTCCGGCTTCAGCCTCCGAACGAGGTCAGCCACTCGTAGGATGTTGTAAGGAGAAGCGAGCATGTACTTCGGCATCTTCCACCGACCCAGCCGGTTGACCCCCTGAAGGGATAGCCAATCCTTGCATCCGAGCTGCCTAATGGCCTCTCTCCTGGTCACGTCGATGGATGACGCCACATAGACCTCGTGCCCTCTCGCCACGAAGGCCTTGATCAGATTGGATATCCGCGGAGTACCTCCTCCGCTGATAGGAACCAGTTTCTCGAAGATTATGACCAAGACTCTCACGACAACACGTTGCTCCAGCACTCCGTCTCAGACAGATAGCGGTGCCGTTCTCAGGCGATTTGCCTAGCCTTTGGAGTCCAACCCCTCATACACTCTCTCAAACTTGCCCACTTCCCTCTCCCAGCTGTACCGAGCCAACACCTTCTGTCTGGCTCGCTCACCGAGGCTCTTCCTCAAGGCCGGGTCCGCAATCACGCGAAGTACCGACTGAATGAACTCTGAATCCACGTCCTTGGTCAGAAGAATCTCCTCACCGTCCACGAATTCCAG